>JARXAQ010000006.1 GCA_029865825.1 Rhizobium sp.
GCCGAAGGTAGAGTGTGCGCAGTGCAAGGAGAAAGTGAACCGATATCGATCCGTAGAGCAGGATAGAGCCCAACGGGTTTTGCCAAACGCGCTTGAAATAGGGCAACGCCCACTGCGCCGCCTCGTCGGAGACCATCAGCAATGCATGATTGAGGAAATGCATGGTCACGAAGGTGAACATGATGATCCCCGTGACCATACCCAAGCGGAGCGCGGCCTTGTCGGTGAGGAAGGGGCGCACCTGCGGCTTCGGATTCAAGTAAACACCTTTCGGTCGGATGACGGCAAGTGATCGACACTCTTTCCCGTGTTCAAAGCAGACGGATCGACGCCTTCAAACGTCGAAAATCTGCGCGTCTTTCACGACATGAGCGCGGGGAAAGCGTTCGCAGGCAAGCCTGGCAATACGATCCAAATCGTCATCGGCATGCAGGAGCGAGTGATGGAGCAGCCCGATATCCTTGACGTTGGCCGCCTCGGCGAGCCGTATCGCGTGTTGCCATGAGGAATGACCGAAGCCGCTATATTTCTGCATCTCCTCATCGCAATACGCGCTGTCGTAGAGAAACAGATCGGCGTCGGCAATGAGCTCGAGTACATTGGTGTCGAGTTCTCCAGGCGTGTGCTCCGTATCGGTGATAATGGCCACAACCCGTCCTGCAAACTCGATCCTGTAACCGGTTGATCCGCCCGGATGGTGGAGTCGCCCGGTTCGCATCACAATGCCGGCGGCCGGCTCAAGCACATCTCCCGGCATGAAATCGTCGTACCGGACAGCCGCCTTGAAGATGTTCGGCCCCACTGGAAAGAAGGGTGGCTGCATCAGGCCTTCGATGATCTGTCGCGTCGTCATGCGACCTTCCATATGCGCAGATGCAATGCTGACAGCCATGTCCGGCTTGTGCAGCGGCACGAAGAAGGGCAGGCCCTGGATGTGATCATAGTGGCAGTGCGTCAGGAACAGGCTCAACTTCCTGGTGGTCTGCGACATCAGACTGATGCCAGCTTGGATGATGCCGGTACCGGCGTCAAAGAACAGCACTTCGTCGCCGCATCGAACTTCGATGCAGATCGTATTGCCGCCATAGCGATCGAATGCGGGGCCGGACATGGGCGTCGATCCCCGGGATCCCCAGACTTTGACACTAAAAGGGGTCGGCCGCTCGTCCGGTCGATCCTCCACGACTGCTCTCATATCATCCCCTGGACAGGCAGCCTTCACCCATGATCATCAGGCAAACTCGGCGCGACCCTTGTGTTTCGCCAGTTCCGACGTTGTCGCTGTCAGTCGCGATGCTAGTACCCTCAATACAGAGAACATCAAGCTTGGACACTCGGCCATCATCTTCAAGAAGGTCTGCTTGTCGATGCGCAGCGTTTCCAAAGGGGTGAGGGCGCTCACGGTCGCTGTTCGATACCCATCACTCAGCAGAGCAATTTCTCCGACGATGGAATTCTTGTCGGCGGTTGCGACGCTGACTACGCCGCGTGGTGTATCGACCGTAATGTCAACGGAACCGCTCAGGATCACATAGGCCGCATCTCCAGGGTCGCCCTCATGGAACAATTCTTGGCCTGGTGAAAAACGCAAACGATCGGAATTGAAAGCCAGAAGCTTCAATTTAGATGGGCTCGCGGATGCAAAGAAGGGCAATGAGCTCAGGCACCTTACTTCATCATCTAGGACCATTTCACATCTCCGATTGAGGCATTCAGCCTCGACACTACCTAGCGATCAGCTCTTTCACCACACTGTCTTCGTCAACGATCTGATCATAGCTGCCACTGGCCACGATCTCGCCGTTGTCGAATATTACGATACGTTCGAAATACGAACATAGGGTCGGATTGGATAAAACCCAAACGATAGTGCACTCTTCAGTATTCTTTCGCAAGAAAGAGATAACATTTTGGACCAATTGCGCTTGCAGCCTCGGATTTAGGCCCGGGAGTGGCTGGTTGAGGATGCAATAATCCGCACGGCGGATCACCGCCCTCGCCACATTCAATTTCTGTCGCTGCACCATCGTCAGGCGCTTGCCGCCCGGCCCAAGGTCGAAGCCGAGGCCCGCTTCCAGAATGTCCCCGAAGGCGCCTTCTTCCTTCGCCAGCATCAGAAGCTGAGCCTTGATCCGCTCGTGTGAATCCGCATAGGTCCGGCTGATCTTGCCAAAGACGATGTTGTCGAGCAGCGTCGCTGACGACTGGTATTTGGCAGGGTTGAACCGGGCGATCAATGATTGCAGGTCCGCCGGCAGCTTTTCATAGAATGCATGGCGCGCCCGAACGATCTTCGCCCGCAGATCATCATTGAGGATACCGAAGCGGAAGCGGCTTTCGACGTAGGAAAAAGCAGTCAGGAAGAGAACTCGGCGCAACTCCTCGTCGGTTTGGTCCAGTCGTTTTCCTTCCACCTCTTTCAGCAGACGGGCGAAGTCCGGCATTTCGCGGCCCTCCAGGAAGGGCAATTCGGGCATTAGGGAATTGTTATGCTGATCTTCTCCGAACAGCTCGACCATCGTGGAGACGATGATCCGACCCGCTTCGAATAACTGGTCGGACAATCCATTTTCGATGATGACCGAGCGGAAGTAGGCGCTCGACACGATCTGGCGCGCCGCGGCGTCGCCACCAACCACACTGCCGAACAAGAGATTTTCGGCGATCGTCGCCTCGCTGTTGTACGCGTCGAAATCGAAGGGCTCCACCAACTGCGGCAGATTGAGCTCCGTCAGCCGGTCACGCAGCGTTTGACGCGCGCTCACGGCAAAGCTTGCCAACTTCTCGTTCCACTGCGGGTCGATGACACTGCGTAGACCGAGATCAAAAACGTCATCGGTCAACAGCACCGTTTCGAGGGCATCGAGCATCCAGGTGTTCAGCGTGTCGCGGTCGGCAACCGGCTCGGAGGAATCACGGCCCCCGATCCACTCTCCGTGAATGTCGAAATCCACATTGCCGGCCAGGCGCGCTTCCTTGATCTCCCAGCGACGCACCGCCGCAGCCTTGCCGCCACGCTCGAAGGGGCGCAGCTGTGCATGCTTGAGCCCATACAGCAGATTGTCCCGCAGGCTCCCGTGGAAGAAGTAGGTTTCGGCAGACACGTAGCTGATCCGGCGGCCGCTCACCGATTCCGGCAGGTCAAAGATGTTGGTGTCGCCGACCGATATCCGTCCAGATGCTGGGCGGACCGCGCGACCGAGCGCCTCGGCGACCGCAACCGCCCCCGTTCCGTTGACGTCGAGGAAAGCAACGACTTCGCGCGGGCCAAGGTCCAGAGAAACGTCGTGAACCAGGCGACCACCGCCGTCGTCGTGGACCGTCAAGTCCGTGATCGCGATTGCGCCGGGAAGCGCCGGCGGCAACCCTACGGACACCTTTTGTATGTCTTCGGACAGAATGGCATCCGACTGGAATTGTTCGACCACCTGCTCGAACTTCACCTGGACGTCCTGGCGACCTTGGTCCCAGTCGATCAGATCTTTCAAGGGGCCTGGCAAGTCCTTGTAGGCGTTGATGACGGCGACCAGCTGCCCCACGTCCAAGCTTCCTTTCAGCGTGAGATAGCCGCCGATGGAATAGAACAGAAACGGCGTGACCTGGGCGAGGAAGTTGTTGATGAACTTCACCATGAACTTCCACTGGTAAAGATCGTATCGGATGGCAAAGATCGCGCCCAGACGATGCGCCATGTCGGCACGCTCGTAGTTCGACGTGTCATAGGCATGAATGGTCGAGATGCCGTCGACCATTTCTCCGACGCGGCCAGCAAGCCTGCGGGCCGTGAGCTGCCGCTCCCGGCCCAGCCGGATCAGGCGACGCCGCATACGCGGAACAATCCCGAGCTGGAGCATGGCCATGAAGACGGCGATCATGCCCAACCACAAACTCTGGGCGAGGATGAACCCGAGTGCGGCCACGATCTGACCGCCCAACATGGCAGGCACGACGAAGGCGTCACCGGCATAGCCTCCGAGCGGCTCCACCTCGTCCTTGATCATCGTCGCGACTTCGCTGCTTTTCGTTCGCTTGAAGTAAATCGGCGGAAAGCGCAGGACCCTGTCGATCAGCTGGAAGCGAATGCGACGCAGGAGCCGCTCGCCGAGCCGCCCCTTGTAGGTATTGATGACGTATTTGAAGCCGTTGTTGATGACGACCAGCGCGAGAAATTCGAGGCTGAGTGCCATGAGCATCGACAGGCGGTCTAATGGATAACCTGCATAGACCTCCAGCGAACCGAGGAACGGCAGGCCAAGGCTGACCTCGAAGAACGGCTGAACCGCATCGGTTGTCGGAAAGCCTTCACCCTGGATCGGACCGTTGATGATCTGCTTGGGCAAGTCGAGAGAAAAGAAATACGGGATCATCGACAGAGCGACGACCAGAAGGATAACCACTTGCTGCCGCCAGGTGTGCGTCCAGATATAGCGAGATATACTTTTGTCCATGAATGAGGCTGTACCTGAAGGGGCGCATCGTCCATCGAGAGGTGCGCCCAAAATATTGTCAAAAACGCATTTTCGTCCGGCGCATTCAGCGCAGCCAGCCGTTGGCGCCACACGGTCGTCAGTGCCTCTGGCCCATCGCCGAAGCCAGGCACACTGCACTCCCTTGTTGCGATCCGGCTTGATTTCGCCGATGAACGATATTGCATCGCGACCGTCGTGGCGAGTCGCGTTTCTCGAGACAATCTGTAAAATGGTGGGTCATGCCAGAACAAGAGCAGACACCGGCCGAAATCGCGCTGGCGAAGTCACTGCACCACTGGATGCTCAACGAAGTATCCAACGAGCGGTTCATCGACAATATCTTCGTCGAGTTGTGTGCGCGCCTTCACGGGGCCGGGATACCCGTCGCCAGATCGACGCTGCACTTCCGGATCAACAACCCTCAATGGCTCGGCGCTCGGATCGAATGGGTCCCCGGTCTTACCGAAGCCAGGATCACGACCTTCGAACATGGGACGGAGCTCACACCGGAGTTCCTGTTGAGCCCGATCTTTGAACTTTCGAAGGGCGGAGACGAATTGCGGCAGAACCTGCTGGTCGACAATCCGGCCCGGCCATATCCGCTCTTTGCCGCACTTCGAGCGGAAGGCTTGACCGACTATGTCGCCTTGCCGTTGCAACATACGCTCGACAAGCGCCATGCCGTGACCTTCGCCAGCGACGCTGCAGACGGCTTCAGCCCCGGGCAGTTGGCAGTCCTTCGGGGACTGGTTCCCGTCCTGGCCCTTGTCAGTGAAGTCAGGATTAAGAATGCCCTCGCAAGGACGCTGCTGCAGACCTATGTGGGGCCGCATGCGAGCGAAGAAATCCTCGCCGGGGCCACCACGCGCGGAAGCGGTGTAACGGTATCTGCGGCGGTGGTGATCTGCGATATCAGGGGTTTTACCGGCATCGCCAATGCATGGCCACGCGATGATGTCATCGGATTGCTTAACGCATACTTTGATGCAATCGCCGATCCGATCGACCGGCACGGTGGCGAGATTCTCAAATTCATGGGGGACGGCTTGCTGGCGATCTTTCCGCTGGCACAGGAACGGGCCGTGGCCAACACATTCGAGGCGGTCGTAGAAGCGCATCAAGGCATGTTGGCACTCAATGCGATCAATATGTCGCTTGGAAAACCATCTATCGCCAGCGGCTTCGGGGTCCATGTCGGCGACGTCATGTATGGCAATATCGGTTCCAGACGTCGCCTGGATTTCACCGTGATCGGTCCTGCGGTGAACATCGCCTCCCGCCTCGAAACCCTGACGAAGTCCGTCCACCATCCCGTCCTTTTCTCAGAGGCCTTCGTGAGAATGGGACAGCTCGAAGCAATGGTGGACAGCATCGGAGAACATGAGCTGAGAGGCGTAAGTGAACCCGTGAGCGTTTTTTCTCTTAAATCAGCCTGACTGTGGCTGTGCATCGCGCGGTGGATCTTCGAAAAAGATTCGACCCTGGCGTTTTATCTAGGAACCCCCGCCACCCATTGAAGCTTTCGATGAAGACATTCTGGATAGGCTTAACCGGCGCGATGTGCAATCATCGACCAGCGTTAGCACCGGACCTGCGGCGATCGGTGAGTTGATTCGATCAAGTGCAGCCATCGTTGGTCGCCATCGGGACCTAAATTGTTGCTCTTCTGCCAATCCATCGCTTGCGGCCATCGCGCTTGCGCACCTTCGGCTTCTCCTCCCGATAGAGCGGCAAGAGCTTCTGCTGGTTCCAACAGTGCCCCTCGCGTCTAAGCGGCATTGGATGCGTGGATGTGGAGAGCGACGGCGTTCATGGGCCAATGCTGTCATCCGCTCGCGAAGACTATCATCGGCGCTGCGCCTGGTTTGGTAAGGGATTGTCATTCGGCAAAGCCGCAGGTGACCTGGGATACAATTTCCTCCAGTTCTTGAGAGAGTCTTGGGTCTTTAATCCAGCCTCATGCGGCCTGTTTTTCCCATGGCCGCCTTGCCGGTGTATTGGCTTTGATGAAAGCATTCCTGGATTACACTGGCGGTGCGCGTGAACAGCACGCAAACGAGTTCGCCGTGTTAGGGCGGGTGAGTCTAGTGATAGAGCTGAGAAGCTGGCGTATTTGGACCGGTTTCGTTCTGTCCTCGCGGAGGAGGAGGCTGACTGGAAGCGGTTACAAGATTTGTTGGTTGCGGGGGCCTGATTGCACGGAGACTTGTAAAAAAATAGCATTCTGGCAGGACGACCGGCAGAGTAAGAAGGCTGTCCAGATATCTCAATCACAAATCAAACCTCAGGGCGTACCTCGATGATGGACCTTGTGCTCCAGATAGGAGCTGGGGTCATAGCCTTCCTATGATTGGGCCCCGCGGGTCGAACGATTCAGTTGTCCCACGGCCTCTGACCCAATCCCAAAAGATCACTCGTTTAAGTCGTCGCGTATAACACAAAGTACCAGGAGACTAGTGCGCACTCCGCCTTCCCACCCCTGCGTAGATCAATGCCGCAAGCACCACCAGCATACCCTGAAACAGGTACTGATAGGTCTGGGTCAGACCAAGGAAGGTCACGGCGTTCAGCACCTCGGTCAGCAAGATCGCGCCGAGCACGGTTCCGATGAAGGTACCCCGTCCGCCCGAAAGGCTGGTGCCCCCCACCACCACCGCAGTGATGCTGGCCAGCGTGTAGTTCACGCCCTGACGGGGGTCGCCCACCCCAATCTGGGTCATCAGCATGGTCGCACCGAGGCCTGTCAGCACCGAGCAGGCGATGTATCCGGCGATGAAGGTCATTTCGACGGGAATGCCGGCGCGACGGGCGGAATGTTCGTTCGATCCGACAGCACGCAGGCGCCAGCCGGCCCGCGTCCGGCGCAACACGGTTTCTGCCACAAGTGCAACGGCGACCAGGACAAGGAAGGCGACGGGGAAAGGACCCCACTGCCAATTGACCCAGTCGGTGACAGTCATGCTGATATAGCCGTCCGGATTGTCGCGCAGCAGAAAGCTGCAGCCCTGGATCGCGATATACATGGCAAGTGTCGCCGCAATCGGTGTGAAGTTGGCAAAACGGATCAGCAGCCCGTTGATGGCACCGGTAACAAAGGCGCCTGCAAACATCAGCAGGAAGCCGACCAGCATCATCACAGTGGAGTTGTCATCGGTGATGAAGAAGGACGCGACCACCACCAGAAAACCGGCAAGCGGACCGACCGAGAGATCAATCCCACCCATCAAAAGCGCAACCGTCTGGCCCATGGCAATGAAGCCGAGGGCGGTGGCGAGAAGCAGGATGTTGTAGATATTGTAGACGGAGAGAAAGTTCTCATTCTGGCCATAGACATATAGCCCGAGCAGCAGGGTGACGATGGCAAGCGGCACGGCCGGCGCATTGTCGGAGCGCAGCAGATCTCGCAACCGGCTGCCCGTGTGTGCATGCGCCACGGCCGAGCTGCTGTCACCATGGGTTTCGGCCTTGACGGCGGCCGCCACGATGCGCTCTTCGGTAACGTCGTCGCCGGTCAGGATCTCGACCACCTGTCCGCGCGACAAGACAACCACCTTGTCGCACAGTCCTTGGAGTTCCACGGCATCGGACGAGTTCACCACCACAGGCGTTCCCGCCTCGGAGACTTCGCGCAGGATGCGATAGATCTCGAACCGCGCACCGACATCCACCCCTTGTGTCGGTTCGTCTGCAATGATCAGCCCGGGCTCGGACAGAAGTGCGCGCGCCATGACGACCTTTTGCTGGTTACCCCCCGAAAGGGCAAAGATCGGCGCTTCCATGCCCGGCGTCTTGACAGCCAGTTCGGTAAAGATCGCACCGACCTGGTCCAGCTCCTTCTTCCTGCTCATGATGCCGGAGACCGCGAATTTTTCGAGTGCCGAATAGGTCGCGTTCTCGCGCACAGTCAGACTGCCGGCGACACCTTCGATATGGCGGTCGGAGGGCATGAAGGCTGCTTCGTGAAGGAGTTCGGGCTGGGTCAAAATGCGACCGCGCAAGACAATCTGCCCCTTCACCGGCTGGAGCCCAGCCAGCACGCGCATGAGTTCAGGCTGGCCATTGCCGGCGACACCGGCGATCCCGACGATCTGTCCGCGCGGAACGTCAAAGGAGATATTCTTCAGGTCCCTGTTCGTGAGGCCGGTCACGGCCAGGCCGGTCTCCGTCTCGGCTGCCGACGCTTTCGGCGGGAAGGCCGATTCCATCGTGCGCCCGATGATCAGCCCAACCAGATCAGTATCGCTGATCTCACCGATGACGGCGGAGCCGCGCACGCGACCATCGCGAAGCACGGTCACGCGGTCGGCGATCTGCCGAAGTTCGGCCAAGCGATGCGTGATGTAGATGACGGATGTGCCGGCGGCTGCGACCTCGCGGATGCGGGAAAACAGCATGTCGGTCGAATCCTGATCGAGCGACGCGGTCGGCTCGTCCAAGATCAGGACCTTTGGTTCGAGCGCCAGCGCCTTGGCAATCTCAAGCAGATGCTTCTGGGCCACAGTCAGGCGGTCGGCGCGCATGCCACGCGGCAAATGCAAACCCACCCGGTCGAGTATGCGCCTGCCCACATCCTCGGGCTTCGAGGCCGCAAACAGGGATGCGGGCAGCGCGACACGCAGGTTTTCCAGGATAGACAGATCGTCGAGGATAGCGGGATGCTGGAAGCAGATGCCGATTCCGTACGACTTAGCGGTTTCCGGCGTCATCTGCTGGACTGCGCGCCCCTCGAACAGGAATTCCCCCTCCGTCGGCTGCAGGGTGCCCGAGATGATGTTCATCAAGGTCGACTTGCCGGCGCCATTTTCGCCGAGGATGGCGTGCACTTCGCCGACGCGAAATTCCGCACTGACATCGACCAGCGCGGCCACCACAGAGAAATATTTCGAAATGCCTGCCAGACGGATCACCACGTCCCGGCTGTCCAGCGCGATATCTTGATTGTTTCGTGCCAACATTGTTTGCGATCCGTCCTGATTACTTAAGCCCCGGAGAGCAGGCTCTCCGGGGTCAGTTAAGCGTTAGCGTCGATTACTGACCGACAGCCTTGGCCTGGTCCTCGGGCTTCAGCTCGGAGGACATGTAGATCGCGCCCGGCAGATCCTTGCGGCACTGGACCGCATTCGGCTTGCCGGAGACGGAATCTTCATAGGCGGGTGCCTCGAAGATTTCTTCCTTCGGCAGTTCTCCACCGGTTGCAAGCGCCACAGCCCATTTGACTGCCAGGCGTACATTGTCGTTGCCCGTTGCGACGGTGAACAGCTTGAAGTCCGGGTTGGCTGCCTGGTTTTCTTCCCAGAAGCAGCTCAGCGAGTTGCCGTCGGAGGTCGCGAGCGCCGGGATCGACTTGCCCTGCTTGGTAAACGCCGGCAAAGCGCCGACAAGCGACGGACCGAAGTCGGAGACGATCACGTCGATCTTCTCGTTCTTGGCAATCTCGGCCGTCAGCACCTTCTGCGTCAGAGCCGGATCCCAGTTGGTCACGGCAAACGGTTCCTGGTTGACGAAGACATATTCAGGACCGAGCACGCTCTTCAGACCCTTCAACTCGTCAAGACCCTGGCTGTTTCCGGCGGGACCACTGAGGAACAGGACGTTGCCGCCCTTGGGCAGCACGCTCTTGATCCAGTTGCCCCAGGTCACGCCGTCGTTCTCGAATGAGGAGCCGATGAACTTCGAATAGTTCTCACCCTCTTTGCCGCCAACAGCCACCCGGTAAGGCACGATGACCTTGCCAGCCTTGAATACACTTGTGATCGCCGGCAGCATGGCCGGACCCGCGTCACCGAAGACGACGAGTGCATCGACGCCCTTGGCCGCCATGCCCTTGATGTCCGAGATGGACTTCTGGGTATCGCCCTGGCCGTCGGCATATTCATACTTGGTGATGCTGGGGCAGAGCTCGACGGTCTGCTTGCCGGATGCCGTCGTCACCTGACGCCAGCTATTGCCGCCGTAGCCATCGAGCAGCGCGAGCGTCGCCTGCTTGGGCCCGCACCAGGACGGTGTTTCCGCCTGAGCAAAGCTTGCACCTCCCAGTGCCATGACCGCAGTTGCAACCGATACTGCAAGCGCCTTGGTCAAATCTGCATAATTCATGTCTGCTCCTCCACTTGTTATCGTTAGGTCGTTTTTCTGACGTTTCCGCTCCTGCGGAGCGAGTAAACACCGATGCCAAAACCCAAGGCCAAGGCCTGGATGATGGTCTGCGCCGAATACGGTACGCCGACCGTCAGCGCGAATTGGCTCAACTGGTTCAGGAAGAAGGCGGCAAGCACCGTCGAGATCGGAAAGCCGCGCCCACCGAGCAGCGAGGTGCCGCCCAGGACAACCACAGCAACGGATGGCAGCAACAGGCTATCGCCCTGGAAGGCGGTCGGCTCACGGGTGATGCCGGCGATCAGGATGCCGGCCAGGCAATAGAACAGCTGCGCATAAACATAGGCCATCATCTGGTACGAACGGACCCGCAGGCCTGCCGCCTCCCCAGCTGCGGGGCTGGCGCCGATGGCCTCGAACCGACGACCGCCAACGGTCTTCTTCAACATGAACGAGACCAGCGCCGTTGCGCCGAGGGCGAAATAGACCGCGTTTGGAAGACCGAGGGTTTCGCCGCCTGCAATGGTGGCCAGAAGATCAGTCGTTACCGAAGGAACTCCGCCCGACATCGCAAAGACGGCCGCGTAAAGAAGCGCGTTGGTGCCGATCGTTGCGATGATCGCATTCAGACGGAAGACGCTGACAAGAATGCCATTGAGAAGCCCGATCGAGATATTGAATACCAGCGCCAACAGAACCGCTTGGTAAAGCAACCCGTCATTCTGCTGCGGAAAATGCGTCGACACCACCACCGCCAGAGACACGGCGCCGGGAAGCGAGAGATCGAAGCCACCCTGCTGGACGACCAGCAGCTGGCCAAGGCCGACGATCGCAATGATGGCAGCGAAGGGAAGACTGCCTGACAGAGCGCCCCAGGACACGCTTGAGGGCGCAAAGACCAGACAGGCGACCAAAAGCACCACTGTCGAAAAGACGACGGTTATGAAACTGCGCGTCAATTGCATCCGCCCTGCCCCGTAGTTGCCCGAGAGTGTCGGGATTGTCGAAACTGCGCTCACAGGGAGGTTCCTTTCGGCAAGCATGCTCCCGCAAGGCAGTCGCAACCATCGTTCGCCAAGGCTTCCGACCGAGGGCTCAAGACGAGAAGATTGCGCACCAGTCGGATTGGATTGCAGGAAGAGCCATCTAGGTGCTGCGCTACGGCTGAGGCACCGCCGAGGAGGACGGCAAGGTCTGAGGTCCTCTGTCGGAGGACGAGCGACGATTTCTGATAAATTTCAAGCATCGTGTCCTCCTCCCGAGACGATCACGGTTCGTTTTAAGATGAAGCAGTCAGAAAGACAGACCCGGACAACGCGACAGCCGCAGCACCAAGCTTTGGCAAGCCTTTAGCGGTCCCCGAACCGTCAAACGGTCAGAACTGCCAAAATCACCACGATTTCCGGATTGTCCAAATTCTTGCTCCTCCAAGAATTTGTCACTCTGCCCGTCCCTCGCCTCACCGCCTGGTGAGTATGCAAGAGCCGGCACTTAAATCACTTCAGGAAATTCACTCCTCCGAACCCCTCATGATTGACTTTATGCATTTTGAAGACTGCGAAAACCCCGAAAATATCCGCTTTGGATAAGTGTGTTTCATGCAAAATCTAGGTCGCATCGCGCTCAGGACGCCCGCGTCGTGGAGTGGTAGGTTTCGATCAGCAAGGCTGCGTTTTCCGGCCTGGCGTCCCGGGTATTCGCCTCGATTTCATAGGCCAGGTCCACCACGCGCTGGTTGATCGGGGCTGAATGGCCATGGGCCTTGAGCGTGTCGATAACCCAGCCGTTCACTTCCTGGATCTCGGCCCGCCGACCCTTCCTCCAGTCCTGCAGCGAGGTGGTGAGCGTGTCGGCCTGGGAAAAGACGGTCAGCACCTCCTCGAAGATCTGGTCGACATAGCGCTCGGGATGATTGGTGGTCACCGGCGGCATGCCGATGATCGACACGATCTTGGCGCCATCGGCAATGGCCGCCTGCATTGCCTCGTAGCCGGCAGCCCGCATCACCTCGAGCATGCCAGGACTACGCGCTGCATCGCCAAGCGGCAGGTTGACGATTGCGGAGGGAATGAGTTCGGCAGCGTTGACGACAAGCTTCATCCACTTGGCGGAGCGAATATCGTCGGTCACCTCGACAGTGCCGGTACAGCGCAAAAGTTCGGCCACCGGCTCCACCCGCTTCTGGGTCTCCGGGTCGAGAGCGCCCAGAGCAAACCACGAGGTGTCGTGATCGTTCTGCCTGTTGGTTACACCCGGTACAAACATGTTGGAGGCGATCTCGATGACCGCGCCAATGGTACGCTCGCGCCCGACAATAGCGGCGATGTCTTCATGGGTCATGCCGTTCTGGAGACCAATGACCAGGCCGTCCTTTGCCAGAACCGGCTCGATCAGTTGTGTCGCCCATTTGGTGTCGTAGGCCTTGACCACCAGGAACACCAGATCGAAGGGCTCCTTGACCGCTGCCACTTCGCACAGATGCAGTGCCGCAACCTTGGCATTGATCGTGCGGGTCGGCAAATTGACCGTGATCCCATTCGCCCGGATGGCGTTCACATGGTCGGGCCACTGCTCGATGAATGTCACATCATGGCCGGCAAGGACAAAGTCCGCACCAATGGATGCGCCCTGGGCACCGGTTCCAAGAAAGGCAATTCTCGGTTTATTGCTCGGATGGGAGGTCATGCGACGGTCTCCTTGAATGCATTTCGGGCAAAGATCACTCTTGCGAAGTCGGTTCAGGTCCCTGCCGGCAGTTAGCGACCAGCGTAATGGGCACGTGTTCAGGACGTGTGTAGGCTGCCGTTAACAGACGTAGTCCACTTGATGGCGGGCGATCCGGACCCCTTCCAGATCGGCGCGCACCTTGGCGTGGGCCGGATGCTCGGCGTAGCGTTGGAGCGCGGCTTCGTCGTCGAATTCCGAGTAGAGAACCACGTCGCAGGCATAGGACACGCGGCTGATATCAAGCCCGACCTCAAGGGTTCTCAAGCCCGCTATCTGTCCGACCAGACTTTCAAACTTGGTCTTGATCATCGTGGCAGCGTCACGCTTCTCATCGGGCGTATCCCCGTGAACATTCCACATGACGATGTGCTTGATCATAGCTTGCCTTTCCAGGTCTCTGCAGTCCGATCGCGCGGATACAGCATTTCCGCAAACGCGGTATTCCGGCGTCTAGTATCCCCGTCGCGGGGCGAGCTTGCGGTCGCGTGCCGGCCTCCTGGCCGCCTCGTCTGCATCACCCAGGCCATCGTCGACGACATGGGCCGATCCCAGCTCACGCAACCAGTTCGATACCATTTGCCAGCAGTCACCCAGCCAATTGATCATCTCACTACCTCCCCCATGCTGCTTCGGTGGTCGTCCCTTAGTCCGACCGCCCGCTCCCGTAGGCATTCGGCAGCAACACTCGGCCTGCTGCCATAGTCATGACCCTGCATGCCTAGGCGTCCAGCTTCTGCTGCGGCGTCACCAGCACGAAGTCACAGGTGACAGCCTCGAAGGGATTGGAAAAGCCGAGCTCGGAGGCCCTTGCCGGATCATCGACCGGATGGAAGTCCGCGATCAGATCCTGCTTCACCCCGAAAACCGCATCGGAATTGAGAAAGGGGCAATCCGGCGTGAAGATATGCGTGGTAATCGGCTCGAAGCCGGCGGCCCCGACGATGAAGTGGATGTGGGCGGGTCGATAGGGATGCCGGCCCATCTGGCCCAGCAACTTGCCGACAGGCCCGTCATCCGGGATCGGATAGTATTTCGGACGCACCGACTTGAACCAGTATTTGCCGTCGGCATCGGTCGTGAAGATGCCGCGCAGGTTCATCTCGGGCTGCACGCCCTTCTGCTGGACGTCATAGAATCCGTCCTCATTGGCCTGCCACACGTCGAGCAAGGCGCCGGCGATCGGCTGGCCCTCAGTATCAGTGACGCGCCCCGTAACCAGCAGCGGTTCACCCTTGCCGTCGAGGCAGATATTGGCGCCACTGTCGTAGCGCGGCGCATCCGCCACATGGAATGGACCGAGCACCGTCGTTTCCGTCGCGCCCGATGGTTTGCGATTGTTGATCGCGTCGACAAGCATGGAGACGCCCAGGATATCCGACAGGAGAATGTACTCCTGTCGCCAGTCGTTACAGATCTGCCCAGTCTCTGTCAGGAAGGTGATCGCCCTGCCCCATTCCTCCTGGGTTGGCTCCACTTCCTTGACGAAGGCATGCAGATGCCGGATGGCGGCATTCATGATCTCGCGCAGTCGCGGATCGGTGTCGCTGGCTATCCGTGCGATGACGACCTCAGCGGAGTCATCCTCGGAAAAATAGCCGCTTTCGGCCTCATGGCTGCGCGGATCAATGGTCATGGCGTCACCCTTTTCTTCTATCCATCACGGAATGATGCGATCGGCGCGCAAGCGGTCGAAGGCGTCGGTGAAGGAAGCGGTGGTGTCCTGATAGGAGAGGAAGCCGGCTTTGCGGCTGCGGGCCATGTCGTTGAAGGTCTCGACCTGGCGGCCAAGATCAGCATCGGTGTGCCAGAAGGAGGCGACGCGCGACAAAGCATTGGGCTTCAGGCCATGCTTTTGCACCAGTGCATCCCAGATTGGCGCGGCATCGGCCATCTTTGCTTCGAGCGGCTGCGGCGTTCCTGGATAGTCGGCAGCTTCGATGCCGAAATAGGCCGCGATACGGGGCCAGAGCCATTTCCAGCGGAAGATGTCGCCATTGACCACGTTGAATGCGGTATTGGCTGCAGCCGGCGTCGTTGCTGCCCAGGCGAGTTGATCGGCGAGGATCCGGGCATCGGTCACATCGGTCGCTGCCTGCCACTGTTCGGCCGAACCGGGAAACACGAAGGGCATGCCGGTCTCCTTGCAGATCGAGGCATAGACCCCGAGCGTGGCCGCCATGTTCATCGCATTGCCGACGGCATAACCGATCAGCGTATGGGGCCGATGCACCGACCAGGTGAAATGCTCACGGGCCGCTGCCTCGAAGATCTCGTCTTCCTGCACGTAGTAGAAGTTCTGGTTGGGCAGGCGCTCCTGCTCTTCGCGGAACGGCGTCTGCGGCGCGACCTTCGCATAGGCCTCGAAGGGGCCGAGATAATGCTTGGTACCGGTGACGAGAGCGACGTGGCGCACGCCACGGCCACGAAGAGCATCGAGCACGTTGCGGACGATCGCTCCGTTCACCTTGCAATTCTCATCCTCGGTCTCCTGCCGTGACCATGCCGTGATGAAGACATGCGTCGGGCTGACGCCTTCGAGGGCGGCAGCGACCGAGGCGGCATCCGTCAGATCACAGGATAGGGTCTTTATGGCAGCGATCGGGCTCTGCGACCGTGACAGGCCGGAGATTTCCCAGCCACCCATTTCCAGGAGATGTTCGGCCAGATTGCTACCGGCAATGCCGGTCGCACCGACGATGAGGGCGTGGTTTGTCATGTTTTCAACCATTCAACAGAGTAATCTTGATGCTCTTCGACGCATCCTTGCCGAAGCTGAATGCCTGCACGGCATCCGTTAGTAGATAGTCATGAGTCTGGATCGGGGACAGGTCGATGCCCGTCCTTTCCAGAAAGCGGATGGCCGCCGGCCAAACGCCCGGAGAGCCGATGCAGCCCCTGACGGTCAGGTTCTTCATCTGGATCTGCCCGATAACCACCGGAACGCTGCGTCCGATATTGATGCCAACCATCGACATGCGACCGTCCTCCCGCGCGTAGTCGAAGGCGGCCGCGAGCGATGCGTCATGGCCGGAAGCTTCGACGACGAGGTCGGCACCATGGCCTCCGGTCATCTCGCGGATATGCTCGGCTGCACCGCCGTCGGTGGGGTCAAGTGCCGCGTCCGCACCAAGCTTCAGCGCCACGTCCCGACGCGATGCGAGCGGATCGACAACGATCACGCGTGCGCCCATGCCGATCGCGGCTGCCGCCGAAACCAGACCGATCGTGCCGCCACCGGAGACGACCACCGTCTCACTCGCATTGGTACCGCCGGAACGCAGGACTGCATAGAAGCCACAGGTGAAGGGCTCGATCAGGGCCGCCTTCTTGTCATCGACCGCGTCCGGCAGTTTGTGCAGCCATTCCGGATTGACGTTGAAGAACTCGCGGTCGGCACCGCTCATGGAAAAGCCGAAATGATGGAGACGTTCAGGGGTCCGCACCACGCATTCGCCCACGACCCTGTCACCAACCTTGAAGCCCGTGACATTGCGGCCAACCTCGACGATTTCCCCGCTCCACTCATGACCCGGCGTCACGGGATAGGAGATCGGGATGATGTAACGCCCGGCGAGCAGTTCGTAGTCGGAGTGGCAGATGCCAACGGCCCGGGTTCGCACCAGAACCTCGTTGGGGGAAATCTCGGGCATGGCCAGATCTGCGATCACCGGTCTGTCCGGCGCTTCGAATACCAAGGCTTTCATCACAACCTCCCTGTCAAAGTGTTTCGACCAGGCCCGTACGGGCCGATCGGATGATGGCTTCCAGCAATGCGATGTTGTTGATCATCTCGTCGCCGCTGATCGGATAGACGTCGAGGCCGCGAACCGCACGGGCAAAGGCGCGCAGATTGTCCCGGACCGGTTCGGCGGGAGCGACTTCGCGGATTGTGATCTGCTGCCCCTTCCAGCCCTCGGTCACGATCCAGCCATCGGGGGATTCGACATGCGCCTTGTCCCGCACTTCGATCCAGCCAAGCGTGCCGAAGACGGCAAAGCGGGAAATGAACGGCGTCGCAAGCGTGGCCGACACATAGGCGGAGCCGCCGCCCTTGAAGCGGACATGCGCGCTCATGGTATCCCCTTGCGGGATCTGCGAGGCAAGATTTTCGCAGACGACACGGACATCGGCCGCCGGTCCCATCAGCTTGACGGAAAGATCTGTCAGGTGAATGCCGGTCGCAGTCATGCCGCCTGCCGGTGCCTGTTCGGCGTTCAACCGCCAATTGGACGGATCGAGCGTCAAAAACTTGTCATGGCTGAAATTGGATTCGATCTGCAGCAGGCGACCGAGACGGCCGGAGGTTGCCGCCTCGATAATCTCGGCAATCGGTGGCTCGAACCGGCGTTCATGCCCCATGCCAAGGACGAGGCCAGCACCTTCGCAGAGTGCAACAGACGCTTCGGCATCCTTGCGGGTCATGGCCAGCGGCTTTTCGCAAAACACATGTTTTCCGGCAGCGACCGATTGGGCGATTTGCTCCTGATGCAGCGAGTGCGGCGTCGCCAGAATGACGGCTTCGACCTCAGGGTCAGCGAGCGCTGCCGAAAGGTCCGAGGAAAAGCGCATACCGAGATCGGCGGCAAAACCCTGCACGTCCGGATTGGGATCAACGCCATGGACGAAACGCATCTCCGCGCCGCCGGCATTGACCAGGGTCGCCATTTTCTTGCCCCACCAGCCAAGGCCGATGATGGCTGCACCAACCGGACGTTCCTCTGTCGCGCTCATCGGTTGTCGACCCGCTTGCTGAAGGGATGAATGTTCACGGAGGCCCAGACGCCGGCGGCGCTGAAGGGATCGGCCTTGTTGAAGGCGACGACCTCCTCCTTGGTCTCAGCCTCGAACAGGAAGAGCGAGCCGATCATCGTCTCGTTGTCGTCTGCAAGCAGCGGACCCGAGATAATGGTCTTCGTCTTGCCAGCTGCGAGATAGGCTTTGTGGGCGTCATAATGGGAGAGCCGTTTCTCCACGCCGCCGGGGTGATCGAGGCAATGAACGATGTAATGCATGACGAAACCTCTTCGGGTCAGGCGTTTGATGTCTTGCAAGACGCCTGCACGGGCAGGCGCTGCATGTCGGTGGTGATCGCCAGTCGTGCCGCTGCGATTGTCTCATCTCGCCGGCAGTCTGCGATCGGGCTCGTCGGGGCTCAGCCCTTCATGTTGACGAGGATCTTCATGTGAGAGGCGTTCGGATCGAGCAGCGCCTCGAAACCCTTGTCGACAACATCCTCGGGCGCGATCTGCGCCGTGACGATCTGCTCGACCGGGAAGATGCCGGAACCGATCATCTGCGCAATCCGTGGCCAGATCGTCACCGGATAGCACCAGGTGGCTTCGACGGTGATGTCTTTCAATGCCCACAGCATGGCGTCGATGGCGGCGGGTTTGACGTGCAACCCGACCTGAACGACGGTCCCCTGGCGCCTGACGGCTGCGGCACAGAGATTGAGCGAGGCTTCCGCCCCCACGCATTCGAGCGCCACGTCGACGCCAACTCCATCTTCGGTGTGCTGGCGGAACAGGGCTGCCGTATCGGTCTCGCGCGGATCGAAAACGATCGCCTCCGGCACCAGTTTTTTCGCCAGTGCCCGGCGATTGGAATTGAGCTCCGAGACGAAGATGGTGGTGGCACCTGCTGCACGGGTGGCGAGCAGAACGAGCGCGCCGATCGGCCCGACACCGGACACCAAAACCGTACTACCCGCCTCCACCCCGCCCCGGTCGACCCCGTAAAGTGCAACGGCCGCCGGCTCGATCATCGCGGCCTGAACATCGCTGACGCTGTCGGGCACCGGAAAGACGTTGTAGCCATTGACGACAGCCAGTTCGCCCATGCCACCCCAATCCCAGGAGAGACCGACACAGGCCATCTTTTCGCTTAAGTGATAAAGTCCACGGCGCCCGTAATAGTCGTCGCGTGGCGAAATGAGCGGCTGCACCGATACCCGTGTGCCGGGCGCCACATGGGTCACATTGCGGCCAACCTCAAGCACGCGCGCCGAAAACTCATGTCCGAGGATCTGAGGCAGGACAGCGCCGGAATAGACATGCGGGGTTAATGGCGTGACAATCGGGCCGGCGATGTATTCGTGCAGATCCGTTCCACAGATGCCGCAGACCAGCGGCTCGATCAGGACCATGTCGTCCCCGAGCGGCCCTGAAGGTGCAGGCACATCTTCGACCCGGATATCCTTGCGGGTATAGTATCGAACTGCTTTCACGTCATTGTCCTTCCCAAAACAACTGGCTCGATCTCGTCATGAGGCGGCGCGACCTCGCGGTCGGCCAGCACGCATGCCGTGCGAACGGAAAATCCCTGTTGGTACGCTGCATCACGGATCCTCCTCCGACCCTTCGACCTGACTGTGGACGACAAGAAGCCCCAGCAAGGCGCCATCAAGCACACCTGCAGCCTCTCACTGTTTCTGTCAGCTTTTCCTCCCACGGAACGCTGAACGATCCGATGGCAACGCTAATGGATTAGCAAACGCCTCACAGCCCCAGATTTATCCGAAACGGATATTTTGTGCAGAGCTTTCGATCGGCACTTCGCCATTATGGCCGATGGGAGGACGTGACGACGCGCATCAGCTTGCGCGGCCTCGGCGCGCGAGTTTCCCCATGCGACAGCCGGATCAATGGCTCGCCATGCACGACTGACGACAGGGACGGAGGATACTATGAACGACAAGGTTTCGGTCGGCTGGGCTGGCATCGGCAAGATGGGAGCGCCCATGAGCCGGCGCGTGCTGGATGCGGGCTATCGGCTTCACGTATACGAGCCACTGCCGGAAAACCGTGCGACGATCGTCGCCGAGGGCGCAAACGTTGCCCACACGCTTGAAGACCTCGCCGCCGCATCGGACGTGGTCGTTCTCACAATCCCCAACGACGCGGTGTTGCGTGATCTGATCTTTGCACCCGGAGGACTTGCCGGCGTGATGAAGCCCGGCCAGACACTGATCGAGATGAGCACCGTATCGCCTGCGATCTCCGCCGAGGTGAACGAGGCCATGGCAGCACTCGGCGTGCATTACCTGCGGGCGCCGGTCTCGGGCAGCACGGCAACAGCCTCCGCCGGCACGCTTTCAGTCATGGCGTCAGGACCCGAACAGGCCTACAAGATTGCCGAGCCGATCTTCGAGTGCTTCTCCGCCCGCCGATTCTATGTCGGCCAGGCGGAAGAGGCGCGCTACCTGAAGCTGGTTCTGAACGCTATGGTGGGAGCAACGTCAGCGCTGCTCGGCGAGGCCCTGACACTCGGCCTCAAGGGCAATCTGTCGCTCGATACCATGCTCAACGTCATCTGCGAGAGCGCGGTCGCCTCGCCCCTGATCGCTTACAAGCGCGATCTGCTGGTCCAACGCAATTTCGATCCGGCCTTCTCGGTGGCGCAGATGATGAAGGACTTCGACCTCATTCTCGACGCGGCACGCGCCGACCATATCCCGATGTACATGGCTTCGATGATCCGCCAGCAGTACGAATCTGCTTATGCGGAAGGCTTGGCAGACAAGGACTTCTTCGTACTCTTCGAACAGTCCGAACGCCGCGCCGGGATCCTGCCGCCGGCAGCCGAATAGCGCCCGAGAATTCAGCATGGACATCGACCGCGCCTAGCCAAAGGACGCGGCAATGGCTACGAACATCGTCATCACGCGCGACGGACGGGAGGCCGACGTGAACGACTACGAAATGCTCCGGGTGATCGAATTTCTGGAAAAGACCCGGCGCCCGTTTCACGAGGTGATTGCGGGATTCGACGAGGATCCCGTCTGGAAAATTGCGATCTTCCTGATCAAAGCGCATATTCACAGCCAGAGCGTCGCGATCTCCACACTCGGACAGGAATCCGGCCTGCCCTATGCCACCTCGATGCGGCTGATCAATCGGATGGTCGACAGCGGCTACATCATAAAGGTGCCGAAGAGCGCCTCCGGCAAGACCTTTTCCCTGCAGCCAAGCGAAAAACTGCTGCAATCCTTCCAGGCCTATGCAGGAAAGACCAAGTCTCTGCTGGCCCAGACGCTCGGCTTGCGCGGGGGCGAGCAGGAGGACGATTACTACTTCGGCGGAACGCCGCTCGGCTCGCACATTATCCCGCCGATGCGACTGGTGCAGAAGCGGGCGGAATCCCATATCGAGCTCCGCTTCCTGCTGAATGACGACAACTATTTCTCGGCCATGCGCAACATGTGGGCCGACTTCCGCAACAACCTTGCCTCTCGCAAGAACTTCGAGCTTCTGCCGCTGCCGGACCTCTATCGCCGAGTGCTGGAAAATCGCTCCAAGCCGGTCTCGGATTATGACGTTCTCGCCATCAACATGCCCTGGCTCGGCGAATTCGCCGAAAAGGACATCATCCAGCCGATTGACGCACTCATCCAGAAGACGGGGATCAATCCGCTCGATTTCCACCCATCCATCTGGTCGACCGCGCGCTGGAACGGCCAGGACTATGGTGTTCCCGGCTATTGCACGGTGGAGATCCTGGCGGCACGCAAGGACCTCTTCGCTGATGCCGGACTGGATTTCCCCCGCAAGTTCGACGAGGTCCTGTCCGCCGGTCGCTTCTTCCACGCGCCGCAAAACGGCATGTATGGGGCTGTGTGGGATGGCGCCCGCGGCATGCCGATTGCATCCAGCTTCATGTTCTTTCTCGGCGCCTGCGGCCAGCCAACGATTTCCTTAAGGAAATCACGGGCCGGCTTCACCTTCGAAGGGGTCAATCTGGAGGAGCTGCACTGCACCATCGTCTCGGAAGCGGGTCTTGCAGCGCTTGATTTCATGCGCCGGCTGATGGAGATCTCACCACCGGACATTCTGAACATGGCCTGGGACCGGACACTCGACGTCTTCATGAAGGGAAAGGCCAGTCTCGGCTATTTCTGGACGATGCGGGCGGCACGGTTCGAATATGACGTCCAGTCCGTCGTGAAGCGGCGGGTCGAATACCTGCCACAACCTGCAGGACCGGGCGGCACCCGCGCCTCGCCGATCGGCGGCTTCCTGTTCTGTATCCCGTCGAACCTGCCCGAAGAACGCGTCGAACTCGCTGCCGACGCGATCGCCTGGATGGCGTCGCGTGAGGCGATGAAGGCGCACGTGAAGAACGGCTTCCCGATTGCCCCGCGCTTTTCGGTGAGTGCGGATCCGGAAGCAGCGGCCAGTTCGCCAATCGTGCGCTTCGTCGACCAGCTAGCCAAGAAAAACCTGCTACACACCTGGCAGCGCCCGAACATTCCGCAATATGCCGCGATCGAACGGATCCTAGGCGAAGAAGTGCACGACGCCTTGTCGGGCATCAAAACGGACAAGGCAGCGCTTGCGGATGCAGCCGACCGGATAAACCGGGAGCTGAGATCTCCGCCCAGATAGCGCGGGAACTGCCGTGCTATTTCGGAACGCCCGTCGGTCGCAGGTGGCGCTTCAGGGCCGCGATGCGAAAGATGGCGTTGGGGGCCCCATAGCCGGCATAGCCGCGACGCTCGACGATCTCGAAGAAGAAGCCTTCGCCATAGGTCGGAGAATAGAGCTGGAAATACTCCCCGCCATCGTCCCGGTCGTAGAGGATCTGGGCCTCTTTCATCCGCTCGACCAATGCCGGATCGAGGCCGAAGCGGGCCTCTATATCTTCGTAGTAGTTCGGCGATATGACCAGCGCCTTGAAGCCCTTCGCCGAGAGCGCCGTGGCTGTGGCGAAGATGTCGTCGGTCTCAAAGGCTAAGTGCTGTATGCCGGATCCGAAGGTTTCGGTGATGAAATGGCCGGCAAGCGTGTTGCGGTTTTCCGCCCCGTTCAGCGTGATCCGCAGCCGTCCATCCGCCGTCTCCACGACCTGGCTGCGCACGACGCCTGAGGGGTCGATGATGTCGACCATGGGAGTCTTTCGCGTCGCGAGCTGCGATGTGTAGAACAGCAGCCAGGTCAGCATCTCATCGTAACGCGTCGTCTGGGCCAGATGGTCGATGCGTGTCAGGCCGACATTGGGGCAACCCTCTTCATCGTCGGGATTGATGGGCTCGAAATCCTTGTCCCAGATCCGTGCCAGCTCACTGATTTCGTCGAGGAAATAGACGATACCGCCACCGACCCCGCGGATCGCCGGCACCTGCATCTCGTCCAGTGCAACCGGCTGGGAAAAGTCTTCGGCACCCAGTGCAAGCGCACGGGCATGGGCGCCAGCAGCATCGTCGACCATCAGCGCAAAGGCATAGGCATTGGCCCCGTGGACGAGGTAGGAGGCACTGGCAAACCCCTTCTCCTCGCGGTTGACGATCAGGTTGATTTCGCCCTGGCGAAACACCGTGACGGCCTTTGAGCGATGCTTTGCGGCTGCCCGGAAGCCAAGGATGGTGAGAAGAGACTCAAGCTCCCGGCCATCGTCGTCACCAACGGCAAACTCCACGAAGGCGATGCCGGACACCTCAGCGCGGGCATGCATCGCCGGGACCGGAATGCGGATGTCCGGCTCGATGCGCTTCACCTGGTCCATCAGATAGACCAGAGACCGGCGACCATCCCTTGAGATCGCCTCTGGCGAGCCGCCACGAAACTGGTCGTTGAAGATCTCGAGCGACAGGAAACCGTCATAACCGGTCGCGGCCACCGCCTGCATGAAAGCCGTCACGGCAAGATCGCCCTCGCCCGGCATATTGCGGAAGTGCCGCGACCAGTAAAGGAGGTCCATCTCGATCAGCGGCGCATCGGCAAGCTGAACAATGAAGATCCGGTCGCCAGGGATGGAGCGAATGGAATTCACGTCGATCTTGCGGGCGAGCGTGTGAAAGCTGTCCAGGATCAGACCGATACTGGCGTGATCGGCCCGGCGCACGATCTCCCAGGCATCCCGGTGGTCGCTGATATGGCGACCCCAGGCCAGCGCCTCATAGCCGACCCTCAAGCCCCGGCTTGCAGCGCGTTCACCCAGAGCGTGAAAATCCGCAGCGGCGCGGTCTATGCCGCCGAGCGACACCGGCGAGGTGTTCGAGCAGATCAGCATCAGGTCGGTACCGAGTTCGGCCATCAGGTCGAACTTGCGTTCGGCCCGGTCGAAATTGCGGCTGCGGAAGGGTTCTGGCATACCTTCGAAATCGCGGAAAGGCTGGAAGAGTGAAACGGTGAGCCCATGGTCGCGCACCATCTTTCCGACATCGGCCGGCGAGCGATCAAAGGCGAGAAAGTCGTTTTCGAAGATCTCGATCCCGTCAAAGCCGGCCCGGGCGATGGCCGAAAGCTTTTCCTCGAATTCGCCGCTGATCGAAACAGTCGCAATCGAAGTCTTCATCGAGGTGCCCTTTCGCGTGATGACGGCTCAGCGCCGTCCTTCCGTGGCGAGGCGCTTTAGTGCCCTCACCGCCTCCGGATAGCCGGCCGCCCCGAGCCCAGCCATCACCGCCGTCGCCGTCATCGACACATAGGACCGGTGATAGATCGGTTCGCGGCGGTGCACGTTGCTGATATGAAACTCGATGATCGGCCCCTTGAACATCTTCAAGGCGTCGAGCAGCGCCAGCGAGGTGAAGGTGAAGGCCGCCGGGTTGATCAGGATACCGGCCGCCTCCTCGTCGATGGCCTCGTGCACGGAACCGATCAACATCTCCTCGCTGTTCGTCTGGCGAAAGACGACCGGCCAGTCGCCGGCGGCCACCCGGCACCAGGCTTCGACGTCAGCCAGCGTATGATGGCCATAGATCTCCGGTTCGCGCCGGCCCAGCCGGTTCAGGTTCGGTCCGTTGAGGATGAAAAGGGGCTTGTGATCGTTCATTTCCGGCCCCTTAACCTTGATAGCCCATCAGACGCGGCAGCCACAGAACCGTCTGCGGAATGAAAGTGATGATGCCGAGACACAAGACCATCCACAGGATGAAGGGCCAGGCGTCGCGGACGATGTCGCGCAGTGGCGCACCCGAAATCTTCGCGACGATGAACAGCAGCAGCCCGTAAGGCGGCGTCACCAGCCCGAGCATGATGTTGACCACAACGACCACGCCGAAATGCACCAGATCAATTCCGAGCGCCTGCGCTGTCGGGATGAGGACCGGCACGACGATCAGCAGGATGGTCGTGCCTTCGAGGAAACATCCGAGCAGAAGAAGCAGCACGTTGACGAAAATCAGGAACAAGACCGGAGACATTTCCCAGCTCGTCAGGAGCGTCTTGATGCTCTCGGGGATGTTCTCGATGGTGACGACATAGTTGAAGACGAGGGCACCGGCGATCAGCATGCCGATCGAGGCGGTTGTCTTCGCGCTCGACAGGAGCGCACCATAAAGCGCGCTCGATGTGATGCTGCGATAGATCACGGCGGAGATAACAAGCGCATAGGCGGCAGCCAGCGCCGCAGCCTCAGTCGGCGTCGTGATGCCCGAATAGATGCAGCCGAGGAGCAGGACCGGCATCAGGAGGGCCGGCAGCGCCCGCCAGGTGATACCGGGGATCTCGCGAAGCGGTACCGGTGGTTCGACGGGGAAATTCTGGCGGCGCGCGGTAATCGCGACCTGCACCATCTGCAGTCCCGCCATCAGCAGGCCGGGCACCATGCCGGCGAGAAAGAGATAGCCGATCGAGGCATCCGAGACGAGGGCGTAGATGACCATCGGGATCGAGGGCGGGATGATTGGTCCGATGACGGCCGTCACCGCCGTCAGCGCCGCCGCAAAGCTCGGCGTATAGCGCCCGCCATCCGTCATCAGCTTCTGCATCATGCTGCCGGTACCGGCCGCATCGGCGATCGCCGAGCCGGACATGCCCGCGAATATGATGCTCTGGACGACATTGACCTGGGCGAGCCCGCCGCGGAAACGGCCGACCAGCACGTTGCAGAAGGACAAAAGCCGCTCAGTCATCGAACCGATGTTCATCAACTCGGCCGCCAGGATGAACAGCGGCACGGCCAGGATGACATAGTTCGAATACATGCCGTTCAGGAATTGCTCGGCGACGATGCCCATGTCGGCGCCCGAGAGCGCGAGATAGAGGATCGATCCGCAGATCATCGACAGCCCGATAGGCAGCCCGAGGAAGGCAAGCGCCGTGATGACGACGATCGAGAGGGAAAAGGGGCTCGTCAGGTTCATACGCCGGAACTCGCTTTGGTCGGGTCGAAGCCCTCGGGTGCCTTGCCTTTGATGGCCAGCCCGCAGAGCCAGAGGTGACGGATGATCATGGCGATCGCGAAGACCACATAGATGGAATAGAGCAGGTCAAAGCGGATCTTCAGATAGGCCGTGCTCTCCACCCGCATGAAGCTCACATAGTCGATCACTGCCGGCAGAGACCAGGTGAAGAGGCCGACAAGCGAGGCGGATCCCACGATCTGCATCACGCGCAATCCCCTGGCACTGGCAGCGCCCCAGAACAGGTCGAAGCGGATTTCGTCCACCTCGCGCACGACGAAGGCGGAGCCGAACAGCACCATCCAGATCCACAAGCCGACGCTAGCCTCATGGGTCCAGCCAATCGAGAGATTGAAGACGTAGCGCGATGCGATCTGGAGCAGGAAGATCAGGAACATGGCGAGCAGCATCAAAGCGAGCAGATTTTCCGCCCGCCGCCTGAGCCAGCCACCCAAGAGGGAAAATCGATTGTCCATGGACGGAAACCTTTTGATGGTCGGCGAACCAGCCAGAAGGCTGGCCCGCCGAACGCCACGCGGATAGCTCAGAGAGCAGCGACCTTCTCAAGGATACCCGCAGGCCAGGACTTGGCGAGGTCGGAGGCGAGGTATTTCTCCTGGGCGAACTTGCGGAACGCCGCAACATCCGGCTCGTAGATCGTGAGGCCGCCCGCCTTGAATTCCTCGACCAGGGTCTTCTCCTGTGCGAGATGCTGTTCTTCGCTCCACTGCATCGCCTTGTCGGCTGCGCCCTGGACCTTGGCCTGCTGTTCCGGGGACAGGCTCTTCCAGGTGTCCGCCGAAATGGTCAGGAGGTCATAGCCGATGAGATGCGAGGTCAGGACGATCTGGGACATGACTTCATAAAACTTCATGTTCTTGACGTTGGGCAGCGGATTGTCCTGGCCGTCGATGGCCCCGGTCTGAAGACCGGTATAGACCTCGGCATACGCCATCGGCATGGGATTGGCGCCGAGCGCCTCGCCGAGGAACTGCCAGGCATCGCCACCCGGCATGCGCAATTTCACACCCGACAGATCGGCGGGAGTGGTAATCTTCTTGTCGGTCTTGAGGCCAACCTGGCGGGCACCAAAATAGGTCGGCCCGAGGATGTGGACCCCAGCCTTCTCCTCGGCCATCTTCTTGAACTCGGCCCCGACATCGCTGCTGAAAAAGGCGCGGACATGGGCGGCATCACGGAACAGATAGGCCGAAGTAAGCACCGACCATTCCGGCACCTGCTTGGCGATGTCCTGTGGTGCTATATTGCCCATCTGCAAGTTGCCACGCTGAAGTGCCACGAGTTCTGTGCCCTGCTTGAAGAGCGTGCCACCGAAGAAGGGTTCGACCCTGAACCCGTCCTTCAGTTCATCGGCGAACATCTTCACCATACCCGCGCGGATGTCCTGTTCCGAAAAGACGGCTGAAAGCTTGAGCGTCACCGGCTCTTGGGCCAGTGCCGGAAGCGCAACCGCGGCCATGGCCCCAACTGCGACTGATCCTGCAAGAAACGTGCGGCGTGAAATTTCGATCGTCATGTCTTCCTCCTCTCGTCCCTGCCCCTCCTCGGGCTTGGGACCTTCCTCTCCCTGACCGACACCTAAGGGCCGATCGACGATAAAGTCTTTCCTCAACCCGGTTCAGAGACCGGCCATGTCATCGATCATCAGACCGGTGACGCGAGCATGCTTTCGTCTTGTCCGGTCAACTGCCGAAAATGCGCGAGCATGCGGCTGGCATCCGGCATCAGCCCGGTGAACAATGAAAATGCGCCGACGGCCTGGAACACCGCCATGCCCCCACCGTTGGCCACCTGGCAACCGCGCTGACGCGCCGCCTGCACGAGCGCTGTCTCCAACGGAAAATAAACGATCTCAGCGACCCAAAGCGGCGGGTTCAGCAGGTCGGCCGACAGCGGCAGGCCGGGATGTTTATCCATGCCCGTCGGCGTTGCATGCACCAGGCCCGTGGCTTTCGCCATGGCACCAGCGAGATCGCGGCCAGCCCGGACATCCGCATCCGGGAAAAGTCCCGCCATAAGCGCTGCCAGTTCGAACGACCTTGCCTCATCGACGTCGAAGATCGTCAGGGCAGCCGCTCCCAATTGCAGGATAGCATAGGCGGTTGCGGCGCCAGCCCCGCCTGCGCCGATCTGCACGAGGCAGGCGAGGTCGGCCTCGGGAAGCTGCCGCCGCAGCCCCTCGGCAAAGCCCCACCAGTCGGTGTTGTGACCGATCCGTTTGCCGTCGCGCAGGACGACCGTATTGACGGCCCCGAGCCTGCGCGAATCCTCCGACATTTCATGCAGGAGCGGCACGATTTTTTGCTTGCAGGGATACGTGATGTTGAGGCCGCAAAAACCTCGCTGTTCAGCCTCGGAGACGAGGCTATCCAGTGCGTCCGGCGTCAACTTCAGTTCGTTGAGATCGATGAGGTCGTAATGGTAATCGAGCCCCTGGGCGGCACCTTCGCGCATGTGCATGGCAGGCGTCAGGGATCGCTGGATACCGTAGCCGATCAGACCTGCCCGCTTGATGTCCTGCCCTTTGACCATGATGGCTCCCCATACCGAGACGAAAGATGAATTCGTCTCAAGGCCTCCCAACCTAGATCGATGATTAATGTACTAACTAGTTAGTGTCAACATCCAATGGCTTGATGCGCTCGGCCCGCCGCCCTATGAACGAGAAGCTTGACATGCCGGACTGCGCACGCTGACCGGTAACGACTTGGGGTGGAGGCGCATGGCAAAGACGGCGGGGGACGCGCGCAGGAATGATCCTGAACGAACCAGGGAGAACATTCTCGAGGTCGCGACACAGGAATTTGCCGAATTCGGCCTGTCGGGCGCGAGGGTGGACTCGATCGCGGAAAAGACGCGCACGTCCAAACGGATGATCTACTACTACTACGGCAGCAAGGAGGGCCTTTACCTGGCCGTTCTGGAGCGTGCCTATAGGAAAATCCGCTCGCTGGAAGCAGATCTGCAACTGGCGGAGCTTCCCCCTGACGAGGCGCTGAGGCAGCTCATCAGCACGACCTTCGACCACGACGAACAAAACCCGGATTTCGTGCGTCTGGTCAGCATCGAAAACATCCATCATGCCATGCACATGAAGCGATCGAGTGAAATTGCCGACCTCAACATCTCCGTCATCCGCACCCTGCAGGACATCATTGACCGGGGCCTGGCAACAGGCACCTTCCAGCGCCGGGCCGACGCGATCGACCTTCATATGCTGATCAGCGCCTTCTGTTTCTTCCGGGTCTCGAACCGCTACACCTTCGGCACCATTTTCCAGCGCGATCTCTCGGAGCCGCAGCTTTATAACAGACACAAAACGATGATCTCCGAAGCCGTGCTTGGCTATCTGCGCAGTCCCGTCACGTAGTTTAGGGATGAGAGATATCTCCTGACATCCGGAACGAAGCCGAGTAGGGCCAAGTCCGGTCTCAGAGGTTATCGTGATAGGGGCAATAGATCGAAGCCAAACGCGATCAACGCGTTCAAAGCCAAACGCTCCTTTGACTAGCGCTGTAATTGTATTTTAGGATGAAAAGACGCGGTCGTGGCTTCCGCGATTTGGTTTAAAATTGGGTATGCAATCGGTAAAGAGCGGGTTAGAGACACCCGATAACCTAGACCAGACAAGCAATCGCCTTTGTAGAGCGCCCCCAGATCGCCGTCTGGTTTTCTCATCAGCGAGAGGCCATAGTTTATGACGATCCACCGAACTCTCGGCTCGGCGCGATTAGCTTTCGGACACAACGCTCCTCATGCAAAGCTGTCCACCGCCGCCAGCAAAACGCAAAAACCGCCCCCGGTTAGACGGAGGCGGTGATCGATTTATGTTTGATTTGGTTGCGGGGGCCTGATCGCACGGAGGCTTGTAAAATTAGTGGCCTTGAAAGGATAAAAAGGGCACGCTCAGTGGTGGCCGGTTAGGGGCCGCAAGGGGACCTTCCGCTCCTGTCGGACATAGCAGACAAGCGGACTGTTGATTATGGCAAGGCCCGCGCTTCCGAGGACATCGAGTGTGATGTCTTCTGTTTTGAACGGAGAGGAGCTGAGCCATGCAGATTTCGGCATTGGGTTTCGACATTAGGAAAAGCCGCTGCAGATAGAGGCCTGCGGCGGCGCATCATCTTGGTCGGTCATTTGTTACTAGAGGGCATGAAGTGCGGCTGATGTCGCCGGAATATGTCCGAGCTTATGACAAGGCGCAGAAGAATGATGACCGATATGCCGAGGGTATTGCCGAGGCGGCGTCTCGCTTGACGATGCGGTTCGTAGAACTGAAGAGCTAGGAGGTGCTTGATTTCCAGACGCTGCACCGCGTTCGGTCAAACCGGGTGGCTGAACGTACGACTATATCGTTCAGCCACTGAATTTATATCAGACCTTCCAACGGTCTCATGGACCTAGCCGCCGAGGAGAGTGGTGCATCGGCGCAATGGGCCATTACCGTTATCGAAAGCGCGGCGGCAATGCCGACGAACGCGACTGGCAGTACAAGTCCGCTTTCAGGCCAGTGCGGCACGGTGCACATCAGCTCAAGACTGAGAAACCGACACAATAAGTTAGGTTAAAATTGGCGAACACGGCGCTTGTGATTAGGGTCCGGTATTTCGAGGTCTTAAACGCGCCTTTCTTGGATATGATAGCGGCAAGTTATCATCGCTAGCCGTGGGCGGCGACCTAACGAAAAGGATCAGGGTTTGAAACGCATGCCCCCAACGTTTCTTGTTGTCGGTTCGCGGGCTTATCCGGGCGCATCTTTGACGATGCTTCGGTTTCTATCTCCCCATTCGCAGAGAGGCACAAGGGCAGCGGCAAGTGTCGAACCGAACTCAGTAATGCGATAATCCACCTTGGGTGGGTTCTCGCTGTAATCGGTCCGCAATATAATCCCGTCCCTTTCCAACTCTTTCAATTCATTGATCAAAACTTTTTCACTGATGCCTACAACGCTTCGGCGTAGTTCGCTGAACCGGAGCACCTTACCGCTTAGGTGAAAAAGTATGAGCGGCTTCCATTTGCCGCCAAGCACAGTCAACGAAACGTCCAAGCCGCAATTTATCGATCGAGGTTTCATATGTAGTCCTTACAAAAATGTAGGTACTAGCGTAAATGAAAGCGCATGTCTACATCGTGGATCAAGCCAACTGAGGCTTGTTTGACTTTGGAGATTGACATGAGACTTCACGGAAAAGTCGCCCTTGTAACGGGTGCAAATAGCGGAATTGGCCTGGCAACTGCGAAACGCTTTGCTGAAGAAGGGGCGCTTGTTTTCATGACCGGCCGCCGTAAGGCCGAACTGGACGCTGCAGTTGCAGAAGTCGGCACTAACGCGCGGGGTGTCCAGGGGGACATTTCAGACCTCGCAAATCTGGATAGGCTTTATTCCATCATCAAGGCGGAAGCTGGCCATCTCGACATCGTTTTCGCCAATGCTGGCGGAGGCGAATTCTCACCACTGGACGCGGTTACAGAAGATCATTTCGATCGTACATTCAGCATAAACGTCAAGGGAACGCTGTTCACCGTTCAAAAGGCCCTCCCTCTACTCCGGGACAAGTCATCGATCATCCTTACCGGTTCGACTGCAGCCTCCAAAGGCATTCCCGCACTCGGCGTCTACGGCGCAAGCAAAGCAGCCGTGCGAAGCTTCGCTCGTAGCTGGATCCTGGAACTTTCGTCTCGGGCCATTCGGGTCAACGTGCTTGTCCCAGGTGCAACTTCAACACCCGGTTGGCATGCTTTGGGAAAGACCGAAGAGGAACGTCGCGAGATGATGAGACTGAGCCTTGCAGGAATACCGCTTGGCCGATTGGGAGAGCCGGTCGAAACCGCCAACGCAGCCGTATTCCTGGCATCGGATGAAAGCAGCTTCGTCAATGGCACCGAACTGTTCGTCGACGGCGGCTCTGCGCAAATTTGAGACTATGCAGAAATCAGAAGGGGGCAGGCGCATTTTCATCGGCCTGCCCCGTTGAACCAGCTTGATATGGAATGCATCAAGCCAATAGCTGAGGGACCATCATTAACCGGCGTTCTTTCCCGCGCTCCCGACTATCTGTGCTCGGAAACCGCAGCCCCTTGAAAGACCGCGCACTCCGATGCCTCAGAGCATTTTCAGAAATAGGCGCATTGAGATTTGTTGGGGCTGAAGTCTCACGAGATGCTCCACATTGACTGATCCAAAGAAGGATTTTGTGCCTGGGATTGGTGGCAACGTTCAGTTCAGAAGTCGGTTCGCCCGCAGACGCGCTGCTGCCATGTCCACGAAGGCGCGAACCTTAGCGGGTGCGTTTCGCCCCTCGGGATGTAGGATGTGGATGGGCATTGGCGGCTCTTCATAGTCGCTGAGCACGATTTTCAATTCGCCAGCCAGCAAGGCGGGACCAATCTGATAATGCAACACCCTGGTCAATCCCCAACCCGCACGCGCCAGCGTTATCGCCGCTTCATTGGTATTACACTGCAGCACGGGCTCGATCGTGACGCGATGGTCATTGGCAAAGCGCCATTCGGGCGATGCCCATGCACTGGTTGACGCAGCAATGCGATGACTCTTGAGGTCTGCCGGAACGGCCGGGGCGCCATGTGTTTCCAGATATTGCGGGGATCCGCAAATGACGTGCCTGACAGTACCGACCCTGACGGCAGCGAAGCCTGAATCCCGCAGATGACCGATGCGAACCGCCACATCCACTCCTTCTTCAACGATGTTGACGGGGCGATCGATAAACAGCGTCCTCGCGCGCATGGCCGGATAGGTATTGAGGAATTCGGTGACAATAGGCAGCACGTACATCTGACCGAACAGCGCCGATCCGGTAATGGTCAGCGTACCGGTTGGCGTGGCATAGGAGCCGCCCGCTGCGGCCTCGGCCTCTGCAATATCTGCCAGTATGCGTCGGCAATCCTCGAAATACCGGGCTCCCGCTTCCGTCATTTTCACCGAGCGCGTCGTGCGCACGAACAGGCGGGCGCCGATAAGATCCTCAAGGGCTGCAACGGCCCGCGTGACCGCTGGCGCGCTCATGTGCATGTGGCGAGCCGCCTCGGCAAAGCTCTCGGTCTCCGCAACTCTGGCAAATATCCGCATCGCCTGCCATCGATCCATTCCGTCCCCCAATCGCTCGTATCGGTTTACGATTGTGCCACGGCCGGCTGACTTGCATCAAACGCCAAATGAAGCTGTTACCCACGCCCGAGGACTTAGAGGTCCTACGCAATTTTGCGGAGCAAACCGCTCATGTATGACGCCGCTATTCGCTCAATCGATGTACAAACACGGGCATCAAGACCTGCCTTTATTGCGCTTTCGCGGTTTTTTTCGCTTGGCGCGAGCGCAAAAGCGATTACCTTGGTGAGTTGAAAGTCAAAGCTAGAGCCGCTTCGTGCGATGTCGATGTCTGCTCCGGTCATGCCGAGGTTCTTTGCCTCCTTTTCTTGGCGTTGCACATCAATATGGGCAGCGTTTTTGGCAGAAAGTGCCAATTCGATCGACAACCGTGCTCGCGCGTCGATTTCAAATCTGCGCATGGTTCTATGTCCTCAAACATCCGGTCGGCTAAAATCCGAAATCACTGAGGCCCGGATGATCGTCCGGCCGCCGGCCTAGCGGCCAGCGGAATTTGCGATCCGCCTCGGTGATCGGGTGCTCGTTGATGCTGGCGTAGCGTGCGCGCATCAAACCATCCTCGGCGAATTCCCAGTTCTCATTTCCATAGGCGCGATACCACTGACCACTGTCGTCGTGGTATTCATACGCATATCGAACGGCGATGCGATTTCCCTGGAAGGCCCAGATCTCCTTGATCAACCGATAATCAAGTTCTCGGTTCCATTTGCGCGTCAGGAAGACTTCGGCCTCGGCGCGGCTGGTGACGAATTCGGCGCGGTTACGCCAGCGCGTGTCGAGCGTATAGGCTTGCGCCACCCTGACGGCATCGCGGCTGTTCCAGCCATCTTCGGCAAGGCGGACCTTCTCGATAGCACTCTGTTGATCGAAGGGCGGAAGCGGCGGACGGGACATCTGCATTTCCTTTTTTGAGTTGATATGGGATGGAGGGTGGCCGCAGGCTGGCGACCACCCGTCCTTTGCTCATGCGGCAAGGCGATCGATGCGGGGGAAATCGATCTCGGTGCCCAGTGCCTCGTTGACGTAGTTGGTGAAAGTGTTCAGCGCGACATGGGCGATAATTTCCAGAATCTCCGCATCACCGTAACCGGCGGCACGGACCTTTTCGATCTCGCCGGCAGCCACCGAACCGCGCGCGTCGACAAGGGCACGGGCAAACTCGACGGCGGCAGCAGCCTTCGGATCGTTCGACGTACCGCGACGGTTGGCATCGATCTCATTTTCATCCAGCTAGGCGAACTTCGTCCCCGTATAGGTGTGGGCGGACAGACAGTAGTCGCAGCCATTGGCTTCGGCCATGGTAAGTGCGATCCGCTCGCGGGTGGCGGGTGCAAGCTTGCCCTTGCCGAGAGCGCCTTGCAGCGATGTCAGGCCGTTCAAGGCAGCGGGGCTATTCGATACCAGGCGAAAGATGTTAGGCACGGAGCCGATCTGCTTCTGGATCGCTTCAAGAACGGGGCGGGATGCTTCCGGTGCATCCTCGATCGTGGCAGGCGTTGGAATGCGTGACATGTCTATCTCCTTGATGTGATTGCGAAAGGCTGTCCCTTTCGTCTTGATGAAGATGCGCCGGTTTGGTTTGGCGGTGAATGTCGAAAACGAGGAAGATACTCTTGCGTCAGACGCATCAATCAGGCGCATCACAGTTCAAGCTGGATCCGGTTTTCCTGACCATTCTCCTGTTCAGCCGGGATCGCGCAGCACAGTAGAACTTCGCCTTCGCCGATTGCCGCCGTCGGTTCCTTTATGTAGTTCACGGTCCCCTTGGTGAGTTTTGTCCGGCAGGTGCCACATGTGCCTTCGCGGCAGCTGAACTCCGGCTCCAGGCCGCGCGCTTCCGCCAGTTCCAGCAGCGTGCCGGCTTCAGGGGTCCAGCGCGCCTCCTTCAGTGATCCCATGAAGGCGACCGACACCGGCTTTGTCGATGGCGGCAGGCGCACTGGCGCGGACACGCCAACGTCGAGCGTTCGCGTCAGGGACGAAGGACCGAAGGCTTCGGCGCGGATGCGGCTGTCTGCGATGCTGTAGCTCCGCAGCCCGTCATAAAGCGATTGGGTAAACTGTGGCGGCCCACAGACGTAAAAGTCATAGTCGCCGAACGGCAGGTGACGGGACAGCAGCCCCATATCTATACGGCCGATCGCATCGTAGTCGATGCCTTCGCTAGCCCCGTCCGCGTCGCTGAGGACCCGGATCAGCCTGATGGCACCCTGGCCTGCATTGACAAGCTCGGCGATTTCCCGGTCGAATGGCCGCTCTGCCATCGAACGCGCGGCATGGAACAGGATGATCGGCCGGATGCGTTGCTTGCGCAGGCCTTCGTAAACGACATGACGAAGCATGGCGAGCAGCGGCGTGATGCCGACGCCGCCGGCAAGTAGCACCGCCGGGCGCATGGCGCGAGCGTCGATGGTGAAATCGCCAGCGGGCGCCCGCGCCTCGATCGTCTCGTCGACGCGAATGTGATCATGGAGGTAGTGCGACACCGCACCGTCGCGCTTGACGCTGATGCGGTAGATCCCGTCGGAGGGAGCGACCGACAGTGTGTAAGTCCGGATCACGGGTTTGTCGAAGCCGGGAATCTTGATCCGGATCGGCAGATGCTGGCCGGCACTATGGGGCAACAAGCCTGCGTCATCGCGAGGCTGCAGATGAAACGAGCGTATCGAGGCACTCTCCTCGACGATCCGCGTCACCGTCAAGCGGCGCCACTGGGTGGCGAGCGTTGCAGCATTGAGCCGATCTGCGGCCTGCGTCCAGTCACCCGTCATCAGGGAATTCTGAGACCAGCCATTTTCCCGGAAGGCCCAGCGCAGTGCCAGCGCATTGCGCCGACGGACGATCCGGCGCGCCTTGAAGGTCCACAGCCGCTCAGCACCCTGGAAGGCCGCAATCTCCGGCGAGTCAAGAATGACCTCGGCATCGCCAGTCATCTGCAGCATGTCGCCATTTGCATAGTCGATGAAGATCAGCCCGGCCTTGCCGTTCAACACGATATTGCCGAGCGTGTTGAAGAAACGATTGCCATCAAAGTCCGGAATTGTCAGCGTCCCGTCTTCGGCAACCCGAACGAACCCCGCCTTGCCGCCGCGATGAGACACATCGACCTGACGCCGGGCCTGCCGGTCGGCATAGGACGCCACAAAGAATGCATCTGCCACCGTGATCATCGAGCGCGCACCATCGTCGAGGACTTGCAGGTCTTCGACCGCACCGGAAAATGCTTCACCCGGATCACGGACAAACTTAAAATCACGCAGCTGGATATAGCGCGGGCAGTTTCCGAAGCTCTGGTCCACATCGACACGGATACCGCCCGGGGCATGGGAAACGACCCCATTCATACGATTGCGGCGCCGTGTGTGCATCTCCATGCCGAGAAGACCGATGGGCCGGCGATCGGCCAACCCATCGCTTGCGGGATCGCTCGCATCCGCTTTTGCTTCGATGTTGAGGATTGTGGATGAGGGAGAAGAGATGAAGCCGGGGTTCCCCTCGAGAAGGGTCGCCCAGGCATCACCGCTTCTGTCCACGCTGCCCACGACAATGTAAGGCAGTTGCGCATAGAAATCGCGGTGTTGATCGGGCATGAAGTCGCGAATGACGCGCTGGCCGACGCTTGCCATGCGTTCCACCACGCCAACCTTCTCTTGAAGGTAGATTTCGCCTTCGTGCCAGGCCGGCAGCGTCTTCAGAAGATCGCTCATGTCTCATCTCCCAACCAAGAAAATCGGGCGCGCTCAGCCGTACGCCCTAATCAGGACGTCAGGCGGAAAGGCCGGCCGGCGTTTGAACGAAGGGAACGAAGCCCGGCAGAGCTTCGATACGCCGGAGATATGCATCGACGGCTGGATAGGCAGCAAGATCGACATTGCCTTCCGGCGCCCGTGCCACGTAGCTGTAGATCGCCACATCCGCGATCGTCGGACCAGCACCGACAAGCCAATTGCGACCGTCAAGGTGGCTTTCAAGCCTGCCGAGCAGTGTATGGGCGCGGTTGATGACTTCCTCAGGATTGAACTTGGCGCCAAAAACAGTGACCAGCCGCGCAGCAGCTGGGCCATAGGCGACCTCACCTGCTGCAACCGACAACCAACGCTGGACGGCGGCGGCACCCGCTGCGTCCTCCGGAAGCCAATCGGCGCGGGCTGCCTTCTTGGCAAGGTAGACCAGGATGGCATTGCTGTCGGCGACAACGACGCCATCGTCTTCCAGTACTGGAACCTGGCCGAACGGATTCAGTTTCAGGAAGTCCGGCTGCTTGTGCGCGCCTGATTTTAAGTCGACCTCGACCAGTTCATGCGGCAGGCCAAGCAGCGAGGCCATCAGGCAAGCCCGATGTGCATGCCCCGAAAGCGGATGATGATAGAGTTTCATTGTGTGCTCCTGCGAAACTGTTGGACGGGTTCATTCCCAATCCGCATTCCGAAGGTGCGCCCAACCGTCGTCGTTGAGAACGATCAGACTTCGCAGTTCATCATTCCACTTGACGCAATAGTCCCACACAGCGTTGATCACGGCCAAACCCTGGCGTTACCCGGTGTTACACGCGAGTGAGATGTTGCTGCGCCTGATCTCGAAGGTATGCCACGAAGGCACGCATCGACGCGCCGAGATGCCGATGGCGCGGATAATAGAGGCACAATCCGGGATAGGGTGGCGTCCATTCCTCCAGGACCTGGACCAACAGGCCTGCATCGATCGCGGGGCCGGCCATCCATCTGGTCAAATAACCAAATCCGTAGCCGTCCATCGCTGCGGCGAGAATGAGACGCGAGCTGTCGAGGACAAGGCCGCCCTTGGTCTCGACGACAAAGGCTTCTCTCCGGTGCTCGAATTCCCAGCGGTACAGTCGGCCGCTCGGCATCCGTAGCTGAATGCACCGGTGATCGGTCAGATCTGCCGGGGATCGGAGGGCCGGTGCGCCTTCGAGATAGGAAGGGGCGGCGACAACGACGTGCTGCTGCATCGGCCCTAGCGGTACGGCGATCATGTCTTCGGACACGATTTCGCTGGAACGGATGCCGCAGTCGAAACCATGTTCGGCAATATCGACAAGCCTCCTCTCGCTGGCAATCTCGACCTGTACGTTGGGAAATGCAGCCATGAACTTCAACACCAGGGGCCTCAGAACCTGTCCAGCGGCCGTGGCGTCGGCATTGATCCTGATCTTGCCCGATGGAGTGGCGTTGAAATCGCCCAGTTCTTCGGTTGCCTTGGCGATCTCGTCCAATGCTGGGCCGAGCCGCACAAAGAACCGCTGCCCCGCATCCGTCAGCGAGACATTGCGGGTCGAGCGGTGGAAAAGTTGCACGTTAAGCCGGGTCTCAAGATTCGCGACACTGTGACTGAGCGCAGACGGGCTCAGATTGCAACGACGTGCAGCAGCGCGAAACCCGCCAAACTGGGCCACCGCGACGAATGCCGCAAGCTCCGCCGGCGACAAGCCGCCAACTGTTCGAAATACCTCAGCATGCTGTTCGTTTGTGTCCATCTACATCGGACAATGACGGAATGCTATCTCCATTGCAACCAACCACAATCAAGGGTCAACGCAATGTCACAACATCTGCCTTTCGGATTTTCCTCAACTGCCACGGACGTGCTGTCCGGGGTCGATTTAACCGGCAAAACGATGATCGTCACCGGCGGGGCGAGCGGCATCGGCATAGAAACGGTGAAAAGCCTCGCGGCGGCCGGTGCCTCGGTCACGATCGCCGCGCGCCGTCCCGACGCGGCCGAAGAAGTGGCGCAGAGCCTCAGAACCGAGACCGGCAACAGAAATATCGATGTTCGTCCGCTGGACGTGTCCGATTTAGCCTCGGTCAGAGAGTTTGTCGGAAACTGGGACAAACCCTTGCATGCCCTTGTCAACAATGCGGGAGTCATGGCCCTGCCGGCCCTGCAGCGCAGCGCCCAGGGTTATGAAATGCAGTTTGCGACAAATTTCCTGGGCCACTTTGCCCTGACAGTCGGCTTGCACCGCCATCTGGCAGAGGCTGAAGGCGCGCGCGTCGTCTCGGTCAGTTCGACCGGCAGCCTGTTTGCGCCTGTGTTCTGGGACGACCCGCATTTCCACTTCATCCCCTACAATCCGCTGCTTGCCTATGGTCAATCCAAGACCGCCTGCATCCTGATGTCGGTCGGCATCCGGGATCGCTGGGCCGCCGATGGCATCGTCTCGAATGCCCTCAACCCCGGCGCAATCGCTACGAACCTCCAGCGCCACACCGGTGGTCTGAGGACACCGGAAGAGTTTCGCAAGACGCCGCAACAGGGCGCTGCGACATCCGTCCTCTTGGCAGCGTCGCCACTTCTTGAGGGAGTGAACGGCAGGTATTACGACAACTGCCAGGAGGCACCGCTGGTGGCGCAAAGACCTGATGGCAGGTTCGAGGGCGTGGCGCCCTATGCGCTCGACACCACCAATGCCGACAGGCTTTGGGAGATGGCCGTCAAGTTTGTCGGAGAGCTGAAGTGAACAGGGATCTTCGTATCGGCTTCATCGGCCTCGGCGATCAGGGCGCACCGATGGCCGCAGCGATTGCCGACCACTATGCGCTGCATGTCTGGGCACGGCGGGAGTCAGCTTATGCTGCCCTCGCGGACGCGCCGCATATCAGGGCAGCCAGCGCCGTCGAACTGGCGGCGCGCGTCGATGTCCTGTGCCTATGTCTGCGAAACGACGCGGATCTACATACGCTTCTCGGGGATGGCGCCCTATTGGGCGCGCTTGGAAGGGACAAGATCATCATCAACCATGCGACCGGCGACCCGATCGAATCCGAAGGCTTCGAAAGACTGTCGGCAGACTATGGCGTTCACTTTTTCGATGCCCCTGTCAGCGGCGGGAGGCCAGGAGCGGAGGCGCGCTCCCTCACCTGCTTCATCGGCGGGCAGGCAGACGTGTTGCCAACATGCCGCGATGTCATCGCATGTCACAGCTCCAGCATCATTCCCATGGGTCCAGCAGGATCCGGACAGATGGCGAAGCTATGCAACAACGCGCTGACGATCTCGAACCTGCGCAATATCGTCGAGGTGTTTTCCATGGCCGACAGGCTGGGGCTCTCGCTTGACGGGTTGCGTCAGGCGTTTGCCCAGTCCAGCGGCGGCAGTTTCATTCTCCAGGCCCTTGGAGACAAGGTGACCGTGGCGAACGCCGCACATATCGCAGACCTCAATCGGACAGATCTGAGAGAATTTGCGGATGCGATGAAGAGGAAACAGATTGATCCGGACGCTCTGGTTGAGTGGGGAATCAAGGGGCCGGACGGCCTGGCGGACCTTGTTCGGCGGCTGCAACAACAGACGAGATGATCGGGATAAACATGCTGGTGCCATCTCCATGCGGCGACCCTTTGCTAAAGCCGCGACTGTCCGGTTCCGATGACCTGCCACTTATACGTGGTCAGCCCCTCCAACGCGACCGGACCACGCGCGTGAAGACGGCCTGTCGAAATACCGATCTCGGCGCCCAGACCGAACTCTCCGCCATCTGCAAACTGCGTCGAGGCGTTCCACATGACGATCGCACTATCGACGCCCGCCAGGAAGCGGGCAGCAACCGTTTCCTCGGATGTTATGATCGCGTCCGTGTGATGGGAAGCATGTCGACCGATATGCCTCATCGCACCTTCGACGCCGTCAACGATGGCAACCGAGCAGATGGCATCGAGGTATTCGGTATCCCAGTCTTCCTGCGTCGCGGGAACCATGCGTTCATCGAGCCGGAGTGCGTCTTCATCGGCACGAAGGGCACAGCCGGCGTCGGCGAGTGCCGCGACCAGTCGACGCGCGAATGGGTATGACCGGTCAATTAGGAGGGTTTCGGTCGAACCGCAGACAATTGTCCGGCGCATCTTCGCATTGACCACGATCCTATCGGCCATGTCCGGATCCGCTGCTGCGTGCACAAAGGTGTGGTTGATGCCATCCCGGTGCGCAAGGACCGGAACGCGCGACTCTGTCTGTACCCGCTCGACAAGTCCCTTGCCGCCACGAGGAATTATCACGTCTAGAACACCCTGCCCCCTCAACATCGCACCAACCGCGGCGCGATCAGTCGTGCTCATCAATTGAATGCAATCCTGCGGCAGTCCCGCGGCGACCACACCTTCCACCAAAACAGAATGCAGCGCTCGGTTCGTCAGACGCGCTTCTGAACCGCCCCGCAGCAGGGCGGCGTTACCCGCCATCAAGGCAAGGCCTCCGGCGTCCATGGTCACGTTCGGGCGACTTTCGAAGATGATGCCTATCACTCCGAGTGGGACCCTGACACGTTTGAGGAGCAGGCCGTTCGGCTGGATTCTGCTGTCGATGAGTTGGCCGACCGGATCTTGAAGCTCTGCGATGGCGTGAAGTGAAGACGCGATTTGTTCAAGGCGACATGCCTCGAGTTCGAGCCGATCCCGCATCGGAGCCGTAATTCCGATGCGATCTGCATGACGGAGGTCATCAGCATTTGCTGCAAG
>JARXAQ010000042.1 GCA_029865825.1 Rhizobium sp.
CTATGTCATGCAGAGCGGCGAGGTGAAGGAACACAACACGACCGCCGAGCTGTTCCGCAGCCCTCAGCATCCCTATACACGGCACCTGCTCTCGTCCGAGCCGAGCGGCAAGGCCAATCCGATGCCGGCCGATTGCAAGACCATTCTCGAGGGACGGGACATCAGAGTGTCCTTCATGCTGAGGGCCGGCGGCTTCTTCAAACCGCAGCTGAAGGAGCTTGTCGCGGTCGACAGCCTCAATATCAAGCTCCATCGCCACGAGACCCTGGGAATCGTCGGCGAATCCGGTTCGGGTAAAACCACCTTCGGCCAGGCCTTGATCAAGCTGCAGGCGGTCGAGGGCGGCGAGATCCTGTTCGATGGCCAGTCGATCGAAAACAAGAGCCGCGAGGAGATGCGCCCCTTACGCTCGCGTATGCAGGTGGTTTTCCAGGATCCGTTTTCCTCGCTCAATCCACGCATGTCTGTCGGCCAGATCATCGAGGAAGGCCTTGTTGTCAACAAGCTCGGCGCGACCCGGAATGAACGTCTCGACCGTGTCCGCGAAGCGCTGGCAAGTGCCGGCCTGCCGACAAATATCCTGTCGCGCTTCCCACATGAGTTTTCAGGCGGCCAGCGGCAGCGCATTGCGATCGCCCGCGCCGTGGCCCTTGAGCCGGAATTCATCCTGCTCGACGAACCGACCTCCGCCCTGGATCTCTCGGTCCAGGCGCAGATCATCGAACTGCTGCGCAAGCTGCAAGACGAGAAAGGCCTGAGCTACCTCTTCATCTCCCATGACCTGAAAGTCGTGCGCGCACTCTGCCACCGGGTGGTGGTGATGCAGCATGGCAAGATCGTCGAAGAGGGGCCGGTCGAAGACGTTCTATCCCATCCCAAGACCGCCTACACCGAACGGCTCGTCAGAGCCGCTTTCGAAGTCGCCGCATAATTCCCAGACAAGAGGCATCCTACATGACGAAACAACCCAAGATCACCTTCATCGGCGCCGGCTCCACGGTGTTCATGAAGAATATCATCGGCGACGTGCTGCAGCGGCCCGCGCTGTCAGGTGCGAAAATCGCCCTGATGGACATCAACCCGCAGCGCCTTGAGGAGAGCTCGGTTGTCGTCGGCAAACTGATCTCGACGCTCGGGGTAAAAGCGACGATGGAGCTGCATTCCGATCAGCGGAAAGCACTCGAAGGCGCCAATTTCGTCGTCGTGGCCTTCCAGATCGGCGGCTATGAGCCCTGCACCGTGACCGACTTCGAAGTCCCGAAGAAATACGGGCTGCGCCAGACGATCGCTGATACGCTGGGCGTCGGCGGCATCATGCGCGGCCTGCGCACCGTGCCGCATCTGTGGAGCATCTGCGAGGACATGATGCAGGTCTGCCCCGAGGCAATCCTGCTGCAATACGTCAACCCGATGGCGATCAACACCTGGGCGATTGCGGAAAAATATCCCAAGATCAAGCAGGTCGGCCTGTGCCATTCTGTGCAGGGCACCGCCATGGAACTGGCCCATGATCTGGACATTCCCTACGAGGAAATCCGCTACCGCTCGGCCGGCATCAATCACATGGCCTTCTTCCTGAAGTTCGAACATCGCCAGGCGGACGGCTCCTACCGTGACCTCTATCCGGATCTCCTGCGCGGCTATCGCGAGGGACGTGCGCCGAAGCCCACCTGGAACCCGCGCTGCCCGAACAAGGTCCGCTACGAGATGCTGACCCGGCTCGGCTATTTCGTCACCGAAAGCTCGGAGCATTTTGCCGAATACACGCCCTATTTCATCAAGGAGGGCCGGCCCGACCTGATCGAAAAATTCGGCATTCCGCTCGATGAATATCCGAAGCGCTGCATCGAGCAGGTGGAGAAATGGACCGGACAGGCGGCAGCCTATCGTTCGGCCGAAAAGATCGAGGTCGAGCAGTCGAAGGAATATGCCTCATCGATCATGAATTCCGTCTGGACGGGCGAGCCCTCTGTTATCTACGGCAACCAGCGCAACAATGGCTGCATCACATCGCTGCCGGACAATTGCGCCGCCGAGGTTCCTTGCCTGGTCGATGAGAACGGCATCCAGCCGACCTTTATCGGTAATCTGCCACCACAGCTCACGGCCTTGATCCGCACCAATATCAACGTGCAGGAACTGACCGTGGCCGCCTTGATGTCCGAGAACCGCGAACATCTGTACCACGCAGCCATGACGGACCCGCATACGGCAGCAGAACTCGATCTCGACCAGATCTGGTCGCTGATGGATGATCTGCTCGCCGCCCACGGCACCTGGATCCCGGAATGGGCCCGCGTGTCGAGGAAAATAAAGGCTGCGTAATTGATCGGGGGCGGCTGAGCCGGATCGACATACCTGTCGATCGCCCCCCGGTTCCGAGATTTACGGCCTCGAAGACTGTTAGATGGATGAAGTCGGCGCGGAATCCGCGCCGACTTCATTCGCATTTCACTTCACTTGCATTGGCCTGGCGGCAGGTCGACCTCATATGTCGTCTTTCCCACGCCCTTGGGCGGCACAGGGATCAGGTAGACGATCAGGTCGCAGTCCTGCGTGCGGATGGTCCATTAGGCGGCACCGTCTTTCCGCGTACCGGTATTGCTGATGGCACCGATCGGCTGTTGGCGCAGGATGTCAGCCAACCGCTCGTCGCCGAGAAGGGCGGAGATCCGCTCCGCGCTGTCGTAATAGCCGGATAACGCGGCCTCGGCTGACGGTGCAACACCTGCCGCAATCATCATGGCAGTCAAAATCATTCGTTTCATCGATATCTCCCCGAATGCGCCAGATGGTTCCATGCCCGGTCGGCGCTGACAAGCCGTCACCGCTGTCATCTGCGCCGTCGATGGTCTTCTGGGGTGCCGCTGGCCTGCGTTAACCGCGTCCGTAAAGATTGCATTCAGCATTTGCCCGTAAAGCTTTGTTAGCCATTCCCGGAGTTCCCGGGCGGATCCGTCATGCGCCCGGCCAACCTGCGAGTTCCTGTATCATGCGTTCCAAGGCTCTTCCGTCGCTCCTCGCCCTCACGCTGATACTCAGCAGTTGCTCGGCGCGGACCAGCCCCGTGGAAGCCTTGCGGCTGAGGCCGGAGCCCACCAGCGTGGCTCAGGCCCCGCAGGCACCGATTCCAGCCGTTGCCGTTGACGAACAGACTGGCGCGATCACACCGTCCGCGAATACCGGGTCCCATCCGGAAGCGCTTGCCTGGGCGGGTAATACGCCTGGCCAGGCGCATTTTGAAACGGCGACGATGACCGCCGGCATGCCGGCGCCCGATCAGCGTCCGGTCGCGATGCTGATGCCGCCCGTGCCGCCGGCCTCGTCCCTGGCGCCTGCAGACGATCCGGCGCCGAGCGCCGGTGGTCGCCACCGGGTCTACAGCCAGCGTTTCCGCGACGCCAAACCGATGAATTTTGGCAAGGTAAAGCCCAAGCATCATGCCGTGCACGGCGTCGACGTGTCCCGCTGGCAGGGTGATATCGATTGGGCGAAGCTCAGAAGCCAGGGTGCGAACTTCGTCTACATCAAAGCCACCGACGGCGGCGACCATACCGATCCGATGTTCAAGACGAACTGGCGCAAGGCCGATCAGGCGGGCCTGAAGCGCGGCGCCTATCACTTCTTCTATTGGTGCCGGGTTGCCAGTGACCAGGCCGATTGGTTCATCCGCAACGTGCCGAAGGACCCGGATGCGCTGCCGCCGGTCATTGACGTCGAATACAACGGCGAATCGAGCTGCCGCTTCCGCCTGTCGCCGGAAAAGGCGCGGGAAAAGATGCAGGTCTTCATGGACCGCCTGGAGCGCCACTATGGCAAGCGTCCGGTCATCTACACCGCTCCGGACTTCTACAAGGACAACCTCGACGGCCACTTCCTCGACTACCCGTTCTGGCTGCGATCGGTGGCCGCCCATCCGTCCAAGATCTATCCCGGCCGCAAATGGGTCTTCTGGCAGTACTCCGGCTCCGGCCTCTCTCAGGGCGTCGACGGCAAGATCGATTTGAACGTCTTCCGCGGTTCTGTGGCCGACTGGCAGAATTGGGTGTCAGGCTCAAAGAGCTGGAACCGGGTCGCGGGTCTAAACTGACCGCGGTTCTGGCGGGGAGGTGAACATCCCCGCCGGACGCTTTATATGCCAGTGCCCGGCTCGACCACCGGCGGATCCGGATTTTCGTCTGGATTGGGATTCGGAAATTCATCCGGCAGAAGGTCGGGACCCGGTTCCTGGACCGGCACCTCAGGCGCCCATGTTGGGGCCGGCATCGGCGGTTGGTCCGCAGGTGGCGTATTGGGTGGGGTCTGTGGGGGCGCCACGTCATTGATGATTCTCATAGCTTCCATCCTCGATATCGGCGGGTGAGGCGCTCACGGCGCCCGTCTTCAAGCAACCCGCATCGACGATGGAATGTTCCTGCCGAAAACCTTCTGGCCACACGCGTTTCAATCGGAACCTTTCCCGAGACCTACCGTTCGATCCACTCAAATTGGCGACGGAAGGTGGATGACATGGACACGATGGAACGCGGATCCTCTCGGCACGCGGGCAAGAGCCCGGATTTAGAATACAGGGTGTTCCCAAAAACCTGGGGCGCTGAATACACAGCCTCTGGAGAGGTCCGATTTCGGCTGTGGGCGCCATCGCTCGAAACTCTGACCCTCCGTCTGGATGGCGAAGATGTCCCCATGTCCGCCGCCGCCGACGGTTGGTTCGAGCTTCTCGCCACCGGCATTGCACCCGGGACGCCTTATGCCTTCGTGCTGCCGGATGGCCTTGTCGTCCCGGATCCTGCCGGGCGAGCCCTGAAGGGCGATGTGCACGGCCCCTCCCTCGTCGTCGATCCCACCGCCTATCGATGGCGCAGCAGCGAATGGAGAGGTCGCCCCTGGCATGAAGCCGTGATCTACGAGCTTCATGTGGGCACCTTCACCGAAGAAGGTACGTTTGCTGCGGCAGCGGAAAAGCTGGAGGATCTGGCCGAGATCGGCATCTCGGTCATTGAGATGATGCCCGTTGCAGCATTCGGTGGCACCCGCGGCTGGGGTTATGATGGCGTCCTGTTTTATACGCCGCACCCGACCTATGGAACGCCGGACGACATGAAGGCGTTCGTCGACCGCGCCCATGAACTCGGCCTGATGGTCCTGCTCGATGTCGTCTACAACCACTTCGGCATCGATGGAAACTACCTCTCCGTCTACGCCCCCGAAGTCATGCATGACGAGGGCACACCCTGGGGGCCGACCATTGATTTCGCCAAGACGCCTTGCCGCGATTTCGTCATCGAGAATGCGCTCTATTGGCTGGAGGAGTTCAATCTCGACGGCCTTCGCCTCGATGCTGCCGACCAGATCAAGGACGACGATTCAGACGTGCATATTCTCGAGGAACTGGCTCTGGTGGTGCGTGAAACGCTTCCCGGTCGTCATATCCATTTGGTCCTGGAGGATGCCCGCGGTCTGACCCGTTTCCATGAGCGGGACGAGGACAATGCCGTGCGGCTCTATGACGGGGTCTGGAATGACGGCTACCACCACCTCATCCATGCCTGGGCGACGGGCGAGCACGGCGGGCACTTCAAGCCATTTGCAGAGAATTTCTGGCCTCGTATCGGCAAGACCCTTGCAACGGGGTTCGCCTTGCAGGGTGAGACGATCGAGGGCAGGGGAGACAAGCTGTTCGGCGAACCCAGCGGCCATCTCCCGCCGGTGACTTTCGTCAACTTTGTCCAGAACCATGATCAGGTCGGCAACCGCGCCCGAGGTGACCGGCTCTGGAACCAGATCGACCCGGATCTTCGCGACCGGTTGCTCGCCATGCTGATGCTTTCGCCCCAGATTCCGCTGATGTTCATGGGCGACGAATTCGCCAGCCGGGCGCATTTCTTCTTCTTCAGTGACTATCCCGAGGACTTGCAGCAGAACACACCCGAGGATCGGCTGAAGCAGGCGCGCGAATTCGGTGCCGGCGACGACGTGACCGTAGACGAGGTCACGGACCCGAACGCCATCGAGACGTTCCGGAACTC
>JARXAQ010000056.1 GCA_029865825.1 Rhizobium sp.
GGTTCATCGAGCGGATCGACATCAACAACGACGGTATTCCCGATGCGGTGACCAACAACAGCGAGATCATGTGTGACGGCGTTCGTGGCCCCGATTGCACGGCAGAGGGCTGCCCGTTCAACTTCTACCTCCAGGTCAAGGAGGGTGGCTATTTCATGATCGCCACGGCGCAGATGTATTCCTATGACTTCATCAAGCGCTTCGGCAACATGGTCTTCGTCTTGAAGATGCATCCCCGCTATTGCGAGCGCGAAGAGGGGGCCGCCCCTTGCGAAATGACCGTGCGCGTGCGCGGAACGAAATTCCTCACGATCTCCAAAAAATAAAGAGCGTCAGGTCAGGGCGCGGGGAAAACCGCGTCGATACGGCCGAGCGCCCAATAGGCGACGAGACCCAGCCATTCGCGGGTGGCCGTCGCCATGTGCTGGGCATTCAACGTTGGCTGGGTAAAATCGAGGGCGAGAGTTGCCTTGCCGGTGGTGCGGAAGTCAGTCGGCCAGGGGGTGACCGCGAGCCCCGCCTTGCGGAACAGGCCGACCGAGCGCGGCATGTGAAAGGCGGAAGTGATCAGCAGGCAATCAGTGAGCCCGTTGTCTGCCAGGACCTGACGACTGTTCTTTGCATTTTCATCCGTGTTGCGCGACGTGGTCTCCATCACCAGACGGTCCTGCGATAAGCCGAAGGCGCCGAAGAAGCGCTGGGAGGCGGCGGCATCCCCTTCATAGGCGCCGCTCAGAGAGCCATCGCCGCCGGAGACGAGGATCTTTGCCTGCGGATGAAGGAGTGCCAGCCGCAGGGCCTCGACAAAACGGTCGGCCGACTGGTTGAGCTCGATGCCGCCTCTGGCCGTCGTCACCTCTGTTTCGAAAGCACCGCCGAGCACGATCATGCAGGAGAGAGCGGCGGGGTCGGACGACGGGCGGGGAAAGCGGGCCTCGAGCGTCTGCAGGAGGAAAGCGCCAAGCGTGGTGTAGAGCGTTGCGAACAGCACGAGCAGGGCCGTCGCGAGCAGGCCGGCAGCCGAACGCCGCCAGCTAAGGACACCAAGCAGCCACGCCACGCATCCCAGCAGGAAGACCAGCGACAGCGGCTGGGCGACCATCCACACGAGTTTCGACAGCACGAACATGGACTATGCCCTTTCCTTGCGGCAAGCAGGCTCATGTCCGCCTGCACATCAGCGGGCTTCCCTTACGTCAGCTTCGCTCAAGCAGGCGTTACTAAACCCTCGTGCCACTGTCATCATTTGGATTTGCACTTTTTCAGGAGGGGACCATGCGCTTCGCCATCGATACCGTGGACGAGTCCGGCAATGACCGCATCTATATCGGCACACCAATCGGCGTCATCGGCAACATGCTGCGCCTGCAGCTGCGCGAGGGCGAGGTTAAGCTCGAGATTCGCAAGATCATCGACTGGTTCCAGATCGACCGCAGCGAGAACGGCGAGCGGGTGGAGCTGTTTCCGCGGTGACACGAGCGGTGCGGGGTCTCTGGGAGACCTCGCCGAGCCATAGGTCGAACGACAATCTGTCATCCACATGCCGGGAAACCGGCATTATTTCGTTGGTCTATCTGGACTAGGAAAATTTGGTGGAGCTAAGCGGGATCGAACCGCTGACCTCTTGCATGCCATGCAAGCGCTCTCCCAGCTGAGCTATAGCCCCATCAAGGGTACCGGGTAATTTCCGGATCCGGGAACCCCGTTGAAAGCACCGCTTCCGTCGGGGTGGCGGCTTGATACTTCCGGTAGTCGGAGATGGCAAGCCGAAAAATGAAAGCCCGGGCATTTTTTTAAGCCCGGGCTCGAAATCCTTGAAATATCAGACTTCGTCGTCGTCGCCGGGGACGCCGATGAGACCGGTCATGTCGTCGTCGTCATCGTCTTCGTCGGCTTCCAGGAAGGTGTCGTCGTCATCGCCGTCGATCTCGACGTCGTCATCACCCATGTCGGGAATGTCGTCGCCGGCTGCCTCGTCCGCATCCTCAAGGGATACGAGTTCGACATCCGTGTTCTCGGTATCGACTTCGGCGACTTCCTCTTCCTCAGCCTTCTCCATGATGGCTGCGACCGAGGTTTCCTCGAAATAGGAAAGCGGCCAGGACTTGTTCGTGTACGGCGACACGATCGGGTCCTTGTTCAGGTCGTAGAATTTCTTGCCCGTATCGGGGCAAGTGCGTTTCGTTCCAAGTTCTGCCTTCGCCACTGTCAAAGCCTCATGAAGTCGTGAAGAATAGGGGCATGCGCCTAGCGCCCGGCACGAGGCCGGCCAAACTGTAGTCGGTCCCCTTAATCGCTGGCACTGCGTCTGTCAAAGGCAATCTGTGGACGAACCGTCGGCACGTCGTCAATCATTGCCGCATCTGTCAGAAAGCACCATCGCCGAGGACGTCAAACCGGTGTTTGACGCTCTCGGCGCTTGGCAAGCGGGCGCAAGCTTCGTATCAGACACGAAACCACAGACCGCATGAAGAGGACCGGCATGATCATCGCCATCGACGGGCCGGCAGCTGCCGGCAAGGGAACCTTGTCACGCAGGATCGCCGAGACTTACGGCTTTCACCACCTCGATACCGGGCTCACCTATCGGGCGACGGCCAAGGCACTGATCGATGCCGGGCTGCCGCTTGACGACGAGGCGATTGCTGAAAAGGTCGCGCGCGAGCTCGATCTCGGCGGGCTGGACCGCGACGTGCTTTCGGCGCACGAGATCGGCGAGGCAGCCTCGAAGATCGCCGTCATGCCGGCAGTGCGCCGGGCGCTGGTCGAGGCGCAGCGGGCGTTTTCCATCCGCCTGCCCGGCACCGTGCTCGACGGACGGGATATCGGCACGGTCGTGTGCCCGCAGGCGCCGGTCAAGCTTTATGTGACGGCCTCTTCGGAGGTGCGCGCCCGGCGGCGTTATGACGAGATCATCGCCAAGGGGTTAGATGCCGATTTCGACGCCATTTTCGCCGACGTGAAGAAGCGCGACGAACGCGACATGGGACGGGCCGACAGCCCATTGAAACCAGCCGAAGACGCGCACTTGCTAGACACGTCCGAAATGAGTATAGAGGCCGCATTCTTGGCGGCGAAGATCTTGATCGACGCTGCCCTGACAAAACTGCGCTGATCTGGAACCGGCCGAGCCGTATTCCGTTTCAGTAGGCCAATTCCCCGTCCCCGCGCCGGACAGCTCTCCACAGAGGGCGGATGGAGGATTTGGTCCCGACCAACGCGAACCACCGGCGCAATCCGCATCCAGATGGATGCGACTAGGAGATTTCATGTCTGTTTCTACCCCGTCGCGCGAGGACTTTGCTGCCCTCCTCGAGGAATCCTTTGCCAAGACCGACCTGGCCGAAGGCTATGTCGCCAAGGGCATCATCACCGGCATCGAGAAGGACGTCGCGATCGTTGACGTCGGCCTCAAGGTCGAAGGCCGCATCGCGCTGAAGGAATTCGGTGCACGCGCCAAGGACGGCACGCTCAAGGTCGGCGACGAAGTTGAAGTTTACGTCGAGCGCATCGAAAACGCTCTCGGCGAAGCTGTTCTGTCGCGCGAAAAGGCTCGCCGCGAAGAAAGCTGGATCAAGCTCGAAGCCAAGTTCGAAGCTGGCGAGCGCGTTGAAGGCGTTATCTTCAACCAGGTCAAGGGCGGCTTCACGGTTGACCTCGACGGCGCTGTTGCCTTCCTTCCGCGTTCGCAGGTCGACATCCGTCCGATCCGCGACGTGACCCCGCTGATGCACAACCCGCAGCCCTTCGAAATCCTCAAGATGGACAAGCGTCGCGGCAACATCGTTGTATCGCGTCGTACGGTTCTCGAAGAGTCCCGCGCCGAGCAGCGTTCGGAAATCGTTCAGAACCTCGAAGAAGGCCAGGTTGTTGACGGCGTCGTCAAGAACATCACCGATTACGGTGCGTTCGTTGACCTCGGCGGCATCGACGGCCTGCTGCACGTCACCGACATGGCATGGCGCCGCGTCAACCATCCTTCGGAAATCCTGTCCATTGGCCAGTCGGTCAAGGTTCAGATCATCCGTATCAACCAGGAAACCCACCGCATCTCGCTCGGCATGAAGCAGCTCGAGTCGGATCCGTGGGATGGCATTGCTGCCAAGTACCCGGTTGGCAAGAAGATCTCCGGTACCGTCACGAACATCACCGACTACGGTGCATTCGTCGAGCTGGAGCCGGGCATCGAAGGCCTGATCCACATCTCGGAAATGTCCTGGACGAAGAAGAACGTTCATCCCGGCAAGATCCTTTCGACCACGCAGGACGTCGACGTTGTCGTTCTCGAAGTCGATCCGTCCAAGCGCCGTATCTCGCTCGGTCTCAAGCAGACCCTCGAGAACCCGTGGCAGGCATTTGCCTTCAGCCATCCGGCCGGCACTGAAGTCGAAGGCGAAGTCAAGAACAAGACCGAATTCGGCCTGTTCATCGGCCTCGAAGGCGACGTTGACGGCATGGTTCACCTCTCTGACCTCGACTGGAACCGTCCGGGCGAACAGGTCATCGAGGAGTTCAACAAGGGTGACATGGTCAAGGCCGTCGTGCTCGACGGCGACGGCGAGAAGGAACGCATCTCGCTTGGCATCAAGCAGCTCGGTAAGGATGCCGTCGGCGATGCCGCTGCTTCCGGCGACCTGCGCAAGAACGCTGTCGTTTCGTGCGAAGTCATCGGCACCAATGATGGCGGCATCGAAGTGAAGCTGGTCAACCACGAGGACATCACGTCCTTCATCCGCCGCAACGACCTGGCCCGCGATCGTGACGATCAGCGTCCGGAGCGTTTCTCGGTCGGTCAGGTTGTCGATGCTCGCATCACCAACTTCTCCAAGAAGGACCGCAAGGTCATGCTGTCGATCAAGGCTCTCGAGATCGCAGAAGAGAAGGAAGCCGTCGCACAGTTCGGTTCGTCCGACTCTGGCGCGTCGCTCGGCGACATCCTGGGCGCAGCCCTGAAGAACCGCAACAACGACTAATTCTCGCTGTTGAATGAATAAAAAAAACCCGCCGGGAGCGATCCCGGCGGGTTTTTTGTCGGCCGAATATTGCTGCGTTCAGGCGAAATCGGACAGGCGCAGATAAAGAGCCAGGGCCGGGTCTTCATCCGGAGAGGGCAATGCCTGTAAGGCCTCCTCCGCATCGAGCCGAGGCGCGGCCAGGCCGAGATCCGCGCGGTCTTCCCCGTCGTTCGTCGCAGGCCCGAAGGCCGAGGCTTGTAGGACGTCCGGGTCGGGTGGTTCGTCGGAGTGGCCGTCATCCGATGCGTCCTCGTCGCCCTCGGCATCATCGCGCTTCTCTTCGTCTTGCTCCTCTCTCTCGGCCGCATCCGACTCGTCTTCGCTTTCGATGACGTAGTTGACGAAAACCAATGGCAAGCCCTGACCGACGGCGCTGATCCGGGCGGGCTCTTCCTGAGAAACACCTGAAGCGGTCGAGGTTGCCAGGGCGAGCCGCTCCTCCAGGTGGACGGGACGCTCCAGGGCGGGCCGGCTTACGTCTTCCTCCGCGTCTGCGGTTTGCTGTGCGGTCACAGGCATGGGCAGTTTCGCCGCTCCTTCGTCCTGTTCATGCGACATCAGCGCATCAAGCGCAGCGTTGACGACATCAGGCGCGTCCTCTGTAGCGTAGAGTGCAAGCAGCGTTCTGATCAGCTCGGATTCGGTGACGTCTTCCAGAAGCTGCGCGGGCAAGGGCGAGGTCGCCGGAGCAGACTTCGGCTTGGTCGCAACAGGGGTCGATTCCGCATCGGACACGTTCGCTGGAGCCGACGCTGCCGCATCGGCAATCTCCGCAGAAGGCATGGCCACAGGAGGGGCACGATCGGCCTTTGACGCCGGACTAGGTTCGGCGCTGGCCGTGATCGGACGATCCGGATCCGGACCGTCGCTGATGGAGGCCTGCCCCGCGCCAGAAGCGCCGGCTGCGGCGATCCGCTCGCGCATCTGGCGGAGGGCACGCAGGTTTGCTCCCTCTGCCGGATCCGTGGTTTCATCCCGGCTCAGTGCTGCCGAGGTTCCGTAGACGGTGTCAGTGTCTGCATCCGCCATCTGGGGCAGCGTGGAGACTGTTTCCAGCGGGCCGGCACCCGACGGCGGTGCCGGGGTCGACGGCAAGGCTGCGGGCTGTCGTGCCGGGGGTGTCGTGGATGGTTGCGCCTGAATGTTGACAGCGCGCGGGTCGCGGGCCAACTGGGCGAGCGGCGTCTCGTCGTTTTGCCGATAGGAGGAGATTACCGCCCGGGCGCCTGGATCGCGATCCTTTTGCCGATACAGTTCGAGATAGATCGCCAACGTGGCGGCTTCCGGCCCTTGCGGATTGCGCAGCGCCTGGAGCAATGTCCGCAATTGCAGCCCGGCAAAAGCATCGGACAGCATGCCCCTCAGCTTCTGCAGATCGGCAGGAGGCAGTGTGGCGATCGCCTCTATCAGGCGCGCCGCGAACGCCGTGAGCGGTTCGTTGGGCTCCTGCTTCATCTTCAACACGGAAGCGAGGACTTCGGTCAGGACGACGAGGTTCTGCGACATGCGCTCCGGCGCGCTCAGCAGCATCATGTTGAGGTTTCCGGCAATCGTCGTGGCCGCGCTGGCGGCGTAGGGCTCAGCGGCAGTCGGTGCGGGCATCCGTTCCGCATTGCGGCTTTCGGCCGTAATACGGCTGTCCTGGACCGGCTGGTACAGGTTCGTCGGGGCGCTGACGGGACCAAGCATGGCGACCTCTCGCGTTCAGGGTGCTGCTCGTCCACCGGCTCTGCTGCGTTTTCCGACGCGGTTAGAGGAGGGGAGCACCTTCGGCGGCAATGCATCTGTCTGCATTCAAGCAAAGTCTCCCAGAACATGGTTAACAAATCGCAAATTTGCGCCGGACAACCCTCGAGGCTCAAGCCTCGCGCATACCTGGGCTGGCACCCTGCCCACCGGCGGCCTTGCGCCGCGCAAACATTTGATGGACGCCAGCATGACATCCAACCTCATCCTCAACACGGACAGCTATAAACTCGGGACCTATCTGCAGTATCCCGCAGATACGCGTTCCGTCAGCGCCTTCGTGACGACACGGGGCAGTTCGTTTCGGCCGGAGCTGATGTTTTTCGGCCTGCAGATGTTCCTGAGCGATTATCTGTCGAAGCCGGTGTCCCGCGCCGACGTGGCGGAGGCCGAGGAGGTAGCGGCAGCCCATGGTCAGCCTTTCGACAAGGCCGGCTGGCTGCATATCGTGGAAGCCCATGGAGGTTTTCTGCCGCTCCGGATCGAAGCGGTTCCGGAAGGGATGGCGTTGCGTCGGGGTGTTCCGGTGGTTCAGGTGGTCAATACCGACCCTGCCCTACCCTGGCTGACCTCCCATGTGGAGACAGCGCTGTTGCGCGCCGTCTGGTATCCCTCGACGGTGGCGACGACCGCCTGGCGGCTGCGCATGGCGATCCTGCCTTTCCTGGAACGCACGACCGACGATCCGCAAGGCCTACAGCCCAGCCGGATCAGCGACTATGGCTGCCGCAGCACGTCCAGCCTCGAACAATCGGCGATTGGCGGGGCGGCACATCTCGTGCATTTCCAGAGCTCCGATTCGCTGCCGGGCATCCTGCAGGCGCGGCGCTGCTATGGGGCGACCATGCCTGCCTCTTCGATTCCTGCGGCTGAACATGGCACCATCACGGCCTGGGGCCAGGATCGCGAAACCGAGGCTTATTCGCACCTGATCGACAAGTTTTCGCGCTTCGGTGCCTATTCCGTCGTGTCCGACAGCTATGACCTGCACAATGCAGTCACCGAAATCTGGGGCAAGAAGCTGCAGACCAAGGTGCGGGCTGCGGGCGCCACACTGGTGGTGCGTCCCGATAGCGGTGATCCGATCGACACGCCGGTGCAGGTGGTGGCACAACTCGCCTATGCCTATGGCACACGGTTGAACGGCAAGGGCTTCAAGGTCCTCGATGCCAATGTGCGGGTGATCCAGTCCGATGGTGTGTCTCTGCAGGACATTCAGATGATCCTGGGGCGGCTGGAGGGCATGGGCTTTTCAGCCGAAAACATCTCGTTCGGCATGGGATCGGGCCTGCTCCACAAGATCAACCGCGATACGCTGTCCTTCACCATGCGCCAGAGCGCGGTGCAGAATGCGGCCGGGGAATGGCGCGACATCGGCCGTCGATCCACCAATCCGCAGGAGAAACCTGTTATGGCCGGGCGCGTGGCCGCGATTGCGGACGGAGCGGATGTGGTCGCCATTCCTCTGGTCGACCTGGGCAGACGTACGAACCTGCTCCAGCCAGTTTGGGAGAACGGCGAGTTGCTCAAGGCGTGGAGCTTCGACGAGATCCGGGCGCGCGCCAGTGCGGCCAGCCCGCCGCTCTGACGGGTCAGTCGACCAGGCGCAAGAACATCGGATAGAGGCCAGCGTCATCGGAGGGGGCCGGAATGCGCTTGCCGAGCGGTTGATCGGGGCGGCTGCGCTCGTCGACCATCAGGGCGTCCAGCCAAGTGGCCGGGGCGTAATTCGGTCCTGTTTCTTCTGTATCGAGATGGGAATCGTCGCTGTCCGGTCGGTCCGTATCATACGTGATGGTCGAGCGGGACAAGCTGTCGAGAAGGCTATTGGCGGCTTCCGTCATGGTCGCTGGTTTCTACGCTTTGCTCTGGTGACGCCCCTTGAAACGCGAGACGCCATTGCCGATTTCACTGCGGTGATCATGCAAAGTGTGGGTTAATGAATGCTTGGCACATTCGTTTCATTGCATCTCAATTATCGTCTACAAGAACCGCTAGACCATGAGCTTCAAACCACCCGCTTCCCTGCTCGCATCGTCGTCAGACGTGATTCAGTCGGCTCTCGACCAGGAGCTTGCCGGCGAGATGGCGGATGCGCTGGGGCGTGCCGGGCGAAAGGTGGAAACGGCGCTGACACGCTGCCGCGAAGCGCGCGGCGAGACCGCCGAGGCGCTATCGGACGCTCTCGATGCGGCGGCGCAGGCCGTCTTCGCGTTATCGGTGCAAAGGGAATTGTGCGGTTTGCGCAATCCGGCCGCCATGGTCCGGCATTACGATATCCCTAAAGATGTGATGGCCCGCGTCGGCATCACCCGAAAAGCCTGAGGCTGACAAGGCGCTCAGCTGTGGGCGAAGATGTCCGTCTCTTCCCAGCCGAGCAGATCGAGCTTGGCGCGGGTGGGGAGGAATTCGAAACAGGCCTGGGCATGGTCGATGCGGCCGTCACGGATCAGGCGCTCAGTCAGCTTGTCGCGCAGGGCATGCAGATAGAGGACGTCCGAGGCTGCATATTCGAGCTGGGCTTGGCTCAGCTTCTTGGCGGCCCAATCCGACGACTGCTGGGCCTTGGAAATGTCGACCTCGAGCATTTCCTTGAGATTGTCCTTGAGACCGTGCCGGTCCGTATAGGTCCGGCAGAGCCGCGAGGCGATCTTGGTGCAGAAGACCGAAGCAGTGGTGACGCCGAAGGTGTGGAAGAGGACCGCGATGTCGAAACGGCCATAGTGGAAGATCTTCTGACGGGCGGGATCGGCGAGAAGGGCGATAAGGTTCGGCGCCTCGGTCTGGCCGGCGGCAATTCTGATAACATCAGCACTGCCGTCGCCCGAGGACAGTTGCACCACGCAGAGACGATCGCGACGGGGCACCAGTCCGAGTGTTTCCGTATCGATTGCGATCGCCCCGGTATAACGGGCGGCATCCGCTGCGGAGATATCTCCTTCGTGGGAACGGATCGTCGCCATACACATCTCCAGACTTTGGTTCTTTCAGCCCGCTATAAAGGAAAGCGGCGTCCGGTGCCATCCCATCGCCGATTCGGTGGTTCGGTTGGAGCAATTGCGCTCCCGGCGGCGTCCTCGCCATCGCGATATGGCGGAGACAGCCATGCCGGCACTGCATGATGGATAGGGTGTGTGAACGCATTTGACCGGCGTCATGCCCAAACGAAGGTTCACTTCGACCCGGAACATGCGAACGCGAAAGACTCGAAAGTCTGCGCCTATGAAATGAAGACTGACTAACCGCCCATACACAACCACGATATGCAATAGATGCATGGGTGCGTTGCAACAACGGCGATTGGCAGCCCGCTGTCCTTTGGTTACAAATCAAACATCGAAGCGGCGCACTCCTCCTCCCAGTGCCGCTCGGTAGGATCGGCAATACTCCTCCTCCTCCCAATTGCCGATCGAGTTTAAGAGCCTGGCGCACCTCCTCCCGCGCCGGGCTCTTTTCATTTTAGCCCCCCTGCTGGGCGTCTCCTCCCCTCTATCCGCTCGCCTCCCGCCTGTATTCCGCTTGATGCTCCGACGGCTCGGCCCATATAAAGAGCTCCGACGGGACAACCATGGAGATCAGGCATGACGGCAAAATTCGGCACCAGTGGACTGAGAGGCCTGTCGTCGGATCTGGTGGGCGCTGTCTCGGCCCTGTATTCAAGCGCCTTTGCCCGCCATCTTCTCGCCGAAGGGCTCGCGCAGGCCGGTTCACCCGTAGTGATTGCCCGCGACTTTCGCCAGTCGAGCCCGGAGATCGCCGCGACGATCATGGCTGCACTCAGACGTGCGGGGCTCGTGCCGATCGATTGCGGGACCATCGCCACGCCAGCACTGGCCCTCTATGGGGCTTCGATTGGTGCTGCCGGCATCATGGTGACCGGGTCGCATATCCCCGCGGACCGAAACGGCATCAAGTTTTACCGGCCGGACGGCGAAATCAACAAACAAGACGAGCTGGCGATTACGCGATTGGCAGCAGAACTCGCCGATGATCCCGACGCGAACCGCGTTGAGAGCGGCGCCGGTGATGATCACGAGAGTGCGGCGAGCAGCCTCTTCCTCGATCGTAATTTTCATATTCTGCCCGAGGGGTGCCTTACCGGGAAACGCATCGGCATCTACCAGCACAGCACGGTCGCCCGCGACATGATGGTGACCGTCTTCAAGCATTACGGAGCGACGGTGTTTCCGCTTGGGCGTTCCGAGGTGTTCATCCCTGTCGATACCGAGGCGGTCTCGGCGGATACGGTGACACAGCTGGCGCACTGGAGCGATGAATTGGCGCTCGATGCCATTATCTCCACCGATGGCGACGGCGACCGTCCGCTCGTGGCCGACGAACATGGCCTGCCGCTGCGCGGCGATCTGCTCGGCCTGATCGCGGCGCGCTTCCTGAATGCCGGCGTCGTCGCGACGCCGGTCACGTCGAATTCCGGCCTCGAACAGGATGGCAGCTTCTCCGTGATCCGCACCCGTGTCGGCTCGCCCTATGTGATTGCCGCGATGGACGGTGCACTGGCTGAAGGCCGGGCGCGGGTGCTCGGCTTTGAGGCGAATGGCGGGTTGATGCTGGGCTCGGACCTTACCCTGGAGGGCAAGGTCTTGAAGGCGCTGCCGACGCGTGACAGCTTCCTTCCGGCCCTTGCCGTATTGGGCGTTGCGGCACAAAGCGGCCACACACTTTCCAGCCTGACCAAGGCGTTCAGTCTGCCGGTCGCGCTCAGCGACCGTGTGGAACACTTTGCGACCGAACGCAGCGCTAGCCTGATGGCGTATATCCGACAGTCGCGCGACAACCTCAGCACATTCCTTGCGCCGATCGGGACCGTGTCCGATGTGAGTGACATCGATGGCCTGCGCGTCACACTCGCCGATGGCCGGGTCATTCACTTCAGACCCTCCGGCAATGCGCCGGAGATGCGCTGTTATGTCGAAGCCAAAACCCATGGCGAGGCGGAGGCCCTTCTGAAAAGCGGCCTCGATCTGATCGGCGGCTGGGCCGGTTGAACCGGCGGGGGATGCCCGCCGTAGTGGTCATGACACAACGCAAGAGGATGTGATGACCAAAACTGCCTGGGTTACCGGCTCGAGTTCCGGCATCGGCCGGGCACTGGCCAAACGACTGGTGAGTGACGGCTACTGCGTGGCCGTCAGCGCTCGGAATGCCGATTCGCTGGCAAGCCTTGCCGCTGAACATCCCGGCCCGATCATGGCCTTTCCGCTCGACGTCACCGATCGTGAGGCTGTGCGTCGGGTGGCCGGCGAGGTGGTAGCGGCTATGGGGCCGATCGATCTCGCCGTCTTTGCCGCAGGGTCCTATACGCGCGACTACGCTGACGATTTCAGCAGCGAGCGCACGCGGCAGATGTTCGATCTCAATGTCATGGGGACGGCCAATTGCCTGGAAACTGTGATGCCGGCTATGATCGCGAGGAAGGCCGGGCACATCGCCGTCGTCGCCTCCGTGACGAGCTATGTCGGACTGCCGGGGGCTGCGAGCTATGGCGCGACCAAGGCGGCCCTCAACAGCATGTGCGAGGCGCTCTATCCGGATCTCGCGGCCAAGGGGGTCAAGATGACGATCATCAACCCCGGCTTCGTCGCCACGCCCCTCACCGAGAAGAATGATTTTCCGATGCCCTTCCTCGTGTCCTCGGAAGAGGCGGCGGACACCATTGCCAAGGGTCTGGAAAAGGGAAAATTCGAAATCGTCTTCCCGTGGAAGATGGCGCTCGCGATCCGCTTGCTGCATGCGCTGCCGCACAGCCTTCGCTTTGCGCTGACTCGCAAAATGCTGCGGTCCTGACGGGCGATTGGCGGGGCGACACGCCCCGCGTCGGGATCACGCGGGCTTGTCCAATCTGAACTGAACCACATCGATGCGCCCGACGCGGAAGCCGACGGCGCAATAATGCAGGTAGAGGCGCCACATCCGGTAGAAGCGGCGATCGAAGCCTAGGGGCTCGATCGTCGACCAGTTGGCGGTAAAGGCGTTGTCCCAGGCGATCAGGGTTCGGTCGTAATCGCGACCGAAGCGGAAGCGGTCGCCGACCTGCAGGCCGGCCTTTGATGCATCCCGTTCGAAAATCGTGATCGAGGGCAGCATGCCGCCGGGGAAGATATAGGTCTGGATGAAATCGGCGCTGCGGCGATATTGCTCGAAGCGGCTTTCGTCGATGGTGATCGTCTGCA
>JARXAQ010000094.1 GCA_029865825.1 Rhizobium sp.
GAGCGTTCGATCCGGTCGCCGATCAACTCGCAAAAGCTGTCATCGATGCCAACGATCGCGGTCCCCGCCCCCGCCACCAGCCGTTCCTTGACCTCGGCATAGTGCTGCATCGTTCCATGCCGGTCGAGATGATCGGGCGTCAGGTTGAGCAGGATGCCGGCGGTCGGGTTGAGCGTTGGGGCGAGATCGATCTGATAGGACGAGCACTCGACGACGAAAAAGCGTTCCGCCTTGGGCGGATCGAGTGTGAGCACCGCGCGGCCGATATTGCCGCCGAGTTGCGTGTCGCGGCCGCTCGCTTCAAGGATATGGGCAATCAAGGCCGTCGTGGTCGACTTGCCATTGGTACCGGTGATCGCGATGAACGGGCAATCGGGCGCGTGCAGACGCCGCTCACGCACGAAAATCTCGACATCGCCTATGATCTCGACGCCCGCCGACCTGGCGAGCGCAACAGTCCAGTGCGGCTTCGGATGGGTGAGCGGCACGCCGGGCGAAAGAACGAAGGACGCGATGGCCGACCAATCGATACCGCGCAGATCGATCGTGCTGATACCCTCGGCGACGGCACGCGCCACGCTGTCGGGATTGTCGTCCCACGCCAGAACCTCGGCGCCGCCAGCCTGCAGCGATTTTGCCGTCGCGAGCCCCGAGCCTCCAAGCCCGAAGAGCGCGACCCGCTTGCCCCTAAAACTGCTCGCCGCGATCATGGCGCCCTCACCGCAGCTTCAGCGTCGAGAGGCCGAGCATGCCGAGACCGACGGCGATGATCCAGAAGCGAATGACCACCTGGCTTTCGGTCCAACCGAGCTTTTCGAAATGATGATGGATCGGTGCCATCAGGAAAACGCGACGTCCCGTCAGCTTGAAGTAGCCGACCTGGATGATCACCGACAGCGTCTCGATGACGAACAATCCGCCGATGATCGCCATGACGATCTCGTGTTTGGTGGCAACCGCCACCGAGCCGATCAGGCCACCCAGAGCCAGTGAACCCGTATCCCCCATGAAAATCGCGGCAGGCGGCGCGTTGAACCAGAGAAAGCCGAGGCCGGCCCCGATTACGGCACCAAGCAGCACGGCGAGTTCGCCGGTACCGGGCACGAAATGGATCTGCAGGTAATTGGCAAAAACGGCATTGCCCGCAAGATAAGCGATCACGCCAAAGGAGGCCGCCGCGATCATCACGGGCACGATGGCGAGCCCGTCGAGACCGTCGGTCAGGTTGACCGCATTGCCGGCAGCGACGATGACGAAGCCGCCGAACAGCACGAAGAACAGGCCGAGATCGAGCAGGTAGTCCTTGACGAAAGGAAAGGCGACAGAGGAACCGAAGGTCGAGCCCTGCGGCCCCGAATGCAGCGCCGAGCTCATCATGAAATAGACGGCAATGCCGGCGATCAGGAACTCGATGCCAAGCCGCGCCTTGCCGGAAAAGCCCTTCTCCGTCTGCTTTGTCACCTTCAGATAATCGTCATAGAAGCCGATAGCGCCAAAGCCGAGCGTGACGAGCAGAGTTGCCACGACATAGATGTTGGAAAGATCCGCCCAGAGCAGCGACGACACGACAATGCCGGCTAGGATCATCAGACCGCCCATGGTCGGCGTACCGGCCTTTTTGAAGTGCGTTTGCGGTCCGTCGGCGCGGATCGGTTGTCCCTTGCCCTGGCGCACCCGGAGCGACGAGATCATCATCGGGCCGAACAGGAAAACCACTGCCGCCGAGGTGAAGAGTGCTGCCCCCGTCCGGAAGGTAATGTACCGGAACAGGTTGAAAAACTGAAAGTAGTCCGCCAGTTCCACAAGCCAAATCAGCATGGGAGCCCTTTCCAAAAGCCCGAATTAAGAGTGGCGCTCCGTGTCGGGGAATGCCGGATACTTGTCAAGCAGAGCCGAGACGATCTTGCCAAAGCCGATGCCGAGTGAGGATTTGACCATGACCACGTCACCGGCGCGAACATCCGCCGTGACGAAGTTCGCGAGTTCCGCCGTGGTCTCGAGATAGACGACGGAGACGGTCTCCGGCAGGGCGTCGCGCAGCGCCACCATTTCCGCTCCGGCGAGCCACACATGCTCGATCCCGGCGGCAAGCAGCGGCCCGGCGAGTTCGGCATGCACGGACGGGGAAAATTCGCCCATTTCCAGCATGTCGCCAAGCACGGCGATCCGCCGGCCATCGTATTGCGGCTGCGACGAGGCGAGCACCGAGATGGCGGCCCTCATCGAGGCCGGATTCGCATTGTAGCTTTCGTCGATCAGCGTCAGCGAACCGCCCGCGATCGACAGTTTGTGTCGCGCGCCCCGCCCTTTGACGGCAGTCAGATTGGCGAGTGCATCGATGGCCGCATCGATATCGGCACCGACGAGGGAGACGGCAGCGAGCACGGCCATGGCGTTTTCGGCAAGGTGACGCCCCGGCGCGCCGATCGTCACTTCGCGCGTCTCGCCATGGAAGGACACCCAGACGGTCGAAACTTCGGCGGCGCCATCGAACTCGGCCAGCCGAAACTCGGCCTTGGCATGCTGGCCGAAGCTGTGCACGTTCTCAAGCCCGGCCGCCTGGGCCGCCTGCTCCAGTCGGTCGAAATAGGCATTGTCTCGATTGAGCACCACGTCACCACCGTTGACGACACCTTCGAAGATCTCTGCCTTGGCATCGGCGATTTCCTCGACGCTGGAAAAATTGCCGAGATGGGCGGGAGCGATGGTGGTGATGATGGCAACGTCAGGGCGCACCATGCGGGCCAGCGGACCAATTTCGCCAGGATGGTTCATGCCGAGTTCGAACACGCCATAACGCGTGTCCATCGGCATGCGGGCAAGTGTGAGAGGCACACCCCAGTGATTGTTGAAGGAAGCGACGGAGGCATGCACATTGCCCGAAGGCTCGAGCGTCACCCGCAGCATTTCCTTGGTGGTCGTCTTGCCGACAGAGCCGGTGACCGCAATGACGGTCGCCGGCGTTCGGTCACGCGCGGCGATCCCGAGTTTCTCCAGGCCGACCAGCACGTCCTCGACGACGATCATCGGGATGGTAAGGCGCCCGAGCGCCGGAAGCTTGGATTCGCTGACAACCAAAAGCGATGCGCCGTTGGCGATCGCAATGCTGGCATAGTCGTGGCCGTCGACGCGATCTCCCTTGATGGCAAAGAAGGCTTCGCCGGGGGTGATCGTCCGGCTGTCGATGGAAATCCCCGTGATTCCATCGGGCAGATGCCCGAAGGGCCGTCCACCCATGGCGACCACCATGTCGCGCGAGGTCCAGAGCAGGGTCAACGGTCGAACTCCTCCAAGGCGTGCCGAACTTCGGCATGATCGGAGAAGGGCAGCGTGGTTCCTCCCACCGTCTGCCCCTCCTCATGTCCTTTGCCGGCAACGATCAGCGTGTCGCCGGCCGACAGCATGGCGACGGCGGCCCGGATGGCCTGGGCGCGATCGCCGATCTCGATGCCATCAGGGGTCGCGGCCATAATTTCGGAGCGAATGATAGCCGGCACTTCCGAACGCGGATTGTCGTCGGTGACGATGGCGATATCGGCCAGCCGCGAGGCGATCTCGCCCATGATCGGCCGCTTGCCCTTGTCGCGATCCCCGCCGCAGCCGAAAACGACGACGACACGTCCGGTTGTGAACGGCCGTACGGACGTGAGCACGTTTTCCAGTGCATCCGGCTTGTGGGCATAATCGACATAGGCGAGCGCGCCAGCCTTCGTCTGGCCGATGAGTTCCAAACGGCCAGAAGCCCCGACCAACGTCTCCAGAGCCTTGAGCGCGACGGACACCGTCACGCCGGTGGAGATGGCAAGTCCGGCCGACACCAGCGCATTGGCGATCTGGAAATCACCGGCGAGCGGAATATGGACCTCGTAGATCTGTCCGCCATGATGCACCTCGGCCGCCTGCTTATGGCGAAAATGCTCGACGCGCTTCAGGCTGAGGAAGGAGCCTTTACGGCCGACGGTGCGCACATCGTGGCCAGCAGCAGTCGCAACCCGGATCGCCTCATCCGACCAGGGATCGTCGGCATAGATAACCGCCGGCGAGCCCTTCGGCAGCAGCGTATCGAAAAGCCGCATCTTGGCGGCCATGTAATTCTCGACCGTCGGATGATAGTCCATGTGGTCGCGACCGAGATTGGTGAAGCCGGCCGCCGAGAGCACGACACCGTCGAGACGGCTCTGGTCGAGACCGTGGCTAGAGGCTTCCATCGCCGCATGCGTCACACCCTCGTCGGCGAGTTCGCCGAGCAGACGATGAAGCGCCAGCGGATCGGGGGTGGTGAGCGAGCCGTAATCGTTGCGGCTGGGCGAAATGACACCGGTGGTGCCGATCTGCGCGGCAGGATGGCCGGCAAAGGCCCAGATCTGGCGGGTGAAAGACGCGACAGAGGTTTTGCCTGCCGTGCCGGTGACGGCGACCATGGTCTGAGGCTGGCGTCCCACGAGGCGGGCCGCGGCGAGCGCCAGAAAACGGCGCGGATTCTCCACGACGACCACGGGGACAGAAGCCTCGACCGGATGCGACGCGACAATGGCGACGGCTCCCTTGGCGACAGCATCGGCAACATAGGCACCGCCATCCGCCTTGGTGCCCGACAGCGCGAAGAACACCGTGCCCGGCTCGACTTTGCGGCTGTCCGCAGACAATCCGACAACCTCGATCTCCGCGGCGCCGCTGGCCGTGACCTGATGTTTATAATCTTCGCCGGCGAGTGTGCCCAAACGCATGTGCAGTCCATCCTTCCGGGGCGCGTTCGGTCGAATCGCCCCGTTTCTCTTCATTCTGGTCAATAAGAGACGAGCAACGCGGACCCGTCTTCCCCGAATTTGGGTTCTACACCAAGAATTGCGGCGCTTCTGCGAATGATGTCAGCCACCATGGGTGCAGCACTGTTGCCGGCGAGTGCAGCGCCATTGCCTTTGTCCGTCTTCGGTTCGTCGATGAAGGTCAGGACCACGTAACGGGGATTGTCGATCGGGAAGGCGGCGAGGAAGGCGTTGAAGTTCTTGTCGCCGACATAGCGGCCATTGACCACCTTGTCTGCGGTGCCGGTCTTGCCACCGACGTCGAAACCCTCGACGCGGGCGTTCTTGCCCGATCCCTTGATGCCGTTCCACTGGAACAGGAAGCGCATGTCGTCGCTGGTCGACGGCTTGAGCACCTGTTTGGCGACGAGATCGGCCTGTTCGCGGGTTCTGGGCAGGAAGGTCGGCTCGATCAGCTTACCGCCATTGACCAGTGCCACCCCTGCGACGGCCGTCTGCAAGGGCGTGGTCGATACGCCATGGCCGAACGAAATGGTGATCGAACTGATCTTCTTCCAGGTGCGCGGCTGCGTCGGCATTGCAACTTCCGGAAGCTCCGTCTCCATCTTGGTCAATAGGCCGAGACGGGTGAGAAATTCTTTATGTGCGTCGATGCCGACAATGTCTGCGACCTTGGCCGTGCCGATATTGGACGAATACTGAAAAATCTCTGGAACCGTGAGAATGCGATTCTTGCCGTGAAAGTCCTTGATGGTGAAACCGCCGATGCGAATCGGATAGCGCGCATCGAAGCTGTCCTTGAGCGAGACCTTGCCGGAATCGAGACCCATGGCGATGGTGAAGGACTTGAAGGTCGAGCCCATCTCGAAAGTGCCGTTGGCCATGCGGCTGAGCCAGCCCTCTTCGGAGCCGACCGGATTGTTGGGATCGAAGTCCGGCAGCGATGCCATGGCGAGCACTTCGCCGGTATGCGCGTCGAGGACAACGCCGCCGGCGCCGATCGACTTGAACTTGACCATCGCATCGACGAGCACGTCGCGCACGATGTTCTGGACTCTGAGGTCGATCGACAGCTTGACCGGTTCGAGCGGCGCATCGGTGGTCATGCCGAGCGCGCGCAGGTCTGCCAGACCCTGGTTGTCGATGTACTTCTCCATCCCGGTCATGCCGCGATTGTCGATATTCACATAGCCGACAATGTGCGAGGCGGTGGCGCCTCCCGGGTAGAACCGGCGCTTTTCAGGGCGAAACCCGATCCCGGGAATGCCGAGCGCCAGGATCTGGCTCTGCTGCTTGGGCGTCAACTGCCGCCGCAGCCACTGAAATCGCGATTCCGAGGAGAGCTTCTTGTAGGTGCCTTTGATGTCGAGATCGGTGAGCACGGTGGCGAGACGCTCCACGGCCTCGTCCGGATCGACGATCTTGTGGGGCTCGGCAAACAGCGAGACGGTGCGGATATCGGTTGCGAGAACCTCGCCGTTACGGTCGAGGATATCGGGTCTGGACGCCATCAGACGGTCAGCAGGCAGGATGCTCGAAACCGTCTCCGGCTGCGCCTGACCGTATTGCACCAGACGTCCACCGATGATCGCATAGACAACGCAGAAGCCGGCGATCATCAGACCGACACGGGTTTTGGCCATCTCGGACTTTCGCTTCGCCGTTCCCTTGAAAGTGGGTCCAGAGACGACCGGGCCGCCACGCTGCACATCCGTGGAGAAATGCGCCTGACTCTTCAGCAACATGATTCGCGACAGAAAGCTCATCAGTCCTCCACCGCCTCTGTTGTCGTCACCGAACCCGTGGTGATCAAATCCTTGACCGGGTCGGACACCTCGGTCCCCTCCGCCACTTCCGGGCGTGGCACCTGGTCCTTCGGCATCGGAAGCTCGACCGGACGCGCCAACTGGGTCGGCGCCGTCGGCTGCAATTGCAACTCGGTGGCATAGGTCTTGACCAGACGGTCGAGACGGTTCGGCTGGGTCAGAAGCGCCCGATCGGCCCGCAGCAGATCGATCGTGTCCTTCTCCAGCTTAATTTCAGCCTCCAGCCGCCGCACTTCGGCGGCCTTGTTATCGGTGTCGTGCTTGATCTGGTAGGTGACGGCGGCAGCCGCCGCCATCGATCCGATCAACAGGAAATCGAAGGTTCGCAGCACAATCAGCCTCCGATCTTTTCAAGGGTTGCAAGGTCCGGCAGATCGAAGATCGACATGTCAGCCCGCTCTGGCGGCGCCATCGACCGGATCCCGGCACGCAGCTTGGCTGAGCGGGCGCGCGGGTTGAGTTCGGCTTCTTCTTCGGTCGCGGCCAGCATACCCTTGCCAACCGGCTCGAACGTCGCCTTGCGTGCTTCGACCATGGGAAGGTGGCGCGAGCCTGACGCCTTGCCGGCGCGCTCGGAAAAGAATTTCTTGACGATACGGTCTTCGAGCGAATGGAAGGTGACGACGACGAGTCGACCGCCCGGCTTCAGCGCCCGCTCGGCGGCGAAGAGCGCCTGGGCAAGTTCCGCCAGTTCGTCGTTGACGAAGATCCGGAGCGCCTGAAAGACGCGGGTCGCGGGATGGATCTTGTCCTTCGCCTTGCGCGGATTGACCGTCTCGATGAGGTTCGCGAGATCACGCGTCGTCTGGAACGGCTCGACCGCGCGACGTTTTTCGATGGCGCGCGCAATCCGCCCCGAATGCTTCTCTTCGCCGAGAAAACCGAAGATGCGAATCAGATCCGTCAATTTGGCCCGATTGACGACATCGGCAGCCGACACGCCTGAGGATGACATTCGCATATCGAGCGGGCCGTTGCGCTGGAAGGAAAAGCCGCGCTCGGCCTCGTCGATCTGCATCGACGACACACCGATATCGAGCACGACGCCGTCCAGGCCGCCCGCCGGTGCAAAATCGGCAAGCGCCGAGAATTCGGTGTGATGCAGGGTGAGACGACCGTTGAATTCGGCGACCAGCCCCTGCCCGCCGGCAATGGCATTCGGGTCGCGATCTAGCGCAATGACCTCAGCACCTGCATCGAGGATGGCCCGCGTATAACCGCCAGCGCCAAAGGTCCCATCGAGGATGACCTTGCCCGTCTCGGGCTCGAGCGCCTTCAGCACGCCGTCGAGAAGAACCGGAATGTGGCGAACCGATCCGCCATTGGCATCGGAAAGCCCTTCGCCAAGATTCGCCACCATTCCGTTTCCCCGTCTTGTCAGGTTCTCAGGCCCCGCAGCCTGACAACCTCTCTGGCTCTCGCCTGGGCGTCGATAAACGCCTGCGGCTGCCATACCTGAAAATGATCCGACCGACCGACGAAACAGACCTCCGAGGAAATCCCCGTGAAATCCCGGATAAAATCCGTCACCGCCAACCGCCCCTCGGCATCGGTCCGCATAAAGACGCCGCCACCATGAATGAGCAGCGACATCTCGTTCGCCTCCAATGCGAAGGGATCTTCCGCGGCCATGCGCTGCTCGTATCGATCGAGCAGATCCGGACCACCGATGTTGATCGCCGGATAAACGAAATCCTGGAGACAATAAAGCTCCTGAATATCGCGCTGCAGCAAAACGGCACGAAACGCCGCCGGGACGGAAACCCGCCCCTTCGCATCGATCCTGTTTGTCGCATTGGACAGGAAGCGGTTCATGAGTAACGACCGACCTCCCTGAAAACGGAAAGCCGGTGATCGACCTCCGTACGCATACGATGACACCAACTATCTCAAAGCCCGGGAAAGACCCACCCGAGACGCGGGAGAGTTCATGCGATTTCCGGACCTTGGGAGCAAACGCGCCCCCTGCAACAGCATGTAAATGGGATACCATGGGACAATATGGGCGTCAATGGGAACAGGTCGGGCGGCACCCTTGGAGGGCATCAATGATTGATAGGCGGTTAAGCTTAACGAATGGTTAGAAACCCCTGTTTTGAGAGCGGTTTCGCGCTGAACTTCCGCAGCACAGCTCAGGTCTGCCATAGTGCCGGCAGCAGATTTCTGGCCGTGCTTTCAGGCGCCTGTTGCAAATTCTTGCAACGTGCAGGGTCATGGTCCGGATCTGAGAGGTTATTTTGCCAGTTGGCCTGTAAGCCGGGTTCTGTAAGGCCCCGGTTTCCCGGGACGTGGCAGCCATTCATCTGGGACAGCGTTTACACGCTGCCTCGCGCAACCCACCCGGATGACTGGCCCGGAAACAGGCTGTAGTGGCGCTTGCGCGTCACCCGCGTCATCCCTATTCGGTCTTGCTCCCGGTGGGGTTTACCGTGCCGTCCCTGTCACCAGCGACGCGGTGGGCTCTTACCCCACCCTTTCACCCTTACCTCGCATGCGAGGCGGTTTGCTGTCTGTGGCACTTTCCCTGAGGTCGCCCTCGCCGGACGTTATCCGGCACCGTATTTCCGTGGAGCCCGGACTTTCCTCACCCTACCGCCTTTCGGCATTGGTAAAGCGCGGCTGCCCAGCCAACTGGCAAGCGGTCCTTAAACGACCCGCCAGCCGATTGCCACCGAAAATGATGCTGGCGGAGAGACTTGGCAGCTTTTGGTGAATCAGTCCGTGAAGACAGGCCGGAAGACCTCGCCATTGGCCTCATCCACGATCCGCCCGTGCAGCATCAGCTCGGCCCCAAGCCGACCGATCTCGTCAGAACTCTTGGCCGCCGCCCCGCACCCGCCTGATAGCACCGCGATGCGCTCGCTGGCATAGCCGATCGCCGGATAATTGGCGGGTGTGAACGAGGTAACGCAGGCCGCCATCGAGATCGGCGCCTGCGCCAGGCTCGGGACGAGTTGGCCGATGATTCGCTGCAGGTGATCACGGGTGCTGATCCGGCCACCGCTTCGGAACCACGCGCGGATCTCCGGCTCGCTCCGCAGCCACAGGTCGTCGGGATCGCCGCCGATCTTGAGGTAGGTCTTGCCGTCAGGATAGCGCACCGGCGGCAACAGATAGATATGGTCGACCGGATCATCCGGCTGATGGATCAGGGACGGCATGCCAGCATAGGCAGGAAGGTCGGCATCGGCGATCTCGAAGAACGCGACTGTGCGGGCATAGACCTTCAGATCGAGAGATCGAGGCAACAAACTCGCATTGATGGTGAAGCCACCCGCCGCCACCAGAACGCGCTCCGCCGAATAGACGGCCCCATCATCCGTCGTGACCATGCAGGAACCGGGTTCCTCGCGAACAGAGACCACGGCCCGACGGATCACCTGCGCACCGGCCTTGTCGGCCAGCAAGGTCTGCGCCTCCACCAGCCGGCGTGGATTGACGTAACCCGCATTGCTCTGTTCATGCACGCCTTCGCAGCCGGAACCGAATTCAAAGTAGTCGAAGCGGTGCTTGAGCTCGTCGGCCGACAGCAGATCCGTCTCGACTTTCAGCGCAGCCGCAGCGGATGCGACCTGCGCGATGTAGGGATCGCGCCCTCCCCGCGCCGGGCCGACGATCAGGCAGCCGACTTCGCGGTAGAAATCGATGCCACTCTCCTCGGAGATCGCCCCGTAGCGGGCAATCGAACGATTGGCCATCCGCGCCCAGACGGGATCCGAATCGATGGTCCGGGTGATCCGTGCCTCGTCGTAATGGCTGGCGAACACGCCGTCATGCCGCGGCCAGTCCTTCGGCTCGTCTGGCCCGATGACGGCCACTCCGTCCCCGGCGAGCGCCAGATACCGGGCAGCCGCAGCCCCCATCATGCCGCGACCGACAACGATCGTCTTGAAGTGCTCAACCATGCATCACCACCTGAAATCGACAGCCGGTGATACCATGCAAAACAAACCTGTCCATCGACGCGAACGCCTCGGTCACAGGTTTCCTCAGTCGCCGATCAGTGCGACGACCTTGCCGCAATAGCGCTTCGACACCGGGTTCATCCGCTTGGCACCGTGGCCGGCATTGTAGCGCAGGATCGTGCCACAGGTCTCGCCGCCACCCAGCTCGTGCGCCATGGACAGATACTTCATGCCATAGCGAATATTGGTCTCGGGGTCGTAGAGCCCTTTGGTCGAGCCACGATAGCCCATGGCACGTGCCGTCGCCGGCTTGATCTGCATGAGACCGACTTCGCCGGCACTTCCCCGCGCCTTCGGATTGAAGTTGCTCTCGATGCGCACGACCGCATGGGCGAGATCGACGGGCACGCCATAGGTCTTGGCATATTTCGAGATGATCGCGCCGTAGGGGCTCTTCGAGAAGGACGGAGCGACGGGAAAGCCCGCGTCGCGGGTGATGGTCTTGAGCGACCAGGTGGAACGGCGCTCCTCTTCGCCAGCCGATGCGAACTGGACATGAGTCAAAAGGGTAGCGAGGCATGCCGCAGCAGCGATCAGTCGTCTTGTCATGGGAAGGGTCAGTCTCCGTACAAAGATCGAAACCGGCGCGCGTCGAAGCGGACGCAGTTCTGCGTCGCGAGCCCGATGGGGGCCGCCATTTCAGATCTTCAAAGTTGATGTTTGCGACGGGCGCCGTTCGGTTCCGCAGTCGCTGTTCAGCCCGGCCTTTAGACCCCGGCAATAAGGAATTCGTATGGCACTGCAACAAAACAGCCCGAGGCGCGTTCCGTCGGGCGCTCGCGTCCGGCGATCTCGGCTCTGATGTTCAGCCGTAGCGCGGCAGTGATGTGAGGAGCCTGTGCAGCGTCTCGATCGTCGAGCTATCGGCCACGCCATCCACTTTTGCGGGTCGGAAATGACGCTGGAAAGCCGCGACCACTCCTTCTGTCATGGAACAATATTCGCCCGAAATCTCAATGCCATACCCGTAGAGAGACAACATGGACTGCAGGGCCTCGACCGGCTGTCCGGCGTCACCCCGCTGGAAGAAGCGCCCACCGCCGATCGGCGACGGTGCGACCCAGTGCCCGACGCCCGCTGCAGCGAGCGAATGCCAGGGGAAGTTTTCACCCGGATCGACCTTGCGAATGGGGGCCACATCGGAGTGCGCCAGGACCCGCTCAGCCGGGATTTGGTGCCGTTCGACGCAATCGCGACACAATTCGATCAGCGCGGAGACCTGCGAAACCGGAAAACCCGGCAAGCCGCCGGGGTGTCCGGGATTGGCGATCTCGATGCCGATGGAGCGGGAATTGATGTCCGATTCGCCGCCCCATACGCTTTTACCTGCGTGCCAGGCCCGTTTCGCCTCCGGCACCATCTGTACGATGCGGCCGTCCTCATGCACCAGATAGTGGCTGGAAACCTGGCTTTCGACAGCGCAAAGCCATGCCTGCGCGCCCTCGGCCGACGGCATGCCGGTATAGTGCAGGAGGAGGATATCGGGTCGCTCCACACCCATCCGCTCGCCGTGGTTCGGCGACGGACAGACTTCGGCGCCGGAAAAATCCGCGATAAAGGACGTCATGCCGCCCGGCGCGCCTTTTCGATCGCCGAATAGGCGGCGTTGAACTTCGCCATGCGGTGATTGGCAACACTGTGGAATTCGGTCGGGATACCGCGCGCATGCAGGCGGTCCGGGTGATGCTCGGCCGCGAGCGCCCGATACTTCTTCCGGATCGTCGCGAAATCGTCTGACTGTTTCACCCCGAGCACGCCATAGGGGTCGCCGTCGAGATGGATATGCCGCTCCATGATCATCGCGAACCGGTCTTCGGAAATCGAAAAGATCTCGGCGATCCGCGATAGGAAGGCGAGTTCCTTCTCATGCATGAGGCCGTCGGCCTTGGCGATGTGAAACAACGCGTCGATGATGTCTTCCAGCACCGGACAAAATTCGTCGCAGGTCCGGCACATACCTGCGAGGTTCTTCGCATAGGTCTCGAAGCCGGCCACGTCCTGTCGTGCCAGATTGTAGAGCCGCGCTACGTTGCGCGCCTCTTCCGGCGGGAATTCGAAGATCTTGCGGAAGGCCTCGACTTCGGCATTCGACACCACGCCGTCAGCCTTCGCCATCTTGGCCGAGAGCGCAATGATGGCAACCGAGAAGGAGACGCGACGACGTGTTTCAGGGTCGCCTTCGAAAGCCGTGCGCACGGCTTCGACGATGCTGCCAATCACGTTGCCGGCCGCATCACCGATCGCGCCCAGCAAACGGTCCCAAAACGACGATATCTGTTCGCAGGCAAAATCGAAAATCATGACCGAGATTGACCAAATATGGGGGCAAAAAGCAAGCAGAAGGGCCATTTGAGCGGGATTAAAGTTTCTTCATGTTGAATTGGTTTTGCTGAAGGCGACACAGTTTGCCGATGGACACGCGGGTCGCCGATCTTTCCACAGGCGCGAAAACGCACGCGGCGGCGATTGAAACGATTGAATCTGGCGAAGCCTTGCAATCCCCGGGGCGAATCGGCGAAAGTGCGGAAATCCTTGCATTTTCTGCTTTACACCTCGCCCGCGCTGTCGCATCCATTTGCCACCCGACAGTGTTGAAGGCAGCGCCACACATGCCTGCCCAAGGAGGATCGATGGCCAAGCAGAAAGTCGCGATGTTGACCGCCGGGGGCCTCGCGCCCTGTCTCTCGTCCGCCGTCGGCGGATTGATCGAGCGCTACACCGACATCGCGCCCGAGATCGAATTGGTCGCTTACAAGTCCGGCTTCCGTGGGCTCCTGATGGACTACAAGATCGAGATCACCAAGGAGATGCGCGAGAAGGCGCATGTGCTGCACCGTTACGGCGGCTCGCCGATCGGCAACAGCCGCGTCAAGCTCACCAATGCGGCGGACTGCATCAAACGCGGCCTGGTGAAGGAGGGCGAAAACCCCTTGCGGGTGGCGGCCGAACGGCTGGCAGCCGATGGCATCACCATCCTCCACACCATTGGCGGCGACGACACTCATACCACGGCCGCCGACCTCGCCGCCTATCTCGGCGCCAACGGCTACGATCTGACCGTCGTCGGCATGCCCAAGACCGTCGACAACGATGTCTACCCGATCAAGCAGACGCTCGGCGCCTGTACCGCGGCCGATGTCGGCGCGCGCTTCTTCGACCACGTCTCCAATGAGCAGAGCGCCTCGCCACGGACGCTTGTGATCCATGAGGTGATGGGGCGTCATTGCGGCTGGCTGACCGCCGCCACCGCGCGCGCCTACATGCAGCGCACCAAGGACAATGAATATGTCGACGGCTTCATGATGAACCAGGAGCTGAAGAACATCGACGGCCTCTACCTTCCCGAGACCCATTTCGACCTGCACGCCGAGGCCGCCCGCCTCAAGGACATGATGGATCGCACCGGCTTCGTCACCCTCTTCGTCTCCGAAGGCGCCTGCATGGACGAGATTGTGACTGAGCGCGAGGCAGCCGGCGAGGAAGTCAAGCGCGATGCCTTCGGCCATGTAAAGCTCGACACGATCAATGTTGGCAGTTGGTTCCAGAAACATTTTGCCAAGCTGCTCGATGCCGACCGCTCCATGGTCCAGAAATCCGGCTACTATGCCCGCTCGGCTCCCGCCAACTACGACGACCTGCGCCTCATCCAGAGCATGGTCGATCTCGCCGTCGAAAGCGGCCTGAACAAGGTCTCCGGCGTCACCGGCCACGACGAGGACAAAGGCGGACGGCTGCGAACCATCGAGTTCCCACGCATCAGGGGCGGCAAGCCCTTTGACCTCGACACCCCCTGGTTCAAAGAAGTGATGGACTATCTCGGCCAGAAGTATCGTCCGATCAATTGACCTGAGGCGAGAAAACTGGCTTGCTCTTTGTTGAGGAGTGAGTGCCATGACCTATGCAAGCTGGTTCGTTTTCGCCGTCGCCTCGGCGGTCATTCTTGCTGTGCCCGGCAGGTCCGCCCTTCTGGTGATGGCCTATGCACTTGGGCATGGACGAAAGACCGCATTCGCCACGGTGACCGGCGTGACCTTGGGCAACATGCTGTCGATCGGCATCGGTCTGTGCACACTCTGGTTGCTGCTTCAGATGCCGCCGGTTGCCTATGAATACGCCGCCTGGTTTGGCAGTGCCTATATCGTCTATGTCGCGGTTCGGACCTGGCGCGCACCGGTGGCCGGCGGGTTGATCGCCGACAATGACAATCTCCCGGAGGAAAATCCGCTCCGGGTGATCGTCCATTGTGGTCGCGAGACACTGCGCAACACGCGCGGAACCCTCTTCCTCGTCGCAATGTTGCCGCAATTTATGACGGCCGGCCAAGCGTTTCTGCCCCACGCATGGGAATTTGCGTCCACCTTTGCGACGCTCTCGGTTGCAACCGCCCTAGCTTACGCACTGGCTGCATCCAAGATACG
>JARXAQ010000184.1 GCA_029865825.1 Rhizobium sp.
GTGATCGGTTCCTTCTCGATCATCGCCTGCTGGATCGCTTCGACATCGGCGTCCGGCGCATCGGCAAATAGCGTGCGACGGCGGCCAAGCTCGGTTGCCTTGGCGTATTTCTTCTTCACCTCGCCGATTTCCCAGGCGACCGTCTGCCACTGCTTGTCGGTGGAGGCGAGCAGCGATTCGATCTCGGCCTTTTCGGCGGAGAGTTCATCATGCTCCTTGCGGATCTCGAATTCCTCGAGCTTGCGCAAATTGCGCAGACGCATGTTGAGGATGGCTTCGGCCTGGATGTCGGTCAGATCCCATTTGGCGATCATCACCGGCTTCGGCTCGTCCTCCTCGCGGATGATGCGGATCACCTCGTCGAGGTTGAGATAGGCAATCAGCAGGCCGCCCAAGATTTCCAGGCGACGGTCGATGGCGGCGAGCCGGAACATCGAGCGGCGGACGAGCACCTCCTTGCGGTGGGCGAGCCATTCGCTCAGCACCTCGTTGAGGGCCATGACCTTGGGCACCTTGCCCTGCGACAGTACGTTCATGTTGAGCGGAATGCGGCTTTCGAGCTCGGTGAGCTTGAACATCGATTCCATCAACAGGGTGGCGTCCACAGTGCGGCTCTTCGGCACGATGACGACGCGCACATCCTCAGCGCTTTCGTCGCGGATGTCTTCCAGGAGCGGCAGGCGGCGGGCGATCAGCAGTTCGGCGATTTTCTCGATCAGGCGCGACTTCTGCACCTGGAAGGGGATCTGGGTGACGACGATCTGGTAGCCGCCGCGACCGAGATCCTCGATCTCCCACTTGGCGCGCACGCGAAAACCGCCGCGACCGGTGCGGTAGGTTTCGAGCATCGACGCGCGGCTCTCGACGATGATGCCGCCCGTCGGGAAATCGGGGCCTTCGATGCCGCCGCGCTCCGGATGGGCGGGATCGGCAAACAGGTCCTCGACGGAGGCGCCGGGGTTCTTGATCAGGTAGAGTGCTGCATCGCAGAGCTCATGAGCATTGTGCGGCGGGATGGATGTTGCCATGCCGACCGCGATGCCGGAGGAGCCGTTGGCGAGCAGGTTCGGGAATGCGCCAGGCATGACGACGGGTTCGTCGTCTTCCTCGTTATAGGTCGGGCGGAAATCCACCGCATCCTGGTCGATGCCTTCGAGCAGAAGCGCTGCGACATCGGTCATGCGGGCTTCGGTGTAACGATAGGCAGCCGCACTGTCGCCATCGATATTGCCGAAGTTGCCCTGCCCGTCGACGATCGGATAACGCTGGGAGAAATCCTGCGCGAGGCGCACCAGCGCGTCATAGACCGACTGGTCGCCATGCGGGTGGAACTTACCGATGACGTCACCGACGATACGGGCGCATTTCTTGAAGGCCGAGTTCGGCCGAATGCCCATTTCGCTCATCGCATGGATGATGCGGCGATGCACCGGTTTCAATCCGTCGCGGACGTCCGGAAGGGCACGGTGCATGATGGTCGAGAGCGCATAGGCGAGATAACGCTCTTCGAGCGCCGCCTTCAGATCGACCGGCTGAATGTGATCGCCACCCTCATCGGGCGGAAGCTGATTTTTCCCCATGGGCTCTGCCTAGCCGAGATGGGCCGCAACGGCAAGGAATCCGGGGATTCTGGCTGTGGATTAAGCCTGTGTGACCGTCATCACCTTCGAAGACGGATGCGCGCCGTATCGGCGAAAAGCGGTGGAAGCTCTTCGCAAAGCCCCTTATATGTAATTGCCATTCGACGACCTGCGCTCAAACGCGCGGACCAGCCAAAGAGGACGACGCCATGAGCTTGCACCACTCCACCCGTATCCTTCTCGCGGGGGCTGCCCTGTGCGGTTTGACCGCCCAGGCCTATGCGCTCGACGGCGCCGATTTGCTGAAGAAGATCAACACATCCTATGCCGCTGGCGGCGCGGCGATCACGGCCGATTCGATCGAGGTCAGCGGTGAAGACGTGGTGCTGAAAGGCGTGAAGTTCGGCCTGCAGGCCGAACCGGGCAAGACGCCCCTCACGCTCGACGAACTGACCCTCCAAGGTGTGACCGAGGAAGATGGCGGCGCCTATTACATCGAGCGCATCGATTTTCCGGAAGTCAACATGACCGAGGAGAAGTCGACCTTCTCCGTCAGCGACCTCTACCTCGCAGGCGTCTATGTGCCCGGCGACGATAAGGCCGAGGGCATCGACTCGCTGATGTTCTACGAGGAAGCGCATAGCGGCCCGGTCAAGGTCACGGTCGACGGCAAGCCGGTCTTCTCGATGGGCGAAGCGACGGGCACGATGAGCCTGTCCGACGACGAAAAGACGATTTCGTTCGAGGGTTCGGCGACCGGCGTCAATGCCGACCTGACCACCGTCGAAGATCCGAAGGGCAAGGAAACGATCGAGGCGCTGGGGCTGCAGACGCTGAACGGCAACCTCAACATGTCCGGCAGCTGGGAAGTCGAGACCGGCACGATCGATGTCGAGGACTATTCGATCGATTTCGCCAATGTCGGCAAGCTGTCGATGTCCTTCGGCGTTTCGGGTTACACCCTCGATCTCGTCAAGCAGATGCAGGAGCAGGCCCGCACCATGCAGGCACAGCCGCAGAACGAGCAGGCCCAGCAGGCCACTGGTCTTGCCATGCTCGGCCTCGTGCAGCAGCTGTCGCTGATCAACGCCAAGATCCGCTTCGACGATGCCGGCATCACCAAGCGCGGCCTCGACTATGCCGGCAAGACACAGGGTGCCGACGGCGCCCAGATGGGCCAGATGATCAAGGGCATGGTGCCGCTGCTGCTCGCCCAGGCCAAGCTCGGCGCGCTGCAGAATGAAGTGTCGGCCGCGGTCAATGCCTATATCGACGATCCGAAGGCGCTGACGATTATCGCAGCCCCCGCCAACCCGGTTGCCTTCCCGATGATCGTCGGTGCTGCCATGGGCGCGCCGGAAACCATCCCGGCCTTGATCGGCGTCAAGGTCACGGCGAACGACTGATCCGGCGGGATTGGAATGAACGAGGCCCGGCTGCACATGCAGCCGGGCCTTTTTTGTATCGTCGAGGCAAAAGAAAAGGCCGGGATCGCTCCCGGCCTTTTCCATTCAGATCCTGAGACCTGATCAGTCCTTCTTCGGCTGCGGCACGACGCGCAGCGCCAGTTCGCGCAGCTGCGTCGGGGTGGCCGGCGACGGGGCGTTCATCAGCAGATCCTGGGCCTGCTGGTTCATCGGGAAGATCGAGATTTCGCGCAGGTTCTTGGCGCCGACCAGCAGCATGACCACGCGGTCGATGCCGAAGGCGCAGCCGCCGTGCGGAGGCGCGCCGTACTGGAAGGCACGGTAGAGGCCGCCGAAGCGCTCTTCCACATCCGCCTGGCTGAGGCCCACCTTCTCAAACGCCTTGACCATCAGTTCCGGCGACTGGTTACGGATCGAGCCCGAGGCGATTTCGAAGCCGTTGCACACGGCGTCATACTGGTAGGCCTTAAGCGACAGGGGATCCTGGCTTTCCAGCGCTTCCAGACCGCCCTGCGGCATCGAGAAGGGGTTGTGGGCGAAGTCGATCTTCTTTTCTTCCTCGCTCCATTCGTAGAAGGGGAAGTCGACGATCCAGCACATTTCGAAACGATCGCGATCGACGAGGTTCAACTCCTCGCCGGCGCGGGTTCGGGCTTCGCCGGCAAACTTGTAGAACTTGGCCGGGTCACCAGCGACGAAGAAGGCGGCGTCGCCTGCTTCAAGGCCGAGCTGCTGGCGGATCGCTTCCGTGCGCTCCTCGCCGATGTTCTTGGCGAGCGGGCCGGAGCCGGCGATCTTGCCGTCCTCTTCCTTCCAGAAGATATAGCCGAGACCCGGCTGACCCTGGCCCTGCGCCCAGGCGTTCATGCGGTCGCAGAATGCGCGCGAGCCACCTGTCTTGGCCGGGATCGCCCAGATTTCGACCTTCGGGTTGGACGCGATCATGCCGGCGAAGACCTTGAAGCCGGAATCGCGGAAATGGTCGGTGACGGCCTGCATTTCGATCGGGTTGCGCAGATCCGGCTTGTCGGAGCCATACTTGCGGATGGCCACGTCATAGGGAATGCGCGGCCACTGCTTGGTGACCGGCTTACCTTCGGCAAACTGTTCGAAGACCGAGGTCATCATCGGCTCCATCGTTTCCCAGATCTCTTCCTGGGTGACGAAGCTCATTTCGACGTCGAGCTGATAGAATTCGCCCGGCAGACGGTCGGCGCGCGGGTCTTCATCGCGGAAGCAGGGCGCGATCTGGAAATAGCGGTCGAAGCCGGCGACCATCAGGAGCTGCTTGTACTGCTGCGGCGCCTGCGGCAGCGCGAAGAACTTGCCTTCATGGATGCGGCTCGGCACGAGGAAGTCGCGCGCGCCTTCCGGCGAGGAGGCCGTCAGGATCGGCGTGGTGAATTCGGCAAAGCCGGCAGCACCCATCCCTGAGCGCATCGCCGAGACGATCTGGGTGCGCTTGACGATGTTCTTGTGCAGCGTGTCACGGCGCAGATCGAGGAAGCGATACTTCAGGCGCACGTCTTCCGGATAGTCGGGCTCGCCGAAGACCGGCAGCGGCAGTTCCTTGGCGGCCGAGAGAACCTCGATTTCCTGGGCGTAAAGCTCGATCTCGCCGGTTGCCATCGCCTTGTTGGTGGTCTCTTCCGACCGGGCCTTGACGAGGCCGTCGATGCGGATGACCCATTCGCCACGCACGGTTTCGGCCAGCTTGAAGGCCGGGCTATCCGGATCGGCGACGACCTGGGTGATGCCGTAATGGTCGCGCAGGTCGATGAAGAGCACGCCGCCATGGTCGCGGACACGGTGGACCCAGCCGGAAAGACGGACGGTCTGCCCGACATCGGACTTGCGAAGGGCGGCACAGGTGTGGCTGCGGTAAGGATGCATGGTCAAGTTTCCCGAATGTGACGGTCGTTAAGGGCACCATCATGGGAGGCGCGCGACCGATAGAAAATCGGGCGGAAAAGCGCATGACGCGCCTGATTTGTCAAGGCTGGTGGCGTGGGGCATGGCCATAGCTCGCATTTGGCGCTGAGCCGCAGAGGTGGCATGCGGCCTTTGGCCCAGATCAGGTCATAGGCTTCAACCGAACGGGCACAAACGTTCGAAAACCGGACGAAGCGTCATAATGGCGGCGTGACGAACCTTGCGGATTGCCGACTGCGGACATGATCAATCAAGGCCCGCAGCTTCGGGGCCATGTTGCGGCGCTGGGGAAAATACAGGAAGAAGCCAGGGAAGTGCGGCAGATACTCCTCAAGGACGGGAACGAGTTCTCCTGATTGAATATAGGGCTGGAAAGTGTCCCTGACGCCGAAAGTTACTCCTGCGCCGCTGAGAGCAAGTCGCAGCATCAGCCTCAGATCGTTGGTTGTGATGTGTGGCACCACTGCGATATCGAATGGAATGCCGTTCTCCTCAAACTCCCAGCGATGGGGCGCGACATTGGCAGCAGGACGCCAATTGATGCAACGGTGCTGCATCAGATCACGCGGATGTCTTGGTGCCTGATGCGAAGCCAGATAGTCGGGTGATGCAACGGCTGCCTCGCGTTGCTCGCCGATGATGGAGACTGCGATCATATCCTTCTCGATCACTTCCCCCAACCTCACTCCTGCGTCGAAGCCTCCTGCAACAATATCGAACTCCTCGTCAGTCACCGTCACATCGATCGTGATGTGCGGAAAGGCCTTCGCGAAGGAAGCAATGAGCGGACCTGAGAGAAATTCTTCCGCAATAGAGGTCACCGCAATGCGCAATTGCCCCCGTGGATCATTCTCTGCTGCGGTGAATTCCAGGGCGTGCTCGATCTCCGCCATAGGTCGGTCGAGCATGTTTCGAAGCCTCTCTCCAGCTTCGGTGAGGTGAACCGACCTTGTGGTTCGCGATACCAAAGCAGTGCCAAAAGCGTCTTCAATCCGGCGCATTCCCTGGCTGACAGCGGACCTTGTGACACCCAAACGATCGGCCGCCGCACGGAAATTCTTCTCCTCGGCGACGGCGACAAAAAGCGGCAACAGATTCAGATCGAGTCTCATTGTATAGCCCAGCTAACCATTTCAGTTACGCTTGAGGCAGTATACGCGACAATCCCAAGTGTCCATATGACCTTTGTTCAAACCACAGAGGACGTTTTTTATGACACTCAACGCAAAACTTCGAACCGTCGGCCTCTTGCTGACAGTGATTGCAATTCCGTTTTCGGCGAATGCGACGTCCTGTGCCCAGGACGGGGCCAATGCCCCGCTTGCGCTGCACAGCGAATGGATCATGAAAGGATGGGAACGCCATGAGGGCGATCCGGAATACGACTTCGCCAAGAAGCTGGGAAAATTCTACGACCTGCGGGATACGAGCGGGGTTTTCTGGGACAATTTCGCTCCTGGGGACACCCAGCTATTTCACGACGCGGCGCGCTATGGTGCCAACTGGAAAGGTTTGCAGGATGCGGCCCGTTCCGTGCGGCACGGCATTCGCGACGGCGACGTGATCCTTGGTGAAACAGTCGCTTCGACCACGCTTGGCTTCGTAGGGCGGCTTGAGCGTCTCACCGGCGAGGTCATTGCTTTCGATGCTCGTTCCCAAATCGCATGGAAGTGCGTTGAGGGAGCATGGAAGATACATCATGAGATCAATTACGCCTGGGTGGTCGATCCCAACACCATCGAACCCCTGTTGGGAAAGCAATGACCAACACAAGCGGCCCGGGCGAATATGTGGGCATGTGGGTGACCGCTGATGGACTGATCCGGCACAATCTGCTGCCGAACGGTCGTTATGAGGAAGCGCGTGGCACGCGCGAACACGCTTATCAAGGGCGATACGAGATCAAGGCCGACCATATAGACTATTGGGACGATACGGGCTTCACCGCCGATGGCAAGTTCGTGGGCGACGTCCTCTATCATGCAGGCATGATCCTCCATCGCAGGCGATAATGTTTCACTACAACCGAACCCGCACTGGGCAAGCTCTGAAACAGCCTGGTGCGGGTACGTGAAGAATGACCCTCGAGTCCAGCAATACGCAGACGCTGACACGATGTCGCCATCCCTGGAAAGCGCAGAAATCCCGTGACCGCCAGTGGCGCACAACGAACCACCCGCCCCCTCACTCCGGCAAAAGCACACTCGCCAGATCCAGCGGCGCAACAAACGGTTCATGGCCAGTGCCATCCTCTTGCTGAACCTTGCCGTCGATCATCAGATGGCGGCTCGTCTCGCCTAAAATCCGAGCTCGCCAAGCTCCGGATGATCACCAGGCCTTCGACCGAGTGGCCAATGAAAGCGGCGGTCGTTGGTGCGGATGGGCAAGTCGTTGATGGAGGCATAGCGCTTGCGCATCAGGCCGTCATCGTCGAACTCCCAATTCTCGTTCCCGAACGATCTGAACCAGTTGCCGCTGTCGTCGTGCCATTCATAGGCAAACCGAACGGCGATGCGCGTGTCGCTGAACGCCCAGAGTTCCTTGATCAGACGGTACTCGAGTTCGCGCCGCCATTTGGCCGAGAGGAACGCGACGATCGCCTCCCGGCCGGTGACAAATTCGGCACGGTTCCGCCACTGGCTGTCCACGGTGTATGCCAAGGCGACCCTCGCCGGGTCACGGCTGTTCCATCCGTCTTCGGCCAGCCGGACTTTCTCCACTGCGCTTTCGAAGGTGAACGGGGGACGTGGTGGTCGCTGATCTCCGCTAATCGTCAAACTCCTCCCAACTGGGCTCGCAAGGTCGCGTTTTCGGTTTCCAGTCGCTGCAGCCGCTCACGAAGTGGGGCGACGGCCTGTTCGATCTCCTGTTCGGTGTAGCGCGGGGTGATGTGCTGGGGGCAGTTCCAGTCATATGCCTCAAGCCGAAGCCTGAAGATCCCCTCTGCCCGGCCCTTATAGGTGGGATCCGATACCAGTTCCGTGAGCCCCTGGTCGGCGTCGAGGGGCAACCGCTCAACATGGACATAGATCTTGAGCCGGGCCCGACGGGCGTAGTCCATCAAGAAGAGACAGGCCCGATCATTGGCGGCAAGATTGCCGGCACTGATGTATTGGCGGTTCCCTCTGTAGTCGGCAAAGGCCAATGTTTGCTGATCGACGACCTTGAGGAAGCCGGGTTTTCCACCGCGATGTTGAACATAGGGCCAGCCCGTTTCGGAGACGGATGCCATGTAGAAGCTGTCACGGGAGGCGATGAACGCGATCTCCTGGTCTGTGAAGGTGTCGGAAGGGCGGTTCTCGGTACCCAACCAGATCTGCTCAACGCCCATTGCGGCCTGAGCGGCTCTGACGCTCGGCGTCACCGCAACCTCAAGGAAATGATAAGGCATGCCTGGTCTCCGTGTTTCGTCGGGCCCGCATCGTTGTCCAACAATGCGGGCCCTGCTCTGTCTCTAGCGGGCGCTCGGAAATGCTACGGCTCGCGAAACGCGGGTATCAATCCTGCAAGGCCCAGTCCGCAACTTCCCAGCGCATCTGTCCACGGTCGGCAACGACACGGCCGAGCCCTGGGAACGGCATGTGGGTCGCGGCAATCAGCGCACCTTCAGAAGCCGCAAGCGGGAAGAAGCGGTCGCGCATCGCCTTGGCGGCTGCCTGGTCCTGCTCAAACAGGAAGAACACATCGGTCGCCCCCGGATGCACGACAGGGAAAATCATGTCTGACACCATGATCAGGCTCTTGCCCCCATCCTCGATCCGCACGCCGATGTGGCCAGGCGTGTGGCCGGTCAAGTCGACGATCGAAACGCCCGGCGTGATCTCGCGTTCTCCGTCGATTGCCTGGAGCCTCGGGTAAAGCCGCACGACCTCCTCGGCCATTTTGAAGCTGGTCTGCAGAAAATCAGGCGCGCCGCTGCGCTTGGCCGGATCTGTCCAGTGGGTGACGTCGCGACGATCGATGTAAACATCCGCGCCAGGGTAGTTGTTCACGCCTCCCAGAATGAGGCCGCCCATGTGATCCTGGTGCATATGGGTCACGATGACCGCGTCAATGTCGTTGGGCGTTAAGCCAAGTGCGGCAAGCGCCTTTGGCAACTGCCCCGTCTGGCCGATCGAACCGGCGGCACCGGCATCGATCAGGATGCGGCGCTCGCCGTCCTCGACGAGATACTGGTTGAAAAGGAACCGAACCCCACTCGGCCGGGCAGTAAACTGCGCGACCGACGCCTTTTCGACCTCGGGTGCTGCGCGTCCGGGAAAATAGTCATAGGGCATGTCCGCATAACCATCCGTCAGCGCAGTCACTGTGAAGCGACCGATGCGGATCTGTGCGGACGGGGTCACCGCAACGGGTGATTTGGAAGCGCCCTGCGTTGCCGCATGGGCGGGGGATTGGCCGAGCAGACCCGCACCGAGGAGGCCTCCACCAAGGAGGCCGAGAGGCAGGGCGCCGGCAAAGGCGCGACGTGAAAGTTCAGGCATGGCA
>JARXAQ010000255.1 GCA_029865825.1 Rhizobium sp.
GGGCTCGGTGCCATGCGTGCCAGCAATTCGGGCTTCAGAACGCCGGCGGCAGACAGGCCGAGGAAGACGTCGGCATCGGCGATACTCTCCGCCAGTGCCCGTTTGTCGGTCTCCTGAGCGTAGACTTCCTTCCACGGATCCATCAGCTCGTTGCGGCCCTTGTAGACAAGGCCTTCGATGTCGTGGACCCAGATGTTTTCGCGTTTCGCGCCGAGGATGACCAGAAGGTTGAGGCAGGCGAGCGCAGCCGCGCCAGCGCCAGACGCGACGATCTTGACGGTTTCGATGTTTTTGCCGGCCAGTTCCAGTCCATTGAGGATGGCGGCAGCAACAATGATGGCGGTCCCGTGCTGGTCGTCATGGAAGACCGGGATGTTCATCTTGGCGCGCAGCTGGTCTTCGACCTGGAAGCACTCCGGCGCTTTGATGTCCTCGAGGTTGATGCCGCCGAAGGTCGGCTCGAGCGCCGAAATGGTCGAGACCATCTCGTCGACCGTCGGCGCCTCAATCTCGATGTCGAAGACGTCGATGCCGGCAAACTTCTTGAACAGGACGGCCTTGCCTTCCATCACGGGCTTGGAGGCGAGCGGGCCGATATTGCCGAGACCGAGAACGGCCGTGCCGTTGGAGATCACCGCGACCAGATTGGACCGCGCCGTGTAGTCGTCGGCTGCGGCTGGATTGTCACGGATGGCGAGGCAGGGAGCCGCCACGCCCGGCGAATAGGCGAGGGCCAGATCGCGCTGGTTACCCAGCGGCTTGGTAGCCTGAATCTCGAGTTTCCCGGGACGCGGATAGCGGTGATAGAACAGCGCCTGTTCGTCGAGATCGGCGGTCGCGGGCGCAGTGTCGGTCTTGTTGTCGTCCTGAGAATTCATCGTGTCACCGGCAATTCATGTCATCGATTGGTTTGATCCCGTCATACACGAAACAGGTTCGAGTGGTAGACCTTAGTTCTATCTGTGCGGCGGCGAAGGGAGGCGAAAATCGCCGATGGTGGGCGCCACGCCGCTCAATTGCCCCGCCATCACCCTCCATGGCCCATGTCATCATCCTGAAACACGAGTCTGATTAAGCCTTGCGCAGACAGGACAAGAGGATAGCGCCGTGGAAGACGCAAGCGAGATTCGCCATTTCAGGACCCTTTTCATCTCGGACGTGCATCTGGGTTCGAAGGCCGCAAAGACCGATTTCCTGCTCGACTTCCTGCGCACCCATGAAGCCGACACCATCATCCTGGTCGGTGATATCGTCGACGGATGGCGGCTGAAGCGCAGCTGGTACTGGCCGCAGCCCTGCAATGACGTGGTCCAGAAGCTGCTGCGCAAGGCGCGCAAGGGCACGCGCATTGTCTACATTCCAGGCAATCACGACGAGTTTCTGCGCGACTTCCCCGGCATGCATTTCGGCGGTATCGAGGTGGCCGAGCGGATGATCCACGAAATGGCCGACGGCAAGCGCTATCTGGTGCTGCATGGCGACGAGTTCGACGTCGTCGTGCGCAACGCGCGCCTGCTCGCCTATCTCGGTGACTGGGCCTATGACACGGCAATCGCGATCAATGTCATGCTGGCCGCCGTCCGCCGTCGGCTCGGCATGCCCTACTGGTCGTTTTCCGCCTGGGCGAAACTGCAAGTCAAGCACGCGGTGAATTTCATCGGCGAGTTTCAACGGGTCGTCGCCGAAGAGGCCCGGCGCAACGAGGTGGACGGCGTGATCTGCGGTCATATTCATCACGCGCTGATGGAAGACATCGATGGCATTCACTACGTCAATACCGGCGACTGGGTGGAAAGCTGCACGGCGGTCGCTGAACATCCGGACGGGCGCCTCGAACTCATCTCCTGGGCGCACAAGATCAGCGAAGCCGGCGCCCCACGGCAGATCGCGCCAATGGTCCCCGTGATGATCCCCACTCTCGACAGCGCCCGCAAAGAGGGCGCCCGCGCGGCCTGATGACGATTTCTGTTGCAAAGGCGCCATCGCCTTTCGCAATCGCCCGTCGCTGGTGAAATTTACCGTTCATCAAGGATTACATCGCGGGCTGCGGTCGTTATAGTGCGCAACATTCAGTTACGTGCTTTGCGGACCGGGATTCGTCCGGCGCAGGTTTGGAAGTTGTCGCGCCCTTGAAGTCGGTTCATTCTGAAGACGCTCGTATCGAGATCGACCGCCAGGCGCATGTCGATCACGACGTGATTCGGCTGAGCGGTCGCTGGAAGAACACCAGCCTTTCCACCATGATCAAGTCGGCCGGCCCTCTGGTCGATGACGAAGGCGGACGCGACGAGGTCATCGACATCGACGGCGTCACGGCGATGGATACCGCGGGGGCCTGGTTGATCCGCCGCTTCATGACCCAGAGGCGAGCACGGGGGCGTGAGATCACGCTTGCCGGCGGCGACCCGCAGATGCGCGAGTTGATCGAGGCCCTGCCGGAGCGCGTCGAACCACCCGAACACCTCCCGGACACGCGCAGTCGCTTCGAGCGGATCTTCGATCCGGTTGGCCGACTGACGATCGCTTTGTGGGAAGATACGGTTGCGATGATGTTCGTGCTCGGTTCGGCCGTGCGCGGGGCGCAGACCAAGCTTGGTCGGGGCGCCGGAGTGTCTCCCGCGTCAGTCGTCAACCAGCTCGATCACATGGGCGTTCGCGCCGTGCCGATCATAGTCCTCATGTCGTTCCTGATCGGTGCCATCATTGCCCAGCAGGGAGCTTTTCAGCTGCGCTACTTCGGGGCGGAAGTCTTCGTCGTCGACCTGGTTGGTATCCTGCAGCTGCGCGAAATCGGCGTTCTGCTGACTGCCATCATGATCGCCGGCCGGTCGGGCAGCGCGATCACCGCTGAAATCGGCTCGATGAAGATGCGCGAGGAGATCGATGCGCTAAAGGTGATCGGCCTCAATCCGATCGGAGTGCTCGTCTTCCCGCGACTCGTGGCGCTGACGATCGCGCTGCCGCTCCTGACGATCATTGCCAATTTCTCTGCCCTTTATGGCGCGGCCGTCGTTGCCTGGGCTTATTCCGGGATCACCTTCGAGGTCTTCATCACCCGCCTGCATGATGCCGTCGATTATTCGACGCTGGCGACCGGCATGATCAAGGCTCCCTTCATGGCGCTGATCATCGGCATCATCGCGGCCGTCGAAGGCATGAAGGTGGGTGGCAGTGCGGAATCGCTCGGCCGTCACGTTACCGCTTCGGTGGTCAAATCCATCTTCGTCGTCATTCTCGTGGACGGGCTGTTTGCCATGTTCTACGCGGCGATCGACTTCTGAGGGCACCGATGTCAGACGCACGCACATCTCCGGCCGGCCAACGCGAAGCGGTCCTTTCGGTGAAGGGACTGACCGTCGGTTTCGGCGACAAGATCGTCCTCGACAATCTCGACCTCGATATCTATCGCGGCGAAATCCTCGGTTTCGTTGGGGCATCCGGCGCCGGCAAGTCGGTGCTGATGCGCACCGTGCTCAGGCTCTTGCCCCGGCGCGACGGTTCGATCGAAATCCTCGGTGCCGACTACGACGCGGTCACGGATGAAGAACGTATGGCGCTTGACACGCGGCTGGGGGTGCTTTTCCAGCATGGCGCCCTATTTTCAGCCCTGACGGTCAAGGAGAACATTCAGCTGCCGATGCGCGAATATCTGGATCTGCCGCCATGGCTGATGGACGAGCTCGCTTATCTCAAGCTGGAGCTGGTTGGCCTGAAACCCGATGCGGCGGACAAGTATCCATCCGAACTCTCGGGCGGCATGATCAAACGAGCGGCGCTGGCGCGGGCTTTGGCGCTCGATCCCGACCTCGTCTTCCTCGACGAGCCGACCTCCGGCCTCGATCCGATCGGGGCTGCCGAATTCGATGAACTGATCGCACAATTGCGCGATACCCTTGGATTGACGGTCTACATGGTCACCCACGATCTCGACAGTCTCTTCTCCGTCTGCGACCGTATCGCGGTGCTGGGCGATAAGAAGGTGATGGTCGAGGGATCGCTTGACGATATGCTCGCCTATGACGATCCGTGGGTGCAATCCTATTTCAGGGGCAAGCGTGCCCGTTCCATTCCCCGCGCGGAGATGACCGCCGTGCAGCCGGTAGAGTAGAGACATGGAAACCAAAGCCAATTACGCCATCGTCGGCTTCTTCACGATCCTGGTCATTGGGGCTGCCTTCGGCTTCGTCTACTGGATGGCGGAGTATGGTCGCGGCGGGCCTATGGCACCGCTTGCCATCCGTATTCCGGGTTCGGCTAACGGTCTGAGCATCGGATCGCCCGTGCGCTTCAACGGTATCGCAGTTGGGTCGGTGCGCAATCTCTATATCGACAACGAAGACCCGGAATTCTCCGTCGCCTTTACGGAAGTGCGCGCCGATGCGCCGGTCACCTCCGGCACTCGCGCCGTGCTCGAAATCCAGGGTCTGACCGGTGCTGCCTATATCGAACTGTCCGGCGGCGGTGCTGGAAGCGGTGAGAAGATTCTTGCGCGGGCCATCGATACCGGCGAACCGGCGATCCTGACGGCTGACCAGTCGAGTGTCACCAACCTGCTGTCGACCGCCGACCGTATCCTGAAGCGCGCCGATGATGCGATCGGCGAGCTGCAGGGGTTCATCGTCGATGCGCGCGCGCCGCTCACCAACACAGTGCGCAATGCGGAGACCTTCTCGAAGTCGCTGGCCGACAATTCCAAGGGCATAGACCAGTTCCTGAAGAGCGTCAGCGCGCTGTCGGATTCTGTTTCGGGCCTGTCCGGTCGACTGGATGCCACCTTGGGTGCCGCGGAAAACCTGTTCAAGGCGCTCAACTCCGACAAGATCGACGAGATCCTCGGCAACACCGAGCGGGCGACCGCGAGCTTTGCCGATGCCTCCGGCAAGATCGGACCGGCACTCGACAGCTTCCGGGAGACATCGGAAACATTTCAGACCTTTGGCAAGAATGCCGACCAGACCTTGCTGAAGGTATCGACGCTCATCGAGGCCGTCGACAGTCAGAAGATAGGCAAGGTCGTCGACGACGTGTCGATCGCATCCGCCGACGCGCGCCAGGCGATCGCCGGCTTCCGCGATCTGTCGACCAGCATCACAGGCCGTAAGGACGACATCGACAAGGCGATCGACGATTTCACCCAGCTCGCCAACCGTCTCAACAATGCTTCGACCCAGGTCGACGGTATCCTGAAGAAGGTCGACAGCTTCCTCGGCTCGGGTGATGCCAATTCGCTGAGCGTCGAGGCGCGCAAGACGCTGGAATCCATCCGTCTGGCGGCCGAGAACCTCAATGCCCGGATCGGACCGATCGCCGAGAACCTGCAACGCTTCTCGAGCTCGGGTCTGCGCGACATCCAGACGCTCGTGACGGATACGCGCCAGACGGTGCGCGGGCTGAACGATGCCATTACCAACTTTGACCAGAATCCGCAGCGCCTGCTGTTCGGCGGCGATACGGTGAAGGAATTCGACGGACGGACGCGCCGATGACGTTCGGAACCGGAAAGGATGACACTATGGTTTTCTCCGGCCTTCCCGGCTTAACAGGTGCCCGTCGCCATCGTCTTCTCGGCGGCACGATCGCTTTGCCAATGATGCTGGCGGCGCTCGCAAGCTGTGGCACGGCGCCGAACGACACTTTCGATCTTACGGCTGTCTCCACGCCTGTCTCGACCACGGCAAGCGCGCGCAACAGGCAGTTGCTGGTCGCCGATCCGTCGGCGCTGAAGGCGCTCGACAGCGAGCAGATCCTGGTGCGTCTCTCCGGCTCCGAGGTGCAATATCTCAGCAAATCGCAATGGAGCGACAAGCTGACGCGCGTGGTGCAGTCCAAGCTCGTCGAGGCGTTCGAGGACACCGGGCGTCTCGGTGGCGTCGGCAAGCCGGGGCAGGGGCTGGCCATCGACTACCAGCTGATCAGCGACGTGCGCGCCTTCGAAATCGCGACCGGCGGCGACGATCGCGGGGTCGTCGAAATCTCGGTTAAGCTGCTCAACGACCGCAATGGTTCGGTCAAGGCGCAGAAGGTGTTCCGCGCTGAAGCTCCGTCCAGCGGCGGCAGCAGCAGCGCTTATGTTGCCGCTCTCGACCAGGCCTTTGGACGCGTCACGTCAGAGATCGTTGCCTGGACGCTGCAGGAACTCTGATCGCCCCGACGGCCGACCTAGCCGAACCCACCACAGGCTGGAACTTAGAGATGACAAAACCCCGGGCCCTTTTCAGGACCCGGGGTTTTTGTTTGTCGTCCATGCCCGCTCGCTGGCTTGCAGCTTTAGTTGAAGCGCCCGGCGGCATGGGCCAGCATCGTGTAGACCTTGCCGGTATCCGACGTGAGGTAGGACTGGGTGATCGACTTGTCGCGATCGGTGCGGGCAACGTCTGCCAACAGCTTTTCGAAGTCGGC
>JARXAQ010000093.1 GCA_029865825.1 Rhizobium sp.
TCGGCATGATAATGAAACGGTTAGATTGCCCTGATATGTTTTGTGCGCGACATTGCACTGCAGCATAACATTAGACGAATCAGAGGCACTCCCATGAACCAGTATGACCTCGTCGTGATTGGCAGCGGACCAGCGGGCCGCCGCGCCGCAATCCAAGCGGCCAAGCTGGAAAAGAAGGTTCTGGTCATCGAGAAGGGCACGCGCGTTGGCGGCGTATCGGTGCACACCGGCACCATCCCGTCCAAGACCCTGCGCGAAACGGCCCTGAACCTCACCGGCTGGCGCGAGCGCGGCTTTTATGGCCGCAGCTACCGCGTCAAACAGGAGATCAAGGCCGAGGACCTGCGCCGCCGCCTGCTGATCACGCTCGACCACGAAGTCGAGGTGCTGGAGCACCAGTTCTCCCGCAACCGTGTTTCGCAGCTGCGCGGCACCGCGCGCTTTCTTGATCTGCATACGATCGAGGTGACGAAGGACGACGGCGAAGTCATGCATGTGCAGACGCAGTCGGTGCTGCTGGCCGTCGGCACTCGCCCTTTCCGGCCGACCCACATTCCCTTTGATGGCGTAAGCGTGCTCGACAGCGACGAGATCCTTGAGATCAAGGATCTGCCGCGCTCGATGGTCGTCATCGGTGCCGGCGTCATCGGCATCGAGTATGCGACGATCTTTTCCGCGCTCGACACGGCCGTGACCGTGGTTGAGCCGCGCGATACCATGCTCGATTTCATCGACAAGGAAATCGTCGAGGACTTCACCTACCAGCTGCGCGACCGCAACATGAAGCTGATCTTCGGCCAGACCGTCGAGGCCGTCGAGAAGGCGGACGGCAAGTGTCGGGTGACACTGAAGAATGGCAGGGTTCTAACTGCGGAGATGGTGCTCTACGCCGCCGGCCGCGTTGGCGCGATCGACACACTGAACCTTCCTGCGGTCGGGCTTGAGGCTGACAATCGCGGCCGCCTGAAGGTCAATCCGGAAACCTTCCAGACCTCCGTTCCGAACATCTACGCCGCCGGCGACGTGGTCGGCTTTCCCTCGCTCGCCTCCACCTCAATGGAACAGGGTCGGATTGCCGCCCGCCATGCGATGGGCGCGCCGGCCCATGACCCACCGCAGTTCTTCCCCTATGGCATCTATGCCGTCCCTGAGATCTCGACCTGCGGCCTCACGGAAGAGGAGGTCATCCAGCGCGGTATTCCTTACGAGACCGGGATCGCGCATTTCCGCGAGACGTCGCGCGGCCATATCATGGGCCTCGACAGCGGCATGCTGAAGATGATCTTTTCGCACAAAACGCGCCGCCTGCTCGGCGTGCATATCGTCGGCGAAGGCGCGACCGAACTCGTGCATATCGGCCAGGCGGTTCTCAACCTCAAAGGCACGATCGAATATTTCGTCGAGAACACCTTCAACTATCCGACGCTGGCGGAAGCCTACAAGATTGCCGGGCTCGACGCCTGGAACCGAATGGGCGAGCTGAAGGTCGAAAAGATCGAGCGCAAGGCGGCGGAATAAAGCTGCATTTGCGTGCATAGGGATCGCTATTGCTCGTTTTGCGGATAAAGCCGCTGGCGGCGGCTGACGTCCGTCGCGACTCATGCGAAGGTGGCCGTCTTTCAGCGCGCCGCATGATGGCCCTATTCGCTGCATCCGCAGCAGAGATCTCTTGATGTTGTCAACCTTCGGCCAGATTGCCGGCCGCCCGCAATTGCTCATCCTCGCCTTGATGATTTTCGCTCAAGGCTCCGCCTTCGGCGCAACCATTCCGTATCTGTCGGTGACCGCGATCGGCACGCTCGGCATGAGCGACCAGGCTTATTCGGTCCTGGTCATCGTCTCATCGATCTCTGCCGTCACCATCAGCGTCTCGCTCGGGATCCTCTCGGACATGCTGGGCGACCGACGACATATGTTGATCGCCATGGCGGCGCTGGGTGTCGTCGGATATGGCGCCATCTATTTCTTTCCCTCGGTGCCGGTCTTTCTCGGGTCGACTTCGCTCGTCATCCCCTTCTTCTACGCCACCAGTTCGCTGCTGTTTGCCAGCGCGCGTCTGGAAACCGGGGACCTTGAGCCGGCGGAGGCTGCGTCGATCAACGCGACCTTGCGGGCCATCGTCTCCGCCGCCTGGGTGCTGACACCGGCCGGGCTCGGCCTGGCGCTGGGCGCCTCCGGCACCATGATCGGGGCCTGGGGGCTCGCCTCGCTCTTTTGTCTGTTCATCCTGATCTGTGCGACGTTCTTCCTGAAATCGCCACCCTCACGGCTGCCACGGGATACGTCGGGCCCCGGGTTCGGCGCAGCGCTTAGGGAACTTGCCGCCCGCGATATGCTGATCCGGATGGTCTCGATCGCCGCGATCACCTCAACGCTGCGCCTCAGCGGCACGATCTGGCCGCTGATCCTCACGCTTCAACTCGGCGGAAAGACCGCCGATGTCGGGCTGATCGCGGGCATGACGGCGCTGATCGAGATTCCCTTCATGCTGATGTGGGCGCATCTGCTCAAGCGGCACAGCATCATCGGCATCATCGTGACTGCCGCCCTCGGCTATGGCGCTTACATGGTCGCGCTCGCCTTCGCCTCGGCACCCTGGCATATCTATGTTCTCACCTTGCCGGGGGCAGCCTTTGCCGCTGCCCTTCTCGCGCTCCCGCTCAACTATTTCCAGGATCTGTTTCCCGGACGCCCCGGTCTCGGCACGGCATTCCTGCCGATCAACTCGTTTCTCGGAAACGGGGTGAATGCGGCGGCTTTTGCGATCGGCTCGCATTTCCTCGGTTATTCCGGCACGGCGTGGCTGGGGCTGGTGTTGGCCGTGCTTGGCGTCGCCGGACTGTTGTCGGTGGAACGACGCGTTGCACGCGCTGCCTGATCTGGTGGGTGATCTCTCGCCCTTCCAAGTGAAACAGTCTGTTACCGGTTCCGCTCTTGGGCGAAGCCTTCCGCGATGCCATGTAGGCTACAACACAGATCACACAGGCAGATCGTCATGAAAAATATAGGTTTCCTTTCCTTCGGCCATTGGTCGCCCTCGCCCCAGTCCGGCACCCGCTCGGCGCAGGATACGCTGCTGCAATCGATCGACCTCGCGGTGGCAGCGGAAGAACTCGGTGCCGACGGCGCCTATTTCCGCGTCCACCATTTCGCCCGCCAGCTCGCCTCGCCCTTCCCGCTGCTGGCGGCCGTCGGCGCACGCACCTCGAAGATCGAGATCGGGACCGGCGTGATCGACATGCGCTATGAGAACCCGCTCTACATGGCTGAGGATGCCGGTTCCGCCGACCTGATCTCGCGCGGTCGTCTGCAGCTCGGTATTTCGCGTGGCTCTCCGGAACAGGTCATCGAAGGCTGGCGCTATTTCGGCTATCAGCCGGAAGAAGGCCAGACCGATGCCGACATGGGCCGTCGCCATGCCGAGGTCTTCCTCGACGTGCTCAAGGGTGAAGGCTTTGCCCAGCCGAACCCGCGGCCGATGTTCCCCAACCCGCCTGGTCTGCTGCGCATCGAGCCGCATTCGGAAGGTCTGCGCGATCGCATCTGGTGGGGTGCCGGCTCGAACGCGACCGCCGTCTGGGCGGCAAAGCTGGGCATGAACCTGCAGAGCTCGACGCTGAAAGAGGATGAATCGGGCGAACCTTTCCACATCCAGCAGGCCAAGCAGATCCGCGCCTATCGAGAGGCCTGGAAGGAAGCTGGCCACAGCCGCACGCCGCGTGTCTCCGTCAGCCGCTCCATCTTCGCCATCGTGAACGACATGGACCGTGCCTATTTCGGCCAGAGCAAAGACAAGGATTCGATCGGTTACCTCGACGAAAACATGCGGGCGATCTTCGGCCGCTCCTATGCCGCCGAGCCCGACAGGCTGATCGAGGAGCTGAAGCGCGACGAGGCGGTTGCCGAGGCCGATACGCTGCTGCTCACTGTGCCGAACCAACTCGGGGTCGCCTACAATGCGCATGTGATCGAAGCGATCCTGACCCATGTCGCACCGGGCCTCGGCTGGCGCTGATCGTCAGAAGGTCAGGACTTCACCGTCCTCGGGAATCAGCAGACGGTCGGCGCCGTTAGCGCCGGCCGCAGCGAGCCGGCGGATGTCGGCGCGCGAGACTGTCGCATGGTCGACAGCATCGAGATGGGTGACGACGACAGTCGCATCGCCTGACAGGCGTAGCGTATGGAGCACCATCTCCCCATCCATCACCAGCGGTCCCTTGCCCTCCCAGCGCGCACCACAGCCATGCACCACGACGACGCCGGGACGCTCGTTGCGTAGCACAGCCTCAACCGGTGAGCAGAGAATTGTGTCGCCTGCCCAGTAGAGCAGCGGCTCATCCTTGGCCGAGAGCAGGAAGCCGCTCACCGCACCCATGGCTTCCAAGACCTCCGGCGGACCATGCTGACCATCGGTCGTCCGGATATGCACCGAACCGAGGTCGATCCCCTCGCCCACAGCCAGCACCTGCTCAAACCCCCTGGCCCTAATCGCAGCGGCATCACGTCCATGGCAGAGAATCGGCGTCCGTTTCGGGATGAGTTGTTGAGCGACCTCGTCGAAATGGTCGGAATGCAGATGGGAGACGAGCACGGCGTCGACCCCATCAAGGATCTCCACAACGGAAAGCGACAGGTCGACCAAGGGCGATAGCGCCCGGCCGGAATGATTGCGCCCTTGCCCCTTCTCCGCCAACCAGGGGTCGATCAGCAAGCGAGTACCCGCCATCTCCACCTTGAGGGTCGCGCTGCGAATGAGCTGAATCAACATCGGACATCATCCTTCCCGGAGAATCGACGGCGTTCGTATTGCCTGCCGCCAGAATGCAAAAAAGCCGCCCCCGAGGGAGCGGCTTTTTCAAACATCATAGAGTCACGAAGATTACTCGGCGTCGCCTTCGGCGGCCTTCTTCTTCGGAGCAGCCTTCTTCTTCGGAGCGGCGTCTTCGCCTTCGGCGGCGTCGTCAGCCTTCGCAGCAGCCTTCTTCTTCGAAGCGGCCTTCTTCGGCTTGTCGCCTTCCTCGGCGTCTTCGGCGAGCAGCTCTTCCTTGGTCACGGTCTTGTCGGTGACGGTAACGTCAGCCAAGAGCTTGTCGATGACCTTTTCTTCGAAGATCGGGGCGCGCAGCGAAGCGGCTGCACCCGGGGTCTTGCGGAAGAATTCCAGGATTTCCTTTTCCTGGCCCGGGAACTGCTGCAGCTGGGCGAAGAGCGAACGCTGCATTTCCTCGTCGGTCACTTCGATGCCTGCCTTTTCGCCGATTTCGGAGAGAACGAGGCCGAGGCGAACGCGGCGCTCGGCGAGCGTGCGGTATTCTTCGCGGGCGGCTTCTTCCGTCGTGTCTTCGTCAGCGAAGGTCTTGCCGGACTGGGCGAGATCGGTGTTGATCTGGCGCCAGATGTTGTCGAACTCGGCATCGATCAGCTTCGAGGGAGCTTCGAACTTGTAGATCTCATCGAGCTGGTCGAGGATCTGACGCTTGATCTTCTGGCGGGTGACGTTGCCGTACTGGCTTTCGATCTGGCCGCGAACGATTTCCTTCAGCTTCTCAACCGATTCGACGCCCAGCTTGGTGGCGAGGTCATCGTTGATTTCGGTCGCTGCCGGAGCTGCCACTTCCTTGACGGTGATGTCGAAGGTGGCTTCCTTGCCGGCGAGGTTGGCAGCCGGGTATTCAGCCGGGAAGGTTACGGTGATGACCTTCTCGTCGCCAGCCTTCAGGCCGACCAGCTGCTCTTCGAAGCCGGGGATGAAGCGGTTCGAACCGATGACCAGTTCTGCGTCTTCGTCCTTGCCGCCGTCGAAGGCAACGCCATCGACCTTGCCGAGGTAATCCATGGTGACGCGGTCGCCGTCAGCGGCCTTGCCCTTCTTGGTCTCGAACGTGCGGGCGCTTTCGGCGATCTTGAGGATCTGCTCGTTGATCTCGTCTTCCGAGATCTCGACCACTTCGCGGGTGACCTTGATGCCGTCAACCGACTTCAGTTCGATCGCCGGGATGATTTCGTAGGTGAGCGTGAATTCGAGATCGGCCTCGGCGTTGAGGATCTTCTCGGCTTCAGCTTCGTTCTCGGTCATGGCGATTTCCGGCTGGGTCGCCGACTTTTCGCCGCGCTCCGACAGGATCGCGCTCGGGCGGTCGCGGATGATCTCGTTGACGAGTTCAGCCATGATCGATTTGCCGTACATCTTCTTGACGTGGGAAACCGGCACCTTGCCCGGGCGGAAGCCGTTGATCCGGACCTTGTCCTTCACATCGGCCAGACGCTCGTTCATCTGCTGTTCCATGTCCTTGGCCGGGATCACGACCTTGATTTCGCGCTTCAGCCCTTCAGCGAGCGTTTCGATAACCTGCATGTTCTTACCTTCATGTCTTGGCGGCCGTGCTCGGGCAGCCGGTGGTTTCACTGAGCACGACGCCGGAATTCATTTTCCCGGACGTGGCTGCGTCGCAATCAAACATTCTGCCAAGCAAAACGGCGCCGGATGGTCAGAGCCACAATCAATTGCGTCTCTTAATCCATCCCGCGCGGCCTAGCTGGTGCGGGTAGAGAGACTTGAACTCCCACGCCTTGCGGCACCAGAACCTAAATCTGGCGTGTCTACCAATTTCACCATACCCGCGTCCAAAAGCGCATGCTGCGTTCGCGCATGGCCCCTCCGGAGCGCGCGTCTCTATAACACCCGTTTTTGCCCACGCAAAGGAAAAATGACAGGGGCGCGAAGGCGGCAGGCCCGGCTCCACAGGCATTGCAGCGGACACATGGCAGGCTTAGTAGAGCGGTTCTTCGTAGAGCGGCTCGCCATCGAGCATCAGCGCGCGAATCTGCGCAACGCCGTCTTCCGAAACTCGTGCGGCCACTGACACGCGCCGATCGTTGCGGCCATCTTCGATCGGCTTGCCCTCGCCCTCAGGCACATAGAAGCGTTCAATGCCATAGGACACGAAGAGCGTGCCGCCATCCGTCCACTGCCAGTCATAAATCTCGACCGGTTGCGACAGGAGGACGACACTGCCGGTCTGGGTGGGCAGCGGATCGAAGGAGGCCTCGGCAACCGTCCAGAAGCCGTCCGTGCCGGGCATGATGCGCACATGGACCGGAGCCCATGTGCCCGTTTTCGGTCTTTCCCCTTTGAGCGAGCCTGTGGGGATCGTCGAGATATCATAGGAGAGGACGACATAGTCACCCCGCAGCAGGTCGCGCGGGTCGACCGGTGCGGTCTTCAGCAGAACTTCCGTTCCAGATCTCAATATCGAGGCGCGGCCTTCGATCATGGAGCCGAGGATGGCGGTCTGCGCAAACGCGACAAGCAAGGCGACAGCGGCGAAGGGTTTTGCGGCGATCATGGGGTCACCTCTGCAGTCTGCCGGGAGAAGCGCCTTTCAAGACGCACGACGATGAAGGCGAGCACCGCCACGACGAGGCCCGACAACAGGAAGAAGGCCGAGGTGCCGAGAATGCTGTCGATCGTCTCATAGGAGAGATAGAGCACTTCGGCGGCAAAGGCGGCATAGGCGAGGAAGCGCACGGCGCCGTTGTCGCGGCCTTCAAGCGCAATGGCCGCGATCGCGAGCCCAAGGATGACAATGCCGAGGACGGCGATCGACATGGCATCCTGAAGCTGGGCTTGAACGAAGGAGAAGGCCGTGAAGGCCATCACGAGAGCGTAGAAACTGGCGGATGCACCGAGCCTGCGATGGAGGGCCGCGAGTGGCGAGTGTGGCACGGTCAGCAGGAAGAAGATGACACTTGCCAGGAGCCCGATCGAGCCTGCCCAGGCAATGTCATTGTCGATGATCGAGACCCACCAGATCCAGGCAAGCAGAAGCACATAGCCGAAATGCTTGGCGCGGTAAGCGCCGGTCCAATGCGCGAGCGCGAAAATTCCGACCGCGCCGAAGGGCGGCCACCAGGCCCAGATCCCGTGTCCTCCGACCTCCCAGCCAAAACTCTCGAAGCCGCCACTGAAAGCCACCAGAGACAGCGCTCCGGCGACTACCGTGAGCGCGCCCGAGCGGAAGAGGGCAGCCGAGGCTGCGGTGACGACGAACCAGAGGAACATCGCCGAGAAGGTGTCGCCCGACAGATGGTAGAGCTGGCCGATTAGCGCAATCGCGCCGCCAAAGGCTGCTGCTCCGAGCACCAGCGATGCCGTTGCGATCCTGTCGGCGCCACGAGCACGGCCAACCACGCCCGCACCGTGAAAGACCCAGATCAGGGCGAGAATGCCCACCACCTTGGCAAGGCGCGGGATGGCATCCCAATTGGCTGCCACCAGCATCAGGATGGACGCGGCAATCAGCAAAGCGGCAAACATCGACAGGACCGTTCCGATGCTGAAGCGCTTTCCGCGCGAATCGACATCGTCGAGCAGACGTTTTGCCGTCGTCGCGTCGATCAACCCCCGCTTGGTCCAGTCATCCAGGTCGTTTTTCAGCCTACCGCGATACATGCGCCGCCATCCCCCATGCCATTCGATGCAATCTGCTATTGCCGGAGATCAAACACAAGCCTCCGGCATCACGCGCGTGACGACAGGACCTGGCTTCGCGGCCCATGCAAAAGTCGCATGCCTCTCATGTCCATATTGCACTGCACAAAGCCGTATGCCTCACCTATATTTCAATCAACAGAGCGACGGAACTTCTGGCGCTCAGATCTTCGACCCGCACACTCCTCCTCCCAGTGCGGGATCGATTGACCGGCGACACTCCTCCTCCCAGTCGCTGGTCTGCAAAAATGACGCTCACCGGACCTCCTCCCCCGGTGAGCGTTATTTTTTTGTCCTGCTGCTGGACGTTTCCGCTCTTCGCCCTTCGATCCCGGCTGACCGGTTTCGCGATGCCATTTTCACGGGCAGAGCCAGTCGAAGAGGCAATCGCCTCAAAAAGCAGCAATTAACAAGGCGTTAATGGCTCGATATGCGCTCGACGCATGGGTGATGTGCCGCATTATGTCTTCAATCGTTTCGCAATGCAGCATATATTCCAGTCATCGAATTCAAACACGCGGCCCACGGCGGGGCCAAAACAAAGGACAGAGATCATGAACATTGCTCGCTCGCTCACCAACTGGCGCAAGTATCGTCAGACCGTTACCGAACTCGGCCGCATGTCGGACCGCGAACTGCGCGACCTCGGCATTGGCCGCGAAGACATCCGCAGCGTTGCACGCAGCGCCGTTCGCGGCTGATTGCGGCGGCGGATTTCCGCCCCGATCGAGACCACAAACACAAAACCCCGGATCTGCTTCCAGATCCGGGGTTTTTGTTTGTCTGGCGTTTGCCTGACCCGTGATCACTTCGGGCCGTTCAGTCTTCCTTGACCGAGGCGATCACGTCGTGGATCAGCTTCAGAACCGCGTCCGCCTCGATGTCGACGCAGATCTTTTGGCTCGGCAGATCGCCATCCCATTCGGAGGGACCGAATCCACGGCCGTCAGGCTTCTGGATCGTCTGGCCGTCGGCAATGCCGCCACAGACGACGCGGATCGGGCCGGAGCGCGTCTTGAACAATTCCGGCGCTACGACATAAACGCAGGCGCAGCTGTCATGCACGACCATGCCGTCGTCGACGAGACCCTCGTAAAAATCGATGTAGAACTGCGACAGGTCGAACAGCAGGCGTGCGCGGCTGGATCCAGCGGCATCGCGGATATCGGCCAGCTGTGAGCGCGTCATCACCGTCTTCATCGTGACATCCAGGCCAACCACCACGACCGGCCACTTTGCCGTCATGACGATGTCGGCCGCTTCCGGATCGCCATGGATATTGGCTTCCGCTGCCGGCGTGACATTGCCATTGCAGTCGAAGGCGCCGCCCATGATGACGATCTCCTTGACGAGATTGACGATTTCAGGGTCTTCCTTCAGCGCATTGGCGAGATTGGTCATGCGGCCGACGGCGACAATGGTCACCTCACCCGGATTGGCGCGCACGGTCTCGACGAGGAATCGATGGGCCGGGCGCGGATCGGCGAAAACATCCGTCACCTCGGGCACGCCGATATTGCCGAGGCCATCGTCGCCGTGGATCCAGGCCGGCGGCTCGTGGCTGACGCGATGCGGGATGAAGGTTTCGCCGGCACCGCGCGCCACAGGCGCATCGATCTTCCATTCGCGCTTCAGGAAAAGCGCGTTGCGGGTCGTCGTCTCGATCGTCGCATTGCCGAAGACGGTGGTGATTCCGAGAAGGTTAATCTCGGGATGATGGTGCAGGAACAACAGCGCCATGGCGTCGTCGACGCCCGGGTCCGTATCAAAAATGACTTTATGCATGGATGACTCTTATCTTGTTTTTGTTGTGTTGCTCCAGCGGCCCGACGCCGGCAGGTGGCGACGCTAGACCGGAAGCGTGACGCTGGGAAGACTGGCGCTCAGGCGCCCGCTTTCTTCTTTTTGCCGACGTTGCGCAGGACATGGCTGAAGTCAGAATTGTATAGGTCGCTGTCGCGGAACTCGACGTTTCCGAAGACTTTGCCGACGAGCACCAGCGCGGTGCGCGTGATCTTTGCCTTGCGGACCTCGTCGGCCATGTCCTTCAGCGTCGTGCGGATGAAGAGCTCGTCCGGCCAAGTGGCGCGGTAAGCGATGACCACCGGGCAATCCTCGCCGTAATAGGGCGTGAGCGTCTCGCGGATGTGATTCAAATTGCGGATCGACAGATGGATTGCCAGCGTCGCGCGGGATTTTCCGAGGATCTCCAGCGTCTCGAATTCCGGCATCGAGGATGCCTTCATTTCGGTGCGGGTCACGATGACAGTCTGTGCGATCTCAGGCAGTGTCAGCTCAGTCTTGAGCCGTGCGGCGGTCGCCGCAAAGGCGGGAACGCCAGGGACGACATCATAGGGCACGCCGGCGGCATCGAGGCGGCGCATCTGCTCGGCAATGGCACCGTAGATCGAAGGATCACCGGAATGCACGCGGGCGACATCTTCGCCGCGTTCATTGGCCGCCACCATGTCGGCGACGATCTCATCGAGATGCATCGGCGCCGTGTCCTTGACGATGGCGCCGTCAGGGGCGGCCTTGACGATTTCTTCCGGCACCAGGGAACCCGCATAGAGGCAGACCGGGCAGCGCTCGATGAGGTGCAGGCCGCGCACGGTGATGAGGTCGGGGGCTCCGGGGCCGGCGCCGATGAAATAGACGGTCATGCTTCATTTCCCTTCATGCCACTGTCCGCTTTCCCAGAATAACCACGCGGCGTGTAGACCCAGGTCTTTCCATCACCGGTCGTTACCGTGCGGCTCTCCGAGGAACCGACCACCACCACAGTCAGCATGTCGACATCGTCGACGTTCAACTCGCCAAGTGGCACGGTACGCACGTTTTCACCCTCGCGGCCGAGATTGGTGGCGAGGATGACCGGGGTCGTCAGGGGGCGATACTTCAACAATTCATCGCGAGCATAGGCGAGCTGTGTCCGACGCTTCATCGACACGGGATTGTAGAAGGCAATAACGAAATCGCCCTCACCTGCCGCCTTCACCCGGCGCTGGATATGCTCCCAAGGCGTCAGCAGGTCAGACAGCGATATGGTGCAGAAGTCGTGGCCGAGCGGCGCGCCAATCCGAGCTGCGGCCGCCTGCAGGGCGGAGATTCCCGGAGAGACGTGTACCTCGATGCGGCTGGCCCCATCCGAGATCCCACCCTTGTCGAAGAGTTCGAACACCAGCGTCGCCATGGCATAGATGCCGGCGTCGCCGGAGCAGACCATCGCCACCGTCTTGCCCTCGCCGGCCAGTTCCATGGCATGCACGACGCGGGCCTCTTCCTTGCCGAGGTCGAAATCGTGGCGGGTCTTGCCATCCGTCAGCGGCCCGAGCAGATCGAGATAGAGCGAATAACCGACGAGATCGGTCGACGCCTCGACCATGCGCGAGACTTCTGGCGAACGCCAGCCATCCGAACCCGGACCGATGCCGACAACGAAGAGCGTGCCGCGCGCGCGGCCGACTGTCTCCGGATCGACGACGTACAAAGCGCGCGCTATCGCGGCCGTGGCCCCCTTCGACTTGATCTTTTCGACCACGAGCGTGCCATCCGCCCCTACCGCAGCCAGGGCTGCCCCTTCCGCAACACCATGGCAGCCGACTTCGGCAAAGACCACGTCGGACGGGTTTTTCAGCCGGGGCGCCTCGGCTTCGAGCACAGCGGCGGTAAAGAAGCGGGCCGGCACACCAAAATGGGCGGCCACCGCATGGATCGCCGTCTCATCGGCCTTCAGGTCTATCGAGCAGACGGCTGCAAGGCTTGCCCGTGCGAACCCACCCTTGGCGAGCGCCTCCTCGGCCAGCGCGATCGCTTCTTCCCGCTTGGCATGCCGCTCGCAGCCCATGCCGAGGACTAGCGTCCTGGGGTGATAGACGAGCTCGAGCTCGTCTGATGTCTTCTGTTGGTCGGTCACGGTCAGCGTCACGCGGGCCTCTTGTTCAAATGGAAGTCTGGATTGGTTGAGCCAGGTGGCAGATGAACCGCCGAACCGGACGCCGGCACCCGCCACCAGTTCTGCCATGACGGCCTTGGCGTCGGCAGGGTTGGCGAGCACATAACCTTCCGGAGGCTGGTCGAGCGCCACCCCGAATTTCAGGTCGCCCGCCGTCGTGATGGCGGCGTGGCCACTGAGCGCGACCGCAATCTTGCGAGCGAGATCGTTGGAACCGTGATGGCCACCGAGCAAGGGCACAACCGAGGAGCCGTCCTCGGCGACAGCCAGCACCGGCGGTTCGGTCCGCTTGTCGGAGAGCAGTGGTGCCAAGAGGCGGATCAGCGCGCCCGACGCCATGACGGCAATGATCGGTCGACCAGCGGAAAACAGCGCCTGAACATGGTCCTTGACGGAACCGAAATGCAGATCGGCCGAGATGACGCGGGTGGATGCACCATGCAGCTCGCCGGAGATCTCCGAGGCGATGCGACGACCGAGTAAAGCGGCGGCCTCGGTCAACACGACCACGACCGGGATAGAGGACACAGTCTGGCTGCCCATCATACCCCGCTTCCGAGCGTCTTCGCGAGCGCCGGATGCCAGCGCTCTTCGCCCTTGTAGATCAGGATCATCGAGAAATAGGGGGCTGTGTCTTCGATGACGTCGGCCAATGGCGTAAGCTTTTGTTCGGCGAGGCTTACACGCTCGGCGTAACCCGCCTGCGCGGTCAGCCCGAGGCTCTCGATCAGCGCGCGGATGCGGGAAAAATGTCGGCCGAGCTTGATGATGGCGACGGCGCTAGAGGCCTCGATGCGGGCGGCGAGTTCCGCGTC
>JARXAQ010000230.1 GCA_029865825.1 Rhizobium sp.
GAGAGCAGCGGCGGCGCAAGGACCGGCAGCGGAGCGGCCAGAGCCACCCGTCGTGTCTCGCTACGTAGCCCCGGCCCCGGCCGATGCCGCAGCCACGCATACATTGCAGGCGGAACCGATCTATAAGCCAGACACGCCGGCCGCCAGCGTGCAGGATCCGTCGCAGGCAGCCGCAGCCTCTGCATCGGCGGAAGACGACATTTTCGCCAAGATCGAACGACTGGCGGTCCTCCACGGCAAGGGCATCCTCACAGACGAAGAGTTCTCGACCAAGAAGGCCGACCTGCTCGGCCGGCTTTGATCGGCACGATGCAGGTCATCAGGAACTTGTCATCCCTCGACCGCCGCCGTTAGGATAGGGCCGACATAGCGAAAGACCTTTCATGGACCTCTCCCCCAGGCGGCTCGGCCTGAAAACTCGGACGGCCGATGCCCACCACGCGCTCGACACGATGATCGGCGGCTTCGACACCGCCGAGAATTATGCGCGTTATCTCGATGGCATGGCGCGCTTCCGCCTTCCGGTCGAAGCCTGGCTCGCCACCCAGCCTCTGCCTGCGGGTTTCGAGGACTGGCACCCCGGTCTCTATGCCGAGGAATTGCTGGCCGATCTCGATGATCTCGGCCTCGCGGTGCCAGCCGACCTGCCACCTTTCGTGCTGCCGGAAGGGAGCGGCGTGATCGGCTTGCACTATGTCCTGGAAGGGTCGGCGCTGGGCGCCCGGCTGCTCGCCAAGCGGGCGCAAGCGCTCGGTTTCACCGACGTTCGAGGCGCGCGACATCTTTTCGCCCAGGCGAGGAACTTTTCCAACTGGCGTGCGTTCTCGGATCGTATGGAGAACGTGTGTGTGTATGACGAAACGGCCGCTGCAGCCTGGGCCGACACCGCTTTCGACTATGCCCGCAACGCCTTCGAAAGTTCCATGAATGCTCACCGCCTCTACCGTCGACCTGTCGAATTGCGACCGTGAACCCATCCACATTCCCGGTAGCATCCAGGCCCACGGCTGTCTGCTGGCCTGCGATCCCGCCATCACCACGGTCAAGCGCTACTCGGCCAATGCCGTGGGAATGTTGCGCAGTGCGGGCGATCTGAAAGGGCAATCGATCCCCGACCTGCTTGGCGAGGAAGCCACCCACGACCTGCGCAATGCGATCTCCCAGGCTCCGGATGCCAGCCGCCCCGCCGTGATCGCCCATCTGCGACTGCCAAACGGTGATCACTTCGATATTGCCGTGCATCGCGAAGACGATGGCGCGATCGTCGAATTCGAACCCTCCCATCGCCGCACCCAGCCGCTGCAGCTCGCCCGTGAGATGATCGGGCGTGTGAAAGACATCGCCGACGTCGACCTGCTGATCTCCTCGTCCGCCAAACTGGTGCGTGCCGTGCTCGGCTATGATCGTGTGATGATCTATCGCTTCGAGGAGGACGGTTCGGGCAAGGTAGCGAGCGAGGCCAAACGGGCGGATCTCGAAAGCTTCCTCGGCCAGTATTTCCCCGCCACCGACATTCCGAGACAGGCCCGCATTCTCTACATGCAAAATCCGATCCGCGTGATTTCGGACGCGAACGGCATTCGTGTGCCCCTGCTGCCGGAAGAGGACGAGGTGCGCCGGCCACTCGACCTGTCCTTCGCGCATCTGCGCAGCGTCTCGCCCATTCATTGCGAATACCTGCGCAACATGGGCGTCGCTGCCTCCATGTCGATCTCGATCATCGTGGATGACAAGCTCTGGGGCCTGATCGCCTGCCATCACTATGCGCCGAAAACGCTGACCATGTCCGAGCGGATCGCCGCCGAGATGTTCGGGGAATTCTTCTCGCTGCATCTTCTCGCCCTGCGCCAGAAGCGCAAGCTCGACACCGCCACCGAAGCGCGCCGCGCGCTCGACCGCTTCCTCCAGACGGCCTCGCACCAGACCGATGTGGACCAGATCCTGGCCAGCGCCCTGCCGGAATTCCAGAAGCTGCTGGCCTGCGATGGCGTTGGGCTATGGATGAAAGGCCGCTGGACGGCGATCGGGTCGTATCCGCCCGCAGGAGAAGAAGCCAGGCTCGCAGGTTTCGTCGGCGGCGTCGCGGACGGGCGGATCTGGGGCACCAAGTCGCTGTCGGCCGATTTTCCGGGCGCCGACTATCCCGAAACGGTTTCCGGCCTGCTGGCCGTACCGCTGTCGCAGATTCCCCGCGACTACCTCTTCTTTTTCCGCCGCGAGCGCCTGCAGACGCTCAACTGGGCCGGCAATCCGGAAAAAACATACGAGGTCGGCCCACTCGGCGACCGCCTGACGCCGCGCAAGAGTTTTGCCATCTGGAAGGAAACGGTGCGCCACCAGGCCGAGCCGTGGCGCGACGCCGATTATGAAATTGCCGAGGCGATCCGCTCGGCAACGGTCGAGATCGTCCTGCACCACAACGAGTTGATGCAGGAAGAACGCAGCAAGGCTGACATCCGCCAGCGCATGCTGAACGAGGAGCTCAACCATCGGGTGAAGAACATTCTGGCGGTGATCAAGTCGCTGGTGGCGGCCCCCGGCCAGGACGAGGTGCCGATCGAACACTATATCGGGTCGTTGCGAGGCCGCATCCATGCCCTGTCGCACGCCCACGACCAGCTGACCCGCGGCGGCGGTGGCGGGACCCTGTCGGAACTGCTGCAGGCGGAGCTCCTGCCCTACCGTGCCGGCCTCAACACGCTGTCGATCACCGGCGGCTCCGTCACGCTCGACGCGCGCGCCCATGCCGTTGCGGCACTCGTCATCCACGAGCTCTGCACCAATGCCGCCAAATACGGCGCGCTGTCGCGTCCAGGTGGCGCCTTGCTCGTCGATTGGCAGCGCGTGGACGAAGACGACTGTGTCATACGCTGGCACGAAAGCGGTGGCCCGACGATCGGCCCGATCGGCCGCAAGGGCTTCGGCACCGCGCTGATCGAACGCAGCATTCCCTATGACCTTGGCGGTTCCAGCCATTTGGACTATAAGCCTGAGGGTCTGTCGGCCGAGTTTCGTATTCCCGGCCGCTTTCTGACCTGGGAGACTGCCGAGATCACCAAAGAGCAAATCGCCGAGGATCAAGGTCCCGTGCCAGAGAGTCAGCCCCTGCCGCCCGGCCTGCCCGTGCTTCTGGTCGAGGACCAGGTGCTGATCGCCATGGACGCGGAAATGATGCTGGCCGACGCCGGCATCGACAACGTCGTAACTGCCAGTTCGAGTGCCGACGCGCTGAACCGGCTGAAAACGTTCACGCCGGCGATCGCCATTCTCGACATCAATCTCGGCCGTGACACCTCGGTGCCGGTCGCGGAAGAATTGGCAAGGCTCGGCATCCCCTTCGTCTTCGCCACGGGCTATGACGACCGGTCGATCGTACCGGAAGGTTTTGCCAGCGTGCCGGTCGTGCGCAAGCCGTATGATTCAGCAGCACTGTTGAAGGCGCTGTCGGACCGCTTGCAACCCCGCTGATACCCTTCCGAACCGGTGAGCGCCTAAGCGTCCACACGTTCTGGAGGAACGAACCGAAGCCCGAACTTACGTTCGACTTGCGCAGCAAAGCCGGCATACACCCGCTCCCTGTGAACCGGAGAGACGAACTGCCGTGCCGAGGTATTGTAGAGATATTTCAACATATCGAGTGCGCCATCCGGCCCGCGTGCGGTGAGCACGGCATCATGCTCGGGTCTGAGCGGGTCGTCGGGTCCCCCCAGAAAGATGCCGACGGTATAAAGCGTCTGGGGCGAGAGGCGGTACAGCGCCTCCGCTTCCCGCTCGAGTTGCTCGCGTTGCCCCGACGCCAGGAACATTGAGAGCCTCAGGACGGAAATATAGATATGATACTGCGAGCCGGCCTCGGCCGTGAGCAGCGCATGGTCGAAATAGCGCAGCGCATCATCGAACTCGCCCCGCAAAGCCCGCATTTGCCCCAGAAGCGGATAGACGACCGAAAGTTCGAGATCGGGGCTTTCCAGAATCTCACGGAGGAGGCTCTCCGATAGATCCAGATGTCGGCGGTCGACGAAAAACAGCAGCTTGGCGATACAGGCCCTCAGAACCGGATTGTTCTGAACGTCCGGCAGACAGGCAAGGCAGGTCGCCTCGATCTCCCGCTCGATCTGCTCACGCCGTTCGTCGTTGAGCCCGAAATTCGGCGGTCCCAGGATGAGTACCGCATACAGATGCGATGCCCACATCACCGCCACCTTCGCGTCAGCGGGGTCCTCGGCCCGCTTTCGGGCGAGCATCTCGCCGCTGTCCAACCACCCCTGATCCGGCATTCCGATGATTCGGGACGCCTCGTGCATGCTCAGTTCCAGCGGAATGGCGCTGGCTTGTGTACCCGTCTCTGAGGCATGAAACACCATCTCGTCGATCACTTCAGTCGCAAGAGCCGTGATCCCGGGATCGCCGTGGCCCGCCAGCCAGTTGATCACCAGCTTTAAAACCTTGACGGTCTGCCAACTGCGCGCGGACCGGAGCACGGCCCGGGCGTGAAGCTTGGCGCCATCCTTGAGGAACGACATTTCCAGGCAGTATTCGACGCCGCGCGCCTGTTGCCGCGGATCGAAGGCGGATGAAAACACCACCTTGCGCGGCTCTGCCAGCCTTTCGGACAGCAGATCACAAAGGTGGTGGATGACCTCCCGAACCTCGGGTTCGAAAGCTTCCCCCTCCAGACCATAGACCGGCCCGACCACCAGAAAGGCGTCGCTCAATTCGGCCTCTTCCGGTTGCGCGATCCAGATATAGCCCTCGCCATAGCGCGTGGCGAGGAAGCAGGGCTTTTTGACACTGTCGCCAATCTTGGCGCGCAGCCGTGTGATGACATAGTCGATATTCCGGTCAGAGCGATCGGAGCCGGTTCCTGAGATCGCGTCCAGCAGCGAATCCCGGCTCAGCAAGCGTCCCGCCTTCTGAGTGAAGGCCTTAAGCAGCAACCGCTCATTCTTCGTGAACCGGATCAGTTCGCCATGTCGCTGAGCGCAAGTCATGTCCTGATCAAAAAGCAGATCGTTATATCGCTTCATTGGACCCACCGAATAGAAATCAAATAATTGTGCAACAAATGCCGTGCATGAACAACGTTACAATCT
>JARXAQ010000069.1 GCA_029865825.1 Rhizobium sp.
CGTGCCGACGTCGCGCCAGTAGGGTTCGCGCTAGAAATCGGAGCGAACGCAGGACTGGGCGAAGCTGTGGGCGACTGCCTTGCCGCTATTCACGACGTAAGGAATGATGTCCTTACCGAAGTCGCGGCTGGAGTCCGGATCGGCGGCGTCGCGGCGCAGAAGTTCCATCAGGAACTTGGTGTGGAAGACGTAGATGCCCATCGAGGCCAGCGCCAGATCCGGGTTGCCGGGAATGCCCGGCGGATCGGCGGGTTTTTCGACGAAATCGATGATGCGGTCGGTCCCATCCACATGCATGACGCCGAAGCCGGTTGCTTCCATGCGCGGCACTTCCAGGCAGCCGATGGTCACGTCGGCGCCCGAGGTGACATGCTGCTGGAGCATCTGCTCATAGTCCATCTTGTAGATGTGGTCGCCGGCGAGGATGACCATGTATTCCGGCGCGTAGGATTCGATGATGTCGGCGTTCTGGTAAACGGCGTCGGCCGTGCCTTCATACCACTGGGTCTCGGAAACGCGCTGAGAGGCGGGCAGGATGTCGAAGCTCTCGTTGCGTTCCGGTCGGAAGAAGTTCCAACCGAGCTGCAGGTGGCGGATCAGCGAATGCGCCTTGTACTGCGTGGCGACGCCGATGCGGCGGATGCCGGAGTTGAGTGCATTCGACAGGGCGAAATCGATGATGCGGGCCTTGCCGCCGAAATAGACGGCGGGCTTGGCGCGGCGATCCGTGAGTTCCTTGAGGCGGCTACCGCGGCCACCGGCCAGCACATAGGCCATGGCGTCGCGCGACAGGCTTTTTGTTCTCTTTTCCGTCATTGTAATCCTCCCCTTACTGTTCCAATTCCAGCATGATGACGGCCAGTGGCGGGAGCGTCAGCCCCGCCTTTGCCCAGCCGCTTCCCGTGGCATGCGCCTCCACGCGACCACCATTGCCCTTGCCGCTGCCACCATAGATTTCAGCATCGGTATTCAATATTTCACGCCAACGGCCCGCCGCAGGCAAGCTCAATTCGTAGCTTTCGTGGAAAGTCGGCGTGAGATTGCAGATGACAGCGATCGGCTTTTCGCCAGGCGCCTTGCGCAGCCAGGCAAAGACCGAATTGTCCTGGTCGTCGCCGACGATCCATTCAAAGCCTTCACCCTCGCAATCGCGGGCATGCAGTGCCGGCTTCGAGCGATAGGTCAGGTTCAGGTCGCGCACCAGACGGCGCATGCCTTCATGCGGCGCGTAGCCGAGCAGGTTCCAGTCGAGCGACCGCTCTTCCGACCACTCGCCCCACTGGGCAAATTCCTGGCCCATGAACAAGAGCTTCTTGCCGGGATGGCCCCACATCAGGCCGTAATAGGCCCTGAGATTGGCAAACTTCTGCCAGTCATCGCCCGGCATCTTGGCCAGCATCGAGCCCTTGCCGTGCACGACTTCGTCATGGGAGATCGGGAGGACGAAGTTTTCCGAGAAGGCGTAGAGCAGGCCGAAGGTCAGTTCGCTGTGGTGGTGCTTCCGGTAGATCGGGTCACGGGCGAAATAGCTCAGCGTGTCGTGCATGAAGCCCATGTTCCACTTGAAGCCGAAGCCGAGGCCGCCTTCATGCACGGGCTGGGAGACCTTCGGCCAAGAGGTGCTCTCCTCGGCGATGGTCATGATGCCGGGATGACTGCCATAGACATGGGCATTCATCTGCTGGAGGAAGCGCACCGATTCCAGGTTTTCGCGACCGCCATACTCGTTGGGGATCCACTCGCCTTCCTTGCGGGAATAATCGAGGTAGAGCATCGAGGCGACGGCATCGACGCGCAGACCGTCGAGGTGGAATTTCTCCGCCCAGTAGAGCGCGTTGTTGATCAGGTAGGACAGGACTTCAAGGCGGCCGAAATTGTAGATCGCCGTGTTCCAGTCGGGGTGGAAACCCTGGCGCGGGTCGGCATGTTCGTAAAGGGCCGTGCCGTCGAATTGGCGAAGGCCATGGGCATCGGTCGGGAAGTGCGCCGGCACCCAGTCGAGGATGACGCCGAGGCCGACCTTGTGGCAGCCGTTGACAAAGCGGGCAAACCCTTCCGGCTCGCCGAAGCGAGCGGTCGGAGCGTAAAGCCCTGTGGTCTGGTAGCCCCAGGACGGATCATAGGGGTGCTCGGTGATCGGCATGAACTCGATATGGGTGAAGCCCATGTCGACGCAGTAAGGGATCAGGCGCTCGGCCATCTCGTCCCAGGAGAGCATCGAGCCATCGTCGCGGCGCTGCCAGGAACCGGCATGCACCTCGTAGATCGAGATCGGCTGACGGCGCTGGTCGATGCTCGCCCAGTGTTTGCGGTGCTCTTCATCGTCCCAAGCCTGTTCCAGTTCGCCTGTTGTGACCGAGGCGTTCTTCGGTCGCAGTTCGGCGCGGCGTGCATATGGGTCTGCCTTCAGCGGCAGAAGCTCGCCATGGGGGCCGATGATCTCGAACTTGTAGCTTGCACCGGCGCGGACGTCGGGTGCGAAGATTTCCCAGATCCCGGTGTCGCGGCGGAGCCGCATGACGTGGCGGCGGCCGTCCCAGTCGTTGAAGTCACCGACGACGGAAACGCGGCGGGCATTCGGTGCCCAGACGGCAAAGTGGAAGCCGTCGACGCCCTGGTGCTTGATCGGATGGGCGCCCATCTTGTCGAAGAGGCGCAGATGCGAGCCTTCGCGGATGAAATAGTCGTCCATCGGGCCGAGGATCGGTCCGAAGCTGTAGGGATCGGTGACCATCCATTCGTCGTCGCCACGGGTGGCGCGGTAGCGGATCGGCTGCAGGCTTGAAACCTTGACCAGGCCGGAAAAGAAGCCGGCGTCATGGCGGCGCGTCAGTTCGCCGATCGCCTCACCCGACAGGGTGTGCGCCGTGACCGTCTCGGCACCGGGCACGAAGCAGCGGGCGACAAAGCCGCCGTCATGCTCCTGCAGGCCGAGAAAGGCGAAGGGATCGCCATGCGTACCGTCAATGATGGCCTGGATTTCATCCGCCGACGGTGTATCCGGCTTGGGGTCGACACCGTTCTTCTTCGGCGATTTTGCCATCAGGCTCTCCAGATGTCCGCATTGTACTGACGAATGGTGCGGTCAGATGAGAACCAGCCCATGCGTGCGGTGTTGCGGATGGTCTTGGAATACCAGCTCGATTTATCGGTCCAGATGTCGTCAACGCGACGCTGGGCCTGGGTATAGGCGTCGAAATCGGCGGCGACCATGAACCAGTCATGCTGGTAGATGCCCTGCATGAGACCGGCATACCGCTCGCGATCATCCGGCGAGAAGACACCCGAGGAAATGGCGTTCAGGGCCTGCTGCAAATCGCGCGAGGCTTCGATGGCGGCACGGGGGTTGTGTCCCTCCGCGCGGATCCGCCCGACCTCGTCTGCGGTCATTCCGAATATCACGATGTTTTCCTCCCCGACATGGTCGCGCATTTCGACATTGGCGCCATCGAGTGTTCCGATGGTCAATGCACCGTTCAACGCGAACTTCATGTTCCCGGTTCCAGAGGCTTCCATGCCTGCGGTGGATATTTGTTCGGAAAGATCGGCGGCCGGGACCATGACCTCAGCCAACGAGACATTGTAATTCGGCACGAAGACGACCTTCAGCAGGCCGCGCACCGAGGGGTCGTTGTTGATCACGCGGGCGACGTCATTGGCCAGCTTGATGATCAGCTTGGCGTTGTGATAGCTCGGCGCCGCCTTGCCGGCGAAGAGCTTTACACGCGGCACCCAGTCGCGTTCGGGATGCGAGCGCATCTGGTCGAAAAGGGCCACCGTCTCGATGATGTTCAAAAGCTGGCGCTTGTATTCGTGGATGCGCTTGATCTGGATGTCGAACATGGCGTTCGGGTCGAGGCGGATGCCCATTCGGCCGGCAACGAGGCTTGCCAGGCGCACCTTGTTGGCGCGCTTGACCGCTGCGAACTTTTCCTGGAACGAGGCGTCGTCGGCGAAGGCATCGAGCGCCTTCAGCTTGTCGGCATCGTCGAGGAAATCCGGGCCGATAGCCTCCTTGATCAGGTTGGTGAGATCAGGGTTGCACTGCATCAGCCAGCGGCGGGGCGTGATGCCATTGGTCTTGTTGTTGATGCGGGTGGGGTAGAGCTTGTGGAGATCGGCAAAAACCGTCTCCTTCATCAGTTCGGTGTGGAGAGCCGAAACGCCGTTGATCGAATGCGAGCCGATGAAGGCTAGGTTGCCCATACGCACGCGGCGGTCGCCGCTTTCGTCGATCAGCGAGATGTGGCGGATTTCCTGGTCGGTGAAGCCGCGGCTCTTGCGGGCGTCGAGCAGGATCTTTGCGTTGATGGCATAGACCAGCTGCATGTGGCGCGGCAGCAGGCGCTCGAAAAGCGGAACCGGCCAGCTTTCCAGCGCTTCGGGCAGCAGCGTGTGGTTGGTGTAGGAGAAGGTCTTGGACGAGATCTCCCAGGCGTCGTCGAAGTCGACGCCGTGGACGTCGACTAGCAGGCGCATCAACTCGACGACGGAGACAGCGGGATGGGTATCGTTCAGCTGGATCGCGACCTTTTCCGGCATTTGCGCCAGCGTGTTGCCCTGCTGGAGGTGACGGCGCACGATGTCCTGCAGCGAGGCCGAACAGAAGAAGAATTCCTGGCGCAGGCGCAGTTCCTGGCCGGCGGTGGTGGCGTCGGCCGGATAGAGGACGCGGGTCAGCGTCTCGGCCTTGTTGCTCTCGCGCAGCGCGCCGATATGGTCGCCGGCGTTGAAGGCTTCGAGAAGGATCGGGTCGATCGGCTGGGCGGCCCAGAGGCGCAGCGTATTAACGCGCTCGCCGCGCCAGCCGACGGCCGGCGTGTCATAGGCGGTGGCGATGACGCGCTCGCCCTGCTTCCAGACGTAACGCAGTTCGCCGTCAGGCGAGTCGATGGTCTCTACGGTGCCGCCGAAGCCGATTTCGTAGGAGCTTTCGCGGCGCTCGAATTCCCAGGGGTTGCCGTGAGCGAGCCAGCTTTCCGGCAGTTCGACCTGCCAGCCTTCTGCCATCTGCTGGCGGAAGAGACCGTGGACATAGCGGATGCCGTAGCCATAGGCCGGGATGTTGACGGTTGCCATGCTTTCCATGAAGCAGGCGGCGAGGCGGCCGAGACCACCGTTGCCCAGCGCCGCGTCGGGCTCGAGGCCGGCAATCACGTCGAAGTCGACCGACAGCGATTGCAGGGCATCGCGGATGTCGTCCATCAGGCCCAGGTTCGACATGGCGTCGCGGAGCAGTCGGCCGATCAGGAACTCCAGCGACAGGTAATACACCCGCTTGCCGTTGTTCAGGTAGGTGTTGCGGGTTGATTCCATCCAGGTGTCGATGATGCGGTCGCGCACGACCAGGACGGTGGCGGTCAGCCAGTCATGCGGGGTCGCGACCTTGGCATCCTTGCCGATACTGTAAGTGAGCTTGTCCATGATCTCGCCGGCAAGTGCTGCCGGGTCGGACGCGCCGCGTTTGGGAAGGGGAAGATCGGCTTTGTGGGGGGTCTTGATCATCGGTCCGCCTGGCTTTGCTCGGTTCGCAGGGCACCGTCGAACCCGCTGTCGGCGGTCACCCCCTTCGCCGTCAGTGTACGCATCGATATGATACACTTGCAACAGGCGCGTGGCCTGTGGCGCGAAATTGTTCCAGCGACGGTCTGGCCTGCTAAGCCTCTGATGTTTCACGGGTTGTAAGGCATGGAGCAGACAATAAAAAGCCGCGACCCAGCGGGTCGCGGCCGAATGTGTGGATTTTCCGAAACGCTTTGGATGCGCGTCAGTTGGTCAGGCGGGTGGAGGCCTGGACCGCCTTGTCGCCGATTTCCTTGAAGGCCGCGACGAGTTCGGAGGCATTCTGCGCGTCATAATAGTTGGAGGTGCCGGATGCGCAGTACTGGAGCAGCTCTTGTCCCTTGCTCGGTGCCATGAAGGCGACGGTGAAGATCTCGACGCCGTTTTTCTTGGCTGTGTCGCAGGTCGCCTTGGTCTCAGTGTCGGCGCTCGTGTAGTTGTTGTCGCCGTCGGTCATGAAGACGATGAATTTGCTCGGCTTCTGGCCATTCTTGTTCTTGTGTGCCGTGTCTTCGCTCTTCTTGATGATGTCCGTATGGGCCCGGGCCATGGCATCGGACGAGTCCGTCCCCCCATCTGCTACCAGTGCCTGGACATAGGTCAGTGTGTGATCACTGCCCCACTTGAAACCGACCGGGGTGTACATCTTGGCTTCATAGGACACAGCCGCAGTGCGAACGTATTTCTTATCCGGATCCGCCGTGTCGAGCTGGGTTTTCAGATTGGCTACGGCCAGTTTCAAGGCGTCGATCTTGAGGACGTAGTTGGCGACCTCGTAGCTGCATGTCTTAGGCTTGCTATAGGTGCCGCACGAGTAATAGGCGAGCTTGGTGGGCTGGGCAGGGTTGATGGTCGAGGTGTCCCAGGCCATCGAACCGGAGCGGTCCAGAACCAGATACATCGATAGGGCGTTCTTGGTTTCCGTCGTGCTCTGTGCGGTTGCCGAAACGTTGATCGTTACGGTCTT
>JARXAQ010000009.1 GCA_029865825.1 Rhizobium sp.
CTGCGCGTCCGAGACCTTCCTTATAAGGTCAATGAATTTTCCGAATTCGTCGTTGCGGCAACTAGTTTTTACTTGTCTCTTGGGCTTGTACAAGGTGCGGCGGCTGAGGCCGAATTCCGCAAGCTTGCTCAACTGGTAACCGATGAGGTGGCGGCTCTACAGACTCGGATACAAAGCTGGGATCGAATTTCCAAAACGGCCGAGATGAGGGAGGCTGAGGCCCGTATCGAGGCAGAACGGACTGCGACAGACTCACACCGCTCCCGCTTCGCTGAGTGTATCGAGTTCGTCCTTGCGCTGCGATTACACGGCATCGCACCGACAGATATCAACGCTCACACCCTTTCACTTTTCGATGCAAATCGCCTGAGCCATCGTGAACTTATGGCCGAACATTTGACGGATCAGAGCTCCGGCACGGATGGGGTGAGTGCCACGGAAATCAACTATCTTGATGTTTGGAATCCGGTGAACGTGTCGGATGGTGTACGCCCGGAAGGGGCGATCATGCCGGCGCGCTTCTGGTACGAGCAGTTCATGCCGCAGTTGCTGCGTTGCGCATCGATCATGAATGATGCCGATTTGGCCGGCCAATCCGAGCCTGATGAAGCAACGCTGGATGCTTGGCATGCAGCTCAGGTCGAAGCGGGCGCTTTCCAACCCTTTGCCCAGGATGTGGAGGTTGGTTTTCCGAACTGCCCATCGCGCATCAAGCTAGCGATCAGGCAGGCTTGGCGCCTTACCGAGCATTACTTGAACGGCCTGGAAAAGCGCCGAGAGCGCGAGGAATTCGGCCGTGGCAGTGGGTATCTGAGCCAGTATGTAGCTTTCATCGACGTCTGGTTGGGGCGGCGAGATGTAGAGCAATCTGAAATGCGGCTGAGTTTTCCCTACTATATCGGGCCCGCAGTTTGGTGCTTCCTCCATAGTTCGGCTGAAATCGTCGAGAATTTGGAACTTCCCGAGAAGGCGGAGGCAATAGCCCGTTTCAAGCGTTTCTTTCGCGCTTTCGCTACAATGTATCCTTGTCCATACTGCCGGCATCACCTGAACAGATACGTCCTGCGCAACAGCGAGGTAGATCACTACCCGATCGAATTCCTATTCCTGGGACAGAAACCGGACAATCCGCCGCTGCAAATTTCACCTGAGGAGAGGCTGGAAGAGATCAGGGCCGAAAAACAGGGAACGCTTCGGCTTTTTGTCTGGAAGCTGCACAACGCCGTATCGTCATCCATCCAACGGACAGAAGAGTGGTATCATCAGGAAAAGACGCCGCTTTATACCACCCGCTTCTGGCCCGGCCTTCAAGCCGAACTGAGCCGCGCGCGAGCTTTGGGGCAGGCCGTTGTACCGGTCGAAAAAATCGAAGGCATTTTGGAAAGTTTAAAGCCAAGCACGCGGTTGGCAGCGCTGCGCGAAAGAATGCAGATGGCGCTGCGGAACGCCGACCAGGAAGAAATAGCGCGTATCATCGCGTTAGCCCGTCCAGAGATCGCGGAGCTTGAGGATGCCATCCAAAGGTCTGGCTATCTTTCGCGTACCTACGGCTATGACCCCGACAAGATGGACGCCCCACCCCATTTCACCGCAGAGGAAGAGTCGTTTGCCAGAAGCGGACGATTCGTTGAACGCTGAGACTGATAAACCCACTACCACAATGGGAAGCGAGCCTTTTCAATCCGCGCGAGCCTGAGACACCTTAGGACGCAAGATGGATCAGCCGACCCTATCGTGTCGGAACCGCCACGCGGAGGACCTAAGCACCAAAACAAGCAACAGTGGACATAATGCCCATGCAAGAATTCTCCAAAGCGGGTGATGGAAGATGCTGCCGGCTATGGCAATGCAGGTAGTGATGGAATACGTGGCCGCTTGCGCGTGGATGCGCGCATGAAGATGATGATAGCTGCTGTCGGCTACATGCAGATGTGTCTTGCGCCGCAGGAGCCAAGCGTTCAACGTTAGGATGTAACCATTGGCGGCCATAACCCCGGTGAACACAATGGCCGCGGCGACACTTTCTGGATGGTCACCAGCGACATTCGAGGCGAAAGGGATGAGAGAAACCGCCGCCACTTGCAGAAAAGTCAGCGCCATAAGCCCCATATCCCAATGCTTGGAATGGGAGAATATAAAATGGAACTGTCCCCATATCATGGCGACCATCAGGAAGCTGACAAGCCAGTTTAGGATTTGGTGAGCGGCTCTGGCAAAATCCCCGAAAGAAAGCACTTTGTCCGTGCTAGAGATATCGACAGACATGATCAAAAGGGTTGCCGCAATGGCGATGATACCGTCAAAAACAGCCGAGACGCGCTCCTTGGGAACAACAGCCTCAATCGACGCTGCGCCAGCCGCCGTGACCTCTGACCGCACTGGTTCTGTTCCGTTGCCTCGTGAGATCATCGGGTTGTCCTCCTTTGATGCCGGCAAGGGTTTCGGGCCTTAAGCCTGAACCAGCATCTTTCGCACCGCATCTTTACTAAATTCATTCGTCCTGCCTGTGCCCATCGTTCATCTGCTTTGCTTCACAATATGTGATCAAAAGAGCAGCATAAAACCGCGAGAGGTCCCCTTAAGCAAAACAGCCACCGGGAAAGCCGGGGCAGTTCAGTTTGTGATCCTTTTTATTCGGAACAAAAGTCACGCTTCTAGGTCTTTTTTCTCGGATCCGTCTTTACTGATGTTGTTTTTTCGTAGGTTCGCCTCGGCAACCTGTTCGGCACCTTCGAGGATATCCACAAGGCCGCGAAGAGCAGTCACAGCGCCCAAAAGCAATAGCGCATGATGAACGTCAGGAGATGGCAACAGTACGGAAAAAATATCCTCGATCAACTCAGCCAGCCCTATAACAAAAACAGAAATCCCTAACGCAAATTCAAACCGCGGGCTGCGCAACAAAGGGGCTAATCTTCTGCGGAGAGAACTGGCACTCAAACCTCCGGTGGAGTCGAGGAGCATAGGAAATCCCTTGATCTGAGTTGTCTAGTCGAACCAAAAGGATGCGGACTAGGCGGCTGCGAAGGGAACAGACTAAGATGCCAGGGCGGTTTTTTCAAGAAGATAAGGACACCGACCAGGCTGAACCAAAGAAACACTACTCGACAAACCAGCGGCGGTTCATAGCCTTTTATACCCCCAACATAGAGGGGACGCGATCAACTGTGGCAGAGGACCTAACCGCGGTCGCCCTGACCAGCAAAAACTGACCTGATCGCCCGGTTGATCAGAGGTTCCCTAAGCTAATAATTCACTTGCCAAGCCACCCTTCGTGGTTTAGTGGCGACTTTGGTTTAATTTCCGGTAAGGAGCGGCTTTCTTGTCTGCTAATGGAAAAATTCTAGCGGTCATGTCCGAGTGGGGCTATTGGGGGATCGAACTGGTCGGTCCTCTCGCCAAACTTCAAGAGGCCGGTTACGCGTTCGATTTCGTGACGCCACGGGGCAAGCGCTCCCCGGTTCTTCCGCCAAGTGTCGATGCAAACTACGTCGATCCGCCGCTCGGCATTTGCGTTACGACACCCAGCGACGCAGAAATGGTGAAGGCCTTCGAAGCGACCAATAGGCTCGATGCTACCCTCGCCCTTATCGACATGATGCCGGAGCGGCCATACTATAGCGCGCCAGATTTCTTGCGGCGACTTGAAAGCTACTATGAAGCACGCCGCAAAGCTCAGCAAAAGCTCCTCGATACATATGACTCCATTCTTCTGGTCGGTGGGAGCGGGCCCATCGTTGACATCGTCAACAACCAACGGGTCCATGACCTTATCCTTGGATTCCATGCGGCCGGGAGGCCAATCGGCGCCATTTGCTACGGGGTCGCTGCACTCGTCTTCGCTCGTGACTTCAACGAGCGCATGTCGATAATCTCCGGCAAACACGTCACTGGTCACTGCATCGAATACGACTATCACGACGGCACCGGTTTCGTTGGCACCGACTTCAACATGGGCCCTCCGCCTTACGTCCTGGAGTATCTGCTAAGAGACGCCGTCAAGCCTCATGGCGCCTATCATGGCAATTTTGGCAAGCGGACCTCGGTCATCGTCGACTATCCGTTCATCACTGCGCGATCCCTGCAGTGCTCCCATGAATTCGGCGATCGCTTCGTTGATGTTCTTAAGCACGGGCTCACCCGCTCCGGATGGTAGGGCCAACCCCTCATCTGCTGACGTCTTGTTTCGCGCTTGTTTCGCGTTGGCTTTGGACCCCGCCATGACCCCATAACATCCGGAGATCGCCGTGCGAACAGGACATCGCGCAGTCATTGAACAACTGGTCGCCGAGGGCATCACCCATGTCTTCGGGAACCCCGGTACGGTCGAACAGGGCATGCTTGATGCGCTTGGGGACTTTCCCAGCATTGACTATGTCCTGACCCTCCAAGAGTCAGTCGCGAGCCTTGCCGCAGATGCCCATGCCAGGGCGACCCGCAAGGTCGCCGTAGCCCAAATCCATTCCTCGCCCGGCCTCGGCAACGCGATTGGCGCCCTCTATCAGGCGAAACGCGGCCACAGCCCACTCGTGGTGATCGGCGGCGACGCCGGCATTCGCTACGCTGCAATGAACGCGCAGATGGCCGCCGATCTCGTGGGCATGGCGGCACCGGTGACCAAGTGGGCAACGGTGGTGCAGCACCCCACCTCACTGCTGCGTGTGCTTCGCCGAGCGTTCAAGGTCGCCGGCACCGCGCCGATGGGACCGGTTTATGTTTGCCTGCCGCAGGACGTGCTCGACGCCGAGGCGCATGAAGCCGCGATCCCGTCTCTCGTGCCGAACAGCGCGAGCCTGGGGGATGCGGCCCTGATCGGGCTGGCCGCGGACAAGCTGGCAGCCGCCGCCCGCCCAACGCTCTTCGTCGGCGATGGCGTCGCCTGGTCCAGCGCGCAGGCGGAGGTCGGTCGCATCGCGACCCTGCTGGGTGCCGATGTGTGGGGTGTCGACAGCGGCGAGGTCAACCTCGACACGACCCACCCCATGTGGCGCGGTCAGACGGGGCACATGTTTGGCGAACAGAGCCTTCCGATCCTGAAATCCGGCGACGTCAACCTCATCGTCGGCACCTATATGGTTCCGGAAGTGTTCCCCGAGCTTGGCACGATTTACGCCGAGGGCGCCTTCGGGATCCATGTCGATCTCGACGCCGACCAGATCGGCAAGAACCACCCGGTCGATCTTGCCCTCCTCGCCGACCCAAAGACCACGCTCAGCGCCCTCATTGTAGCGATCGAGGCCCGCCTCTCGCCGGCGGCCCGCGCCGCCGCGGCCGGGCGCGTCGAGGCCGCCCAGCGAACGAAGTCCGCAAAGCGCGAGGCTGAGCTCGCCGAAGACGCCGCCAAGGCAGATCTGCGCCCCATACCCTTCGCCACCTTCGCGCGGGCCCTGGCCGAGGCCATTCCGCCAGGAACGGCGATCTTCGACGAGGCGCTGACCAATTCTCCCGCCCTGGTCCGCCACTTGCCGCCAACCGACCCCGCGGCCTTTTTCCAGACACGCGGCGGCTCGCTCGGGACCGCCCTTGCCGGCGGCCTCGGCTTGGCGGCGGCCCGGGCTGGACGACCTGTTGTTGCCGTCTCCGGCGACGGCGGCGCCATGTACACCATACAGGCGCTGTGGACCGCCGCCCGCCACCGGCTGCCGGTGAAATGGGTGATCTGCAACAACGGTTCGTATCGGCTCTTACAGATGAACATCCAGCAGTTCTGGGGCGTTGCGGGAACCGAGGGCCGACCCTTCCCGGTGAGTTTCGACCTGTCGCGCCCAGCCCTGCGTTTTGCGGATATGGCGGCAGCGCTGTCGGTGCCGAGCCGGCGCATCGAGACACCGGACCAGATCGGCCCAGCGCTCGCCGCCGCCTTTTCCGAGCCCGGCCCGTTCCTCCTCGACGTGGTGCTCGAGGGCGATGTCCACCCCGATGCCATAACCGTCCACTGCGGCCATTGACATCACGAACCCACCCCGTCGAGAGGAAAGTCACCATGCCCAAATCTGTCCTTGTCCTCATTGAAGGCGACTACTACGAACACGAAATCTGGTATTACCAGTATCGCTTCCAGGAAAGCGGGGTGCCGTTGCGGTTTGTCTCGCGCTTGTGGGACCAGCCGTCGCTCACATTCAAGGGCCATGAACACCAGGCCCCGTTAGAGTGTCGCGAGAGCTTTGAAAACATCGAAGGTGCCGCTTTCGATGACGTCGGCGCGGTCATCGTACCGTCTGGCTACGTGTCCGACCGGCTGCGTTACACAGCCGATCTGTCTCAGTTGCCGCCAGCCACAGCCTTTCTCGCCCGCGCCTT
>JARXAQ010000038.1 GCA_029865825.1 Rhizobium sp.
GGTCATGATGGGCGGCGGCTTCTTCGAAGGCGGCAACATCACGCCGGCCGCCGAATTCAACATTTTCGTCGATCCGCATGCGGCAGCCGCCGTTGTCGGCTCGGGCATCCCGGTCACCATGATGCCGCTCGACGTCACCCATCAGTTGATGACCACCAAGGCCCGTGTCGCCCGCATCGCCGAAATCGGCACCAAGCCGGCCCTCACCATGGTCGAGTGGCTGCAGTTCTTCGAACGCTTCGACGAGGAGAAATACGGCTCCGACGGCGGCCCGCTGCATGATCCGACGGTCGTCGCTTACCTTCTGAAGCCTGAACTCTTCGGCGGACGCCATTGCAATGTTGAGATCGAGTTGCAGTCCGAACTGACCTTCGGCATGACGGTCGTCGACTGGTGGCGCGTCTCCGGCCGCAAGCCGAATGTCCAGGTTATGCGCGAGGTGAATGCTGACGGCTTCTTCGACCTGCTCGTCGAGCGTTTTTCACGCCTCTGATCGGTTCGGCTGTAGGCCGGTCTAAAACGCAAAGGGCCGCCGGATACCGGCGGCCCTTTGACTGTCTTCACGGGACCTTTCAGGCGACCTCAGAACTCTTCCCAATTGTCACCGCCCGCAGGCTTGCCGCCGGAGGCTGTTGCAACCTTGCGCGGTGCGGGCTGGTAAGCGGGCGCCCGATGCGTGGCTGCGGCCACGCTCGATGGCCGGCGCATAGTCTCGGCAGTTGCCCTCAGCGAAGCGCCCGGCTGCGCACCGCCGCTCACCTGAAACCGCGCCACAAGATCGCGCAGATTGTCGGATTCGCTGCGCAACGCCATACTGGCCGCCGTGGTTTCCTCCACCATGGCCGCATTCTGCTGCGTCACCTGATCCATCTGGTTGACCGCCGCATTGACATCCTTCAGCCCCGACGCCTGTTCACTGGCGGACGCCGAGATCTGGCGGATCAGGCCGTTGATCTGCAGCACCTGTTCGGAAATCTTGTGCAGTGTCTCGCCGGCCTGGCCGACCAGTTGCACGCCGTCTTTCACCTGTGCGCCGGAAGCGTTGATCAGCGCCTTGATTTCCTTCGCGGCATTCGCAGACCGCTGAGCCAACTCGCGCACTTCCTGGGCGACGACGGCAAAACCCTTGCCGGCTTCGCCCGCACGGGCAGCCTCGACCCCGGCATTGAGCGCCAGAAGGTTGGTCTGGAACGCGATCTCGTCGATGACGCCGATGATCCGCGAGATTTCCTTGGACGACTGCTCGATGCCCTGCATGGAGGCGACAGCCTTCTGCACGACTTCGCCGGATGTCTCGGCATCCTTCACCGCGATGCTGACTGTATTGGCCGCAACGCCGGCATTGTCCGCGCTCGAATTGACTTGTTCGGTCAGTTCGTTGAGGGCCGCAGCCGTCTCCTCCAGACTGGCCGCCTGCTGCTCCGTCCGCTTGGAAAGGTCCGCAGCACTTTCCGAGATCTCTCCGGTCCCGGCGCTGATGTTGACGACGCTCGTATTCACAGAGGCGATCGCCAGCTCAAGGGCTGCAACAGCTTCGTTGAAGTCGCGTTTCAGCGCCGCATATTCACCAGGGAATTCATCCGGGATGCGATAGGTGAGGTTGCCCTGCGACAGCTGGGCGAGACCATTGCCAAGCGCGGCCACCACGTGCTGCTGCGTTGCCGCTGAGGCGTTGCGATCCGCTTCGTTGCGGCGGCGTTCGCCGTCGGCCGCATTGCGCTGAGCATCTGCTTCGGCCGCCAGCGTATGGCTTTGGGCCAGACGATGGCGGAAGCCGTCGAGCGCCTTCGCTACCATGCCGATTTCGTCCTCACGGTTCTGGTTGGAAACCTCCGTGTCGAATTGCCCCTTTGACATGTGCTCGACATCGTTGACCAGACCGTGCAGCGGCCGCTGAGCCAGCGAGCGTACGGCGAGGAAGAGGGCGATCATCACGGCGGTCAGCATGATCAGGCCGCCAATGATCATCATCGTGGTCTGTGCCTTCACCGGTGCGCTGATCGCGGCATGCGGGATATCGACGATAACGGTCCAGGTCGCATTCACGCCCGGCACCGCAAAGGGGTAAAGCAGGCGGTCGAAGCTTTCGCCGTCGTCTGCCGTGAGGTCGGCGAGCACGCTGCCCTTGCCGCTGCTGATCGCGGTTTTCACCACATCGGCGCCCTCGGCTTCATAGGGCTTCATCAGCATGTCGTCTTTCGGGGCGACCAGCCACTGTGCGCCCTGACCGACGAGCAGCACCCGGCCGGTTTCGAAGGGCTTCAGCGCCTTCAGCTTGTCGGAAAGCGAGAGCAGCGAAATATCGACGCCGGTGACGCCGATCATCTTGCCGCCGGAAAACACCGGATAGGCAATCGAGCTCATCGTCGTTGGGACGTCGGTGCCTTCGGCCAGATAAGGTGCAGTGATCGCGCCCTTGCCGCTCTTGGCGGCGAGCGCATACCATTCCGCCGGATAGTCGGCACGGAAGGTGGAGAACTGGATCGCGCCCTCCTTGTTCTTCGACCAGTAGGGGGTGAAGTCGCCGTCGTCATTGGCCGACAGCTCCTTTTTCCCCTTGATCTCATCCTTCTGGCCGTCGATGGCGCGCGGTTCCTCGGCCATCCAGCTGCCGAAGGCAAACGGGTTTTGTTCCAGGTTAGCCTTCAGGATATTGGTGATACCCAGGCGATCGAGGGACTTGCCTTCATGCCCGCGGCCGATGACACCCGACATCAGGCGCGCGGCGCTGGCGAGTTCGCCGATATTGCCGGCGATCTCGCGGGCGATGGATTTCGCCTCGGCGTCCGCCTGCTGCATGATCAGCGAATGAACGCGATCCCGCGTCTGGGAAATGAGAACGAGATTGGAAACGAAGAGCACGAGGCCGATCGCGATGCCGGTAACGACCAGCAGTTTTGCGGCGATGGATCGAGAAAACAGGGCGAACATGGAAAATCCTGGAGCGGAGAGTAAACGCATCAGCATTCGTTCCGCGCCGTCATGGCGCAGCCCGTCCGGGCGAGCCGGACGTGACGTCGGCTCACATTAAATCGCGATAACTTATTTTCTCTTAAAGCAGGTCAGAGTGCCCGCGCGACATCGTCTGCGACGGGGATTGACGGCTGGGCGCCGGCCTTCAGGCAGGCCAGCGACCCGGCAACGGCCGCCCGCCGCAAGGCCGCGTCGAAATCGAGGCCCGCATCGAGGCTGGCCGCGAAGTAGCCGCAGAACGTGTCGCCGGCACCGACCGTGTCGACCGGCTCGATCTTCAGCCCTTGCGCCCTGTGCAGCACGCCGCCATCGGCCGCAATCACGCCGGCAGCACCAAGCGTGATGATCAGCACCTGGCCGGTCTCACGATGCATTTTAAGTGCGGTCTCTTCCCGCTCGGCAGCGCTCAAGCCCTGGCGTCCGGCCAGCAGTTCGAATTCTGTCTCATTGGCGATCACCACGTCGGCCAGCTTCGCCAAGGTCGCGGCTTCCGCCGTGAGAGGCGCAAGATTGAGGATCGACCGGACTCCGGCACTCTTTGCGGCGGTCAGGGCGGCTTCCACAGCCTTGGCCGGGACTTCCAGCTGCAGCATCAGCGTATCGCCGGCCTTCAGCGCTGCGACCGCCACTCTCGCCTGTTCGGCATTGACAGTGCCGTTGGCGCCGGCAACCACGGCAATCATGTTTTCGCCGTCGCCACCGACCAGGATGAGCGCGGTGCCTGTCGGTCCATCCACGGTCTTCACGCCGGAAAGGTCGGTGCCCGCCGCGTCCAGAAGCGCAATGGCGGGGGCCGCGAACTCGTCACGACCGACGGCACTCACCATCCGCACATCGGCGCCAGCCCGTCGTGCTGCCAGCGCCTGGTTCGCGCCCTTGCCCCCGGCAGCCGTGGCAAAACTGGTGCCGGCCACCGTCTCGCCGGGAACCGGCAGGCGTGGCGTGGTAGCGACGAGATCCATGTTTATGGAGCCGAAGACGGTGATCATGAGCGCGCGAGCCTCCCTGAAACAATTCCAGCAAAAGGGGGAACCGGTTTTGCGTTTGGAATTGCGTGAAAACAAAAAAATAGAGCATGGAAGGCGACACTGACGTCGCCGGAAATGCTCTAGGCTGTTGCGCTCTTGTGGACCAGCCGATCAGTCTTCGTCAACAACCCTGAGCTTGAGAAGCCCGGTACGGCTTTCCACCGCCCGCGGCGATGCCTCGCCAGCCTCCACCGCGCCGCCCGGCACCTCGAACTCCATCGCCTCGATCTTGGCGCCACGCTTGGCGAGCTTGTCGGAGGAGGTGATGATCAGCTCGACATCCTTCTGCGCCGCGAGGAAATGGCTCTGCAGCTTGCGCGTCCGGTCGTCTAGCCGACCGAGATCCTCCATCAGCCGGATCACCTCGCCCTGGATCAGATGGGCCTGCTCGCGCATCCGCTGGTCTTTCAGCACCGCCTGGATCACCTGGATCGACAGCATCAGCAGGGAAGGGGAGACGATCACCACCCGCTGCCGATGTGCCTTCTGCACCACGCCTTCGAAGTTCTCGTGGATCTCCGCAAAGACCGATTCCGACGGCACGAACAGGAAGGCCATTTCCTGTGTCTCGCCCGGCAATAGGTATTTGTCCGCGATATCCTTGATATGCACCTCAATGTCGCGGCGGAACTGCTGGCTCGCAACCTTCTTCAGTTCCGGCGTCTCGCCGTCGCGGATTGCGTTCCAGGCCTCCAGCGGAAACTTGGCATCGACCACCAGCGGCGGCGAATTGTTCGGCATGCGGATGGTGCAATCCGGCCTTGAGCCGTTCGACAGCGTCGTCTGGAACTCATAGGCGCCCATCGGCAGCCCGTCGGCAACGATCGTCTCCATCCGCGACTGGCCGAAGGCGCCACGTGTCTGCTTGTTGGAGAGGATCGCCTGCAGCCCGACAACATCCTTCGCCAGCGCCTGGATGTTGTTTTGCGCCGCATCGATCACCGCCAGCCGCTCCTGCAGCGTGCGCAGGTTGTCATGCGTCGATTTCGTCTGCTCGGTGATCGTCGTACCCAGCCGGTGCGTCATGCCATCCAGCCGCGCGCTGATCGACTGGTTCAGTTCCGCCTGCCGGCTGCCGAACACTTCCGCCATGGTCGCGAGCCGCCCCTGCATCTCGGCCTGTGCCTTGAGCAGCTCCGCCAACCGCGCCTCAGCCGCCTCGTCCCGGCGGATCGTCTCTTCGGTGATCTGCGCCCTCAGCCGCGCAGCGCGCATCGAAGCCAGGATCAGGGCAAAGATCGGAAGAAGGATCAGCGCGGCCGCCAGCGCCAGCAGAAAGCCGGGGCCAAGCGTGACGGAGCCGATGGTGAGCGAGGGAATATCTTGGATGTTCATTGCCGGATTATACGCGATTCGGTTTCCGAAAATAGATCAAAGAGTGAACATTGAGTCAGGCTACCGATACAACGTGAGGCGGTATGAAACTTTCCGCGCCCCTAAAATTGACAATAGGCAAAACGGTGCGCCGAATATTGCCACATCGGGATAGGGCACGAACTATCCGACTGGAAAACAATAAATTCCCGGAATTTTAGAAAGGCTAAATTTACCATTTCCGCGTCTGCTAATGCAATCTTGCCCTGTATGGGGTCAATGTTGGAAATGTAGAAATCACCATGGCCCACAACGAAAATACCGAATTGAAAAACCGCCTTCGTTTCCTCGGCCTAGACGATAAGGGGCGCGAGACGCTGCGCCGCATGGGGCCCCTGATCAGGGCCAATATCGGCAATGCCCTGGAAATCTTCTACGACAAGATCCGCAAGGTGCCGGAGACCGCCGCCTTCTTCCGCGGCGAGGACCACATTCGCAGCGCCAAGAGCCGCCAGGAGCAGCATTGGGGCATCGTTGGCACCGGCGACTATACCGATAGCTATGTCGAGGGCGTCACCAAAGTCGGCAAGGCCCATGCCCGCATCGGCCTGGAGCCCCGCTGGTACATCGGCGGTTATGCGCTGGTCCTCGAACAACTGATCCACGCCGTTGCCCGCGAGCGCTGGCCGAGCCGCTTCGGCCGCCAGAAGGCCCCGCAGCTCGCCGATGAAATCTCCGTGGTGATGAAGGCGGCCATGCTCGACATGGATTATTCCATCTCGGTCTATCTCGAGATCCTGGCCGCCGAGCGCAAACAGGCCGAAGAGAACCGCCTGCGCACCGAAGCCGAACAGGCAACGGCACTCGCAGCCCTCCGCGCCGTGCTGACCAAGCTCGCCGACGGTGATCTCGAAGCCCGTTTGCCCGATGATCTGCCGGCCAATTTCGTCGAGATGGCCCGCGACTACAACGCCTCCGTCAGTTCGCTCCGCACCACCATCGGCACGGTCCGCCGTTCGGCGGACGAAATCTTCAAGTCCACCTCGGCCATAGCAGAGGCGACCGACGATCTCGCCCAGCGCACTGAACAGCAGGCCGCCGGCCTTGAGGAAAGCACCGCCGCCCTGCACGAACTTACGCAGAACGTCACGCTCACCGCCGACGGCGCCCAGAAGGCCGCCCAAGTCGTCGGTGTCGCACTCGACGAGGCGCGTGTGTCGGAAGAAGTTGTGTCCCGCGCCGTCGACGCCATGGGCGCCATCGAGAAATCCTCCGACGCCATCTCCAAGATCATCGGTGTCATCGATGAAATCGCCTTCCAGACCAACCTGCTGGCCCTCAATGCCGGCGTCGAGGCGGCCCGCGCCGGCGAGGCCGGTCGTGGCTTTGCCGTCGTCGCCCAGGAGGTCCGCGAACTCGCCCAGCGCTGCGCCAATGCCGCCCGTGAGATCAAGAGCCTGATTTCCCAGAGCTCCACCCAGGTCAATTCCGGCGTCGGCCTCGTCAACAATGCCGGCGATGCCCTGAAGCAGATCATTGTGCGCATCGGCGAGATCAACCAGATCGTCGGGACCATCGCCTCGGCCGCCGCCGATCAGTCTGGTGGCCTGCGCGAGGTCAACACCTCGATCGCCTCCATGGACCAGATCACCCAGCGCAATGCTGCCATGGTCGAAGAAACCTCTGCCCAGACCGCGACGCTCGGCGAAGAGGCGGAACGCCTGCTGGCCGCGCTACAGGGCTTCCGCATCAACGACGGCCAGGGCCGCCGCCCCCAGTCTTCGCCCCTCAGGATGGCCGGCTGAGGAGCATGCCACGGGGCACCATGTACGAGTTCGCCACCCATTGTTCAGCTTCTGTTTAGGAAACCGTGACAGGTCTGTTTGACAACAGTCAGTCCTCATAGCCTTGCGTTGGAACCATGCATCAGAAATCGACCACAGATCTGTCCGAACGCCTCGACTTCCTGGAAATCGACCAGAAAACCCGCGAGACCTTGGGAGACCTTCGTCCAACGATCCGCGAAGTCATGGGCCCGGCCCTCGACAAGTTTTACGCCAAGGTTTCCAAAACCACGAAGATCGCCGGCCACTTCCGCGATGGTGCCCACATGAGCGGCGCCAAAAACGCCCAGATCGGCCATTGGGAAAAGGTCGCCAAGGGCAGCTTCGATGAGGATTACGTGCGCGGCGTCACCGCCGTCGGCAAGGCCCATGCCCGCATCGGGCTGGAGCCGCGCTGGTATATCGGCGGTTATTCCATGCTGGTCGGCGAACTGCTGGCCGGCGTGCTGGTCAAGCATTGGCCCTTCCCCTTCGGCAGGCGCCATGCGGAAACCCTCGCCGACAAGATGAAGGCTCTCGTCAAGGCGGCGATGCTCGACATGGACTATGCGATCTCCGTCTATCTCGACGAACTGGAAACCAAGCGCAAGGCGCTGGAAGAAGAGCGTGCCCGTTTCGAGGCCGACCAGGCGATTGCCATGGAGCACCTGCGCCGGGGCCTCGAATCGCTCGCCCGCAGCGATTTCGAAAGCCGCATGACCACCGATCTGCCCGAAAATTTCAAGGAAATGGCCGGCTATTACAACGACACCGTCGACAAGCTGAACATCTCCTTTGCCGCCATCCGCCGTGCCTCGGAAGAAATCCTCAGCGGCACCGATGCCATCGCCCACGCATCGAGCGAGCTCGCCAGCCGCACCACCCGCCAGGCCGCCGGCGTCCAGCAGAGCTCGACCGCGCTCCAGCAGCTCTCCGTCAGCGTCAGCCAGACAGCCGCCAATGCCGAGCGCGCATCGGCCGCCGTGCATGAGACCCAGCACCAGGCCAAGACGTCAGGCACGGTCGTCCATCGCGCCGTCGACGCCATGGATGCGATCGAGAAGTCCTCCACAGAGATCTCCAAGATCATCGGCGTTATCGACGAAATCGCCTTCCAGACGAACCTGCTGGCGCTCAACGCCGGCGTCGAAGCCGCCCGCGCCGGCGATGCCGGCAAGGGTTTTGCTGTCGTGGCCCAGGAAGTTCGCCAGCTCGCCCAGCGCTCGGCCGATGCCGCCAAGGCGATCAAGCAGCTGATCTCCCAGAGCTCGGACCAGGTGAAACAGGGCGTCGAACTCGTCACCGGCACAGGTGAAGTGCTCGGCGACATCATCGCCCGCATCGATGCCATCGACAGCTTCGTCTCTGACATCGCAACCGCCGCCAAGGACCAGGCGACCGGCCTCAACGAGGTCAACCAGGCGACCCGCAACATGGATCTCTTGACCCATGAAAACAGCGGCATGGTCGAGCAGACCTCCGAGGAGACACGCCGCCTGCGCGCCGAGGTCGCTGGCCTCGTCGAACTGATGAGCCACATCCGCACGCGCACCGACGAGGCGGCGCGCGGGCAACGCGTCCGCTCCGACCGCCGCGTGGCCTGATATCAACCACGGGAATGCGGAGGAAATCGCCGATTTTTTCGATTTCCTCCGTTTCGAACTTGCGCTAAGGGAGGCTCATGACCATCAAGCCACTCATAATCCTGCCCGATCCGTTGCTGCGCCAGGTGTCCGCACCTGTGGAGCGCGTGGATTCCGAGCTGAACCAGCTTGTCGACGACATGCTCGAGACCATGTACGAGGCCCCCGGCATCGGGCTCGCCGCCGTCCAGGTCGGCGTGCCGCGCCGGCTTCTCGTCATCGATCTCGCCAAGGAAGGCGAAGAGCCAGCCCCGCTCGTCTTCATCAATCCCAAGGTCATCCGGTCCTCCGACGATCGCTCTTCCTACGAGGAAGGCTGCCTGTCGATCCCGGATTATTACGCCGAAGTTGAGCGCCCGGCAGCGATCACCGTGACCTCGCTCGACCGCACCGGCAAGGAAGTCACGACCGAAGCCGACGGCCTGCTCGCCACCTGCCTGCAGCACGAGATCGACCATCTCGAGGGCGTGCTTTTCATCGACCATATCTCCCGCCTGAAGCGCGAGATGGTGATCAAGCGCTTCACCAAGGCAGCCCGTCAGAAGATTTGATCGAGGCCGCGCCTTGGCGCGACCCTCCGCTCTTGAAGGCGAAACCGACATGGCACTGCGCATCATTTTCATGGGGACGCCGGTCTTTTCCGTCGCCACCCTGCAGGCGCTTCACGCCGCCGGCCATCAGATCATCGCCGCCTATTCCCAGCCGCCCCGTCCAGGTGGCCGCCGTGGCCTCGATCTGCAGAAGTCGCCGGTCCATCAGGCCGCCGAAGAGCTCGGCATCGAGGTCCGTCACCCGCTCAATTTCCGCGATCCCGCCGACCGCGAGGCCTTCGCAGCCCTGAATGCCGATGTCGCCGTCGTCGTCGCCTATGGCTTGCTGCTGCCCCAGACCATCCTCGATGGCACGCGCCTTGGCTGCTACAACGGCCACGCCTCGCTCCTGCCGCGCTGGCGCGGTGCAGCCCCCATCCAACGGGCCATCATGGCCGGCGATGCCGAGACCGGCATGATGGTGATGAAAATGGACAAGGGCCTCGACACCGGCCCCGTGGCGCTCACCCGCAAGATCGAGATTGCCCCCGACATGACCGGCGGCGAACTGCACGATGCCCTGAGCGTCGTCGGTGCCGAGGCCATCGTCGAGGCCATGGCGCTGCTCGAAAAGGGCACGCTCGAAACCGTTGCGCAGCCGGAAGAGGGCGTGCTCTACGCCGCCAAGATCGACAAGGCCGAAACCCGCGTCGATTTCTCCCGTCCGGCACGAGAGGTCCACGATCATATCCGGGGTCTGGCGCCTTTCCCGGGCGCCTGGACCGAAATCGAGGTCGGCGGCAAGCCGGAACGCGTCAAGCTGCTCGCCTCGCATCTGGCCGAAGCGGAAGGCCATCTCGGCGCCCCCGGCACCCTTCTCGACGATCACCTAACCGTCGCCTGCGGCACCGGCGCCGTCAGCCTCGTGCGCCTGCAGAAGGCCGGTGGCAAGCCGCTCGATACCAACGACTTCCTGCGCGGCACGCCGCTTGCCAAGGGTACGGTGATCGCCTGATGCCCCGTTTTCGCATGACGGTCGAATATGATGGCAGCGCCTATGTCGGCTGGCAGCGCCAGCGCAACGGCCATTCCATCCAGGCGGCATTGGAGAAGGCGGTCCTTGGGCTGACAGGCGAAACCGTCGTGGTCCGCGGCGCTGGCCGCACCGATTCCGGTGTCCATGCCGTCGGCCAGGTGGTCCACACGGATCTCACCCGCGCCTGGGAGCCGCCGAAGCTGCGCAATGCGCTCAACGCCTATCTCGCCCAGGCCCGCGAGCAGGTTGCCGTGCTCGATGTGATGGCCGTGCCCGATGATTTCGACGCGCGCTTTTCGGCGCTGCGCCGCCATTATCTTTACCGCATCATCATCCGCCCGGCGCGTCTGGCACTTGAGGCCAATCGCGCCTGGTGGGTGTCGAAGCCTTTGGATCACGGGGCCATGCACGAAGCCGCCCAGCAGCTTGTCGGCCATCACGACTTCACCACCTTCCGCTCGGTCCATTGCCAGGCGCTCAACCCGGTGCGCACGCTGGACCGCCTCGATGTCACCCGCCACGGCGACGTGATCGAGATCCGCGCCAGCGCCCAGAGTTTTCTGCACAACCAGATCCGCTCCTTCGCCGGA
>JARXAQ010000076.1 GCA_029865825.1 Rhizobium sp.
GGCGCGCTGCTGGCGCTCGCCGCCACGGCCCATCATGCCGTTCGCCGCACCACTCGGCCGGTCTCACTCGTCATTGGCCACGGCGTTCTGGGCCGCCTCATCGCCCGCATCATCATTGCCATCGGTAACCCGGCGCCGACGGTCTGGGAAACGGCGCAGCCGCGCCGACAGGGTGCGCAGGGCTATGCGGTCATCGACCCCACATCGGACGACGGTTCCGCACTGGCCCCTCCGACAAATGCTGCAGTGATTGATGCCAGCGGCAATACCGCCATCGTCGACCGGGCCATTTCGACATTGCAAAAGGGCGGCGAGCTCGTTCTGGCCGGCTTCTATCCCGGCCGGGTCAGCTTTGATTTCGCCCCCGCCTTCATGCGCGAAGCAACACTCGCCATCGCCGCCGAATTCACCGCCCAGGACGTCGAGGCTGTCCTCGCCCTCATTGCCGCAGGATCCCTGTCGCTCAATGGCCTCATCACCCATCACGCAGCCCCGGCAGATGCTGAGACAGCCTACCGCACGGCCTTCGAAGACCCCGACTGCCTGAAAATGATCATCGACTGGAGGAACGCCGCATGAGCCTGGACCTTGCCCTCGACGGCCTGGAGCGTCTTCAGGAGAACCTGCGTGACGAAGCCGCCATTGAGCCGGATGCGCCTGCAACCGGCGAAGTCACCAAGAACACGCAGATCATCGCGATCTATGGCAAAGGCGGCATTGGCAAGAGCTTCACGCTCGCCAATCTCTCCTACATGCTGGCCCAACTCGGCAAGAAGGTCCTGCTGATCGGCTGCGACCCCAAGAGCGACACGACTTCGCTGCTCTTCGGCGGCCGCGCCTGCCCGACCATCATCCAGACGGCCTCGCGCCGCAAGGAAGCCGGCCAGGAAGTCTCAATCTCCGATGTCTGCTTCAAGCGTGACGGCGTCTTCGCAATGGAGCTCGGCGGACCGGAAGTCGGCCGCGGTTGCGGCGGTCGCGGCATCATCCACGGCTTCGAAACGCTGGAAAAGCTCGGTTTTCACGACTGGGATTTCGACTTCATCCTGCTCGACTTCCTCGGCGATGTGGTCTGCGGCGGCTTCGGCCTGCCGATCGCCCGCGACATGTGTCAGAAGGTGGTCGTCGTCGGCTCGAACGATCTGCAGTCGCTCTACGTCGCCAACAATGTCTGTTCGGCGGTGAAATACTTCCGCAATCTCGGCGGCAATGTCGGTGTCGCCGGCCTCGTCATCAACAAGGATGACGGCACGGGCGAGGCCCAGGCCTTCGCAGACGCGGTCGGCATCCCGGTCCTGGCGTCGATCCCGCAGGACGACGACATCCGTCGCAAGAGCGCCAACTACCAGATCATCGGTACGCATGACAGCCAGTGGGGGCCACTCTTCGAAGCACTGTCGATCAATCTCGCCGAAGCTCCGCCGATCCTGCCCAAGCCGCTCGACCAGGACGGCCTGCTCGGCCTCTTCGACGCCAGCGAGACCGGCGCGAATTACAAGCTGCAACCGGCCACGCCGGAAGACATGTGCGCGGCCGGCGCTTTGCATCGGCCGTCCCTCGAAGTCGTCTACGACAACGTGTGAGATCGGAACGCCCCTATGGATGACCTTCGCAAGGAATTCGAGCCGGACGACACCAGCGGGATCACTCTCGCTGGCGCAGATCAGGCTGTCCTTGCCGATGCGGGGACATCCGCAGCGGACACCGGAATTGGCTGTCATGGCGGCGCAGAGCTCTCCAAGGCTGCGGCCCGCGCGGCCGGCCAGGGCGAACTGATGGACCGCTTCGAGGCGGACTATCCGAAGGGCCCGCATGACCAGCCGCAATCCATGTGCCCTGCCTTCGGCTCGCTGCGTGTCGGCCTTCGCATGCGTCGCGTCGGCACCATCCTTTCGGGCTCGGCCTGCTGCGTCTACGGCCTGACCTTCACCTCGCATTTCTACGGCGCAAAGCGCTCCGTCGGCTACGTGCCCTTCAACTCGGAGACTTTGGTCACAGGCAAGCTCTACGAGGACATCGTCGAGGCCGTCCACTTGATGGCAGACCCGGACAAGTTCGACGCCCTGATCGTCACCAATCTCTGCGTCCCGTCGGCCTCGGGCGTGCCGCTCCGTATGCTGCCCCGCGAGATCGACGGCGTGCGCATCGTTGGCATCGACGTTCCGGGCTTCGGCGTCCCGACCCATGCCGAGGCAAAGGATGTGCTCTCGGGCGCCATGCTCGCCTATGCCCGCCAAGAAGTGGCGAGCGGCCCTGTCCAACGGCCGCGTGGCGGCTTGAAGGACAAGCCGACGGTGACGTTGGTTGGTGAAGTGTTCCCGGCGGACCCGGTGGTGATCGGCGGCATGCTCGAACCGATGGGACTTGCCGTCGGTCCCACGGTTCCCGTCCGGGAATGGCGCGACCTCTATGCCGCGCTCGACTGTGCGGTGGTGGCCGCCATCCATCCCTTCTACACCGCAAGCTTTCGTGAGTTTTCAGCCGCCGGCCGCCCAATTGTCGGATCCGCACCGGTCGGCCTGGATGGCACGGACGCCTGGCTGAATGCCATCGGTCAACGCTGTGGCGTCGCGCAGGCCCGCACGGATATCAGCCGCAATGCCGTGCGCGGCGCGATCTCGGCGGCCCTCGCCGACAACAGGATCAACGGCCGCATCACACTGTCAGGCTACGAAGGCTCGGAACTGCTCGTTGGGCGTCTGCTCGTCGAACTTGGCGCCGACCTTCGCTACGTCGGCACCGCTTGTCCCAAGACCCCCTACAATGCCGCCGATGCTGAATGGCTCGAGGCGCATGGCGTGCAACTCCGCTTCCGCGCCTCGCTCGAGCAGGATCTGGCCGCCTTCGCCGAATACAGGCCTGATCTCGCCATCGGCACGACGCCTGTCGTGCAGAAGGCCAAGGAAGCGGCGACCCCTGCCCTCTACTTCACAAACCTGATTTCCGCCCGCCCGCTGATGGGACCGGCAGGTGTTGCCTCGCTGCCATCAGTCATCAATGCGGCGATCGCCAACAAGGATCGCTTCCTCGCTATGAACGCCTTTTTCGACGGCGTCGGCAAGGGTGACACGGCCGGCATCTGGGAGGACACGCCTCAGGACCGCAGCGCTTACCGCAAAAAGTTCGCCGCCAAGGTCAAGCAGTCCCGCAACGCCGTCGACAATGGGGAGAGTGTCGGATGCTGATCCTCGACCAAGACAGAGCCGGCGGCTATTGGGGCAGCGTCTACGCCTTCACCGCCATAAAGGGATTGCAGGTGATCATCGACGGCCCGGTCGGCTGCGAAAACCTGCCCGTGACTTCGGTGTTGCACTACACCGACGCGCTCCCGCCGCATGAATTGCCCATCGTTGTCTCCGGCCTGTCGGAAGACGAACTCGGCCAGCACGGCACGGAAGGCGCGATGAAGCGCGCCCGCCTGGCGCTCGACCCGGATCTCCCGGCGGTTGTCGTAACCGGCTCGATTGCCGAAATGATCGGCGGCGGTGTCACCCCGGAAGGATCGAACATCGTTCGCTTTCTGCCGCGGACCATTGACGAGGACCAGTGGCAGAGCGCCGACCGCGCGATGAAATGGCTCTGGACCGAATTCGGCCCCAAGGGTGGCAAGGTGCCGGCTCCACGTCGCCGGCCGGACGGCGCAAAGCCAAGGGTCAACATCATCGGCCCGATCTACGGCACCTACAACATGCCCTCCGATCTCGCGGAAATCCGTCGGCTCGTGGAAGGCATCGGCGCCGAGATCAACATGGTCTTCCCGCTCGGCAGCCATCTCGAGGATGTCCGCAAGCTCGCCGACGCCGACGCCAATGTCTGCCTCTACCGCGAGTTCGGCCGCCTGCTCTGCGAAACGCTCGATCGGCCCTATCTGCAGGCCCCGATCGGCATTCACTCGACGACCGCGTTCCTGCGTCAGCTCGGCGAGATGCTGGGCCTCGATCCGGAACCCTTCATCACGAAGGAAAAGCACACCACCCTGAAGCCCCTCTGGGACCTCTGGCGCTCCGTCACCCAGGACTTCTTCGCAACGGCCAGCTTCGCGATTGTTGCCAACGAGACCTATGTGCGCGGCATCCGCCACTTCCTTGAAGAGGAAATGGGCCTCCCCTGCACCTTCGCCGTGCCGCGCAAGCCCGGCACCAAGACCGACAATGTCGAGGTCTCGGAACTGACCGCGCGCAAGACACCGATGATCATGTTCGGCTCATTCAACGAGCGCATGTACATGGCCGAATGCGGCGCGCGCGGCAAATTCGTCCAGCTTTCCTATCCGGGCGCCATCGTGCGCCGCCACACGGGGACACCGGTCATGGGCTATTCGGGCGCGGCCTGGCTGATCCAGGAAGTCTGCAACGCGCTCTTCGACATCCTGTTCGATATCCTGCCACGCGCCAGCGAATTGGACGCCATCGAGCCAACGACAGCCCGTCAGCGCGTGTCGATCGCCTGGAATGCAGATGCGCAGGCCTCGCTTGAGACCTGCCTCAACAATGAACCGGTCCTCGTCCGGATCTCGGCCGCCAAGCGCCTGCGTGACGCCGCCGAACGCGAGGCCCGCAGCGCGCAAGCGCCGGAAGTCACACGCCAGCACGTCGAAAGTGCCGCCCGCCTCGCGGGAGCACGCGCATGAGTGGTGTGAGAAGAGCTCCCCAGAGGGGAAACCTGGAGGTGAAGGCATGATCACTGCAACACAACACAATCCGGACACGCGCCGCCACATGGAGGATCGCCAATCCGAACGCGTGAACCTGCGTCGTCTCTATCTGCTGATGTATCCGCTCTGCCTGATGGCAGCGGTGGCGGCGAGACTGACGGACCATTCGGGCGTCGCTGCTGAAAAGCCGGCCCAATCCATTTTCGCCGAAGCCCGCTCTTCGGCCTATGCAGCTGCCGGTTACGCCTTCCAGGCGTGACCCCACCCTTTGCCGGTGTTCTCGACACCGACAAAACCCCGGTAGGTGCCGCAAGGCCCGACCGGAACCCCGCCGCGGGGGCGCCGCGGTGTTCGAGACTAGGAGGTGAATTTGATGGCTGAAACATCAAATGTTTCACTTTCGGGTCTGACCGAAAGCGAAGCGCGCGAGGTCCATGGATTCTTCATCCAAGGCTTCATGATATT
>JARXAQ010000071.1 GCA_029865825.1 Rhizobium sp.
GACCCGAACGAGAACCCTGCCCTCAAGCGCGAAATCAAGGCCGCGAAGAAGGACCAGGTTCCGGAAAACTACATCAAGCGCGTCATCCAGTTCGCCCAGCAGGGCTACAAGGATCTCGAGTTCAAGACCTATGACACCGACTGGGATTCGGAAGCCTATCTCACCGTGTCGGGCCAGAACTCGAACAACTCGGTCTCGCTGAAGGACGACTTCCTGCGCTCGGTCGAAAATGACGGCGACTGGAACCTCACCGCCCGCAAGGACGGCAAGGTCATGAAGACGCTGAAGGCCCGCGACCTCTGGGAAAAGATCTCCTATGCCGCCTGGGCATCGGCCGATCCGGGTCTGCACTTCAACACGACGATGAACGACTGGCACACCTGCCCGGCTGCCGGCCCGATCCGCGCGTCGAACCCGTGCTCGGAATACATGTTCCTCGACGACACGGCCTGCAATCTCGCCTCGCTGAACCTTCTGCAGTTCAAGGATCAGAAGACCAAGAACATCGACATCGGCGACTACGAACATGCCGTTCGTCTGTGGACCGTCGTGCTCGAAGTCTCCGTCATGATGGCGCAGTTCCCGTCGCGCCAGATTGCCGAACGCTCCTATGAATACCGCACGCTCGGCCTTGGCTACGCGAACATCGGCGGCCTGCTGATGTCCTCCGGCATTCCGTATGATAGCGCCGAAGGCCGCGCCATCGGCGGTGCGCTCACCGCCATCATGACCGGCGTCTCCTATGCGACCTCGGCCGAAATCGCCTCGGAACTCGGCCCCTTCCCGGGCTTTGCGCCGAACCGCGACAACATGCTGCGCGTCATCCGCAACCACCGCCGCGCAGCTTACGGCCTGTCGGAAGGTTATGAAGGCCTGTCGGTCGATCCGGTGCCGCTGGTGCACGCCGAATGCACGGACCCTGCCCTTGTCGCCCATGCAACGGCTGCCTGGGACAAGGCGCTGGAACTCGGCGAAAAGCACGGCTATCGCAATGCCCAGGTCTCGGTCATCGCGCCCACAGGCACGATCGGTCTCGTGATGGACTGCGACACGACCGGCATCGAGCCCGATTTCGCGCTGGTCAAGTTCAAGAAGCTCGCCGGTGGCGGCTACTTCAAGATCATCAACGCGGCCGTTCCGGAGGCGCTGCGCACCCTCGGCTATTCGGAAAGCCAGCTCGCCGAGATCGACGCCTATGCCGTCGGCCATGGCAACCTGAACCAGGCGCCGGGCATCAACCCCTCGACGCTCCGTGCCAAGGGCTTCACCGACGAGAAGATCGAAGCCGTCAACGGCGCCTTGAAGGCCGCCTTCGACATCAAGTTCGTGTTCAACCAGTGGACGCTCGGCGCAGACTTCCTGAAGGAAACCCTCAAGGTCTCCGACGCCCAGCTCACCGACATGAGCTTCAACCTCTTGGACCACATGGGCTTCTCGAAGAAGGACATCGAGGCCGCCAACATCCATGTTTGCGGTGCCATGACGCTCGAAGGCGCGCCCTTCCTCAAGGCCGAACATCTGCCGGTCTTCGATTGCGCCAACCCCTGCGGCAAGATCGGCAAGCGGTATCTCTCGGTTGAATCCCACATCCGCATGATGGCGGCTGCCCAGCCGTTCATCTCGGGCGCGATCTCCAAGACGATCAACATGCCGAACGAGGCGACCGTCGAAGACTGCGGCGCCGCCTACATGCTGTCCTGGAAGCTGGCACTGAAGGCCAACGCGCTTTACCGCGACGGCTCGAAGCTCTCCCAGCCGCTCAACGCCTCGCTGATCGAGGATGATGACAACGAGGACGCATTCGACGACCTGATGCAGCAACCCGCTGCCGCCCAGGCCGTCACCATCACGGAACGCATCGTCGAGCGCATCGTCGAGCGGGTCGTGCGCGAACAGGAAAAGCTGCCGGCCCGCCGCAAGGGTTATACCCAGAAGGCGAAGATCGGCGGCCACACCATCTTCCTGCGCACCGGCGAATATGACGACGGCCGTCTCGGCGAAATCTTCCTTGACATGAACAAGGAAGGCTCGGCCCTTCGCGCCTTCATCAACAACTTCGCCATCTCCGTCTCGCTCGGCCTGCAGTACGGCGTGCCGCTTGAGGAATATGTCGACGCCTTCACCTTCACCAAGTTCGAGCCGGCCGGCATGGTCACCGGCAACGACGCGATCAAGAATGCAACGTCGATCCTCGACTACGTCTTCCGCGAGCTTGCGATCTCCTATCTCGGTCGCAGCGATCTCGCCCATGTCGACACCTCCGACTTCTCCACGACCGCACTTGGCCGTGGCGTCAAGGAAGGCAAGGCGGACGTCGTCTCCAAGGGCCTGACCCGCGGCTACAAGCCGACCCTCGTCTCCAGCCACATGCCGGCAGCGGCAGGCGCCGAGCCCAAGGGTGCAGCCACCGCCATGCCGTCCAAGGCCTCGACCGTCACCGCCTTCTCATCGAGCGGCAACACCGCCCGCAAGCTGGAAGTGACGACCGCAATCGCCACATCGGAAGTCGTGTCCTTCAAGCGCGACTACGAGGAACGGGCCGTCGAACTGGCCGAGGAGATCGCTGACGAAGGCCTGTTCTCCGACACGGCAGCGGATGCCGCCGCCAAGGCGAAGGCCGACGCCAAGCAGCTGGAAGCGACCCGCCGCATGCGCTCCATCGCGCAGGGCTATACGGGCAACATGTGCTCGGAATGCCAGAACTTTACGATGGTGCGGAACGGGACGTGCGAGAAGTGCGATACGTGCGGCGCGACGAGTGGGTGCAGCTGAGAGGCACAGGGATAGGTGGAAATTTCGATTTCCACTCGCCTGAGATGAGGTAAAGTAAACCCCGCGTCGATTGAGTTCGGCGCGGGGTTTTTCCGAATGGGAGGGAAGTCGGTGGCGCTTACAAATGCATATCTCGTTGGATCAGGCAAAGTAAAAGAATTCTTCAATAAAATCAAAGATGGTCAGGCTCCCGATCAGTTCACAATCCAGCTAATCAAGGATTGGGGATTCAGTTCCTCGAACGACCGGGCATACTTACCGTTACTGAAGGCGTTGGGATTTCTTTCCCCAGATGGCAAGCCAACGTCCCGTTATCACGCTTACCGAGATCACTCTCAGTCTAAAAAGGTGATGGCCGACGCGTTGCGAGAAGCGTATCAAGATGTCTTTTTAATAAAAGAAAACCCAACCCAAGCCGACAAAGAAGCCATTTCTGGCAAATTCAAGAGCTACCATAATGTAACTGAAAATGTGGCTAGCTTGATGACCAAGACTTTTTTATCGCTAATTGATCTTGCTGATCTCAAGAGCGACGATCGAACAAAAAAGCCCAGTGCCGCTTCAATTCCAGATCCGGTACCGGATTCTACTATTAGTCACAACAATCAGGCCCCAGTCCGGCCCCCTCCAGGATTGCATTACAACACACAAATACATCTTCCAGCAACGAAAGATGTTGAGGTTTACAACGCAATATTCAAATCATTGCGCGAGCACCTATATGACAACTAACGATCTCAGAAACTTTCTTTTTCGTGGTCTGATGTTCGAAGCAGAGGCCTCGAATTTCCAATCTGCGGGGATTCAGGTGGGCGCCGATCAATCTGACGTCGAGGAAAGGCTATTGGCAGATGCACTCTCCCCGTTCAACGTGTCACTAAGAAATCAAGCTCTGGAGATGGCGCGACTTTACGCGGTTCTGTTTTGTTTCGAAAATTCCGTGCGTGACTTTATACGTGATACTTTATCTGAGAAAGATGGCGTCGATTGGGTCTCACAGTTACCACAAAAGATAAAAGGGCACGCCGAAACAAGGCGAGAAGCTGCCACAGTTGACTCTTGGCTTGAGGGCGAAAAAACTGACCTTTTGGGTTTTGTGGACTTCGGCCACTTGGCTCAAATAATCATACACAAATGGGACTATTTTCCAGTTCTTCCTTCGCAACACTGGCTAAAGCAACGAATGGACGAAATGGAGAAAGTCCGAAATTACATTGCGCATAACAGGATGCTGCTTCCAAGCGAATTTCAGAGGCTTTACATGTATATAAGCGATTGGAACCGAGTTGTAGGACTATAGCTGACTCCATTTCGACGATAAGGTGGAATCGCTTGGCTGGATTGCCAAGTATAGGCACCCCACCTCCCCCCCATGCGGGGAGGACGGAAAATCGAAGGCTTAGGCGCGCGCAAGCCGCCTAAACTTCAGATTTTCCCGGAGAGGGGCACAGTTCCGTTGGCACCATCCTCACCGAGCCCCTCTCTTGCGAAATCTGAGGTTTGGCCCTGATCGGGCCAATTCCTCGATTCGCTTTCTCCCCCGCAAGGGGGGAGATAGGATCCCGCGCAAGCCGCCAAAGCCCCTCAATTCCCCTAGCGCAGGGGGGATGAACTCCAGCGATTTCCCAGCAAAATCAAACCCCGACACATTTTTTCATCCCCCACCAATTTCCCTCCCTTACCCTAGTCCACGTCCCGCCCTCGGATACACCTGACGATGCGATGTCAGGCGAGGCGGGGCCGGCGCCGGGGGCGCGCACTGTCGCAGGTGCAAATCCCCGGCCCGCTGCAACGGTCTCCCTCCGGACGAAGGGCTTGACGAGGGTGATGGGGTCGGATGTGCTCCAAAACCTGGATACCCTGATCGGAAGGACGTGCCTCAGAGGCACACAGCCAAGGCGCCCGCGCTGTCGCGAACACCCAGACAGCGGAGCGAAACAAACGGCGGGGATGAGCGCCGGGCCGAAAATGGCCAGACGATCATCCCCCGGGCGAGGGTCCCGGTCGGTATGGTGCACCATCCGGCGGGAACCTCCCGGGCCACCGGCCAGGCTGAAGCGTCACCTCGTATGACGCCGCAGCCGGACCCGCGCCCGGTCGACGTTGGGACTTATGTTTCAACGCCCGTCGCCGCCTTGCCAGAGAGACGCATGCAGTTGGGATAAAACGCCGAACGGGGCGCCGGAAGGAGCCACATAACATACTTAGACAGGCTGCTTCTGGCGCCTCGTCCGAGACAAGTTTCAGTCCATCCGGAGGGAGAGATCCCGACCGGCGGCGGAGCTTGTGTTTTTTGACAGTTTGAACATGTCCGGCTGCCACGTCCCTGGAGACCGCGGACACGCTGGCAGATCCTCGGGACAAAGCCCGAGGATGACGATCGCAGACAGGAGGCGCATCCTCGACAATCGACGCTGCACGCTGAAACGCATCAGGAGCATACCGGGCCCACCCACACACGCCGTCATCCTCGGGCTTGTCCCGAGGATCCACCGAGAGGTCCGCGGACGCTCGGTGCGTGATGGACACCAACGCCCCATCTCCGTATCGGACCGCAGGCCCCCGCCCCCACTCTTTCACTTGCGTGAACGCCGCGTCCCAAAAAAGTCCGCCCTCGCCCGGCGCGGCCGGCCAATAGGCCAACCCTTCCTTAACGGCCTGCCGGTATATTCGAATGCCACCACACGACCGCCTGGAGACGAGGACAACAATGTCCAAACCGACTTTCCGCTTCACCCATTACGACCTGAAAGAACAGCGCGCCGGCACGATCATCGAGGTGACGCTGTCGGCCGTCAACAATGTGCGGCTGATGACGCCGACGAATTTCCAGCGTTTCAAGGAAACACTCGATTTCAAATTCCTCGGCGGCGTGGCGAAAAAATCGCCGCTCAACCTCGTCATCCCGGAAAGCGGCCACTGGCACCTGATCGTCGACATGGAAGGCCATCACGGGCTTGCCGAATCCAAGGTGAAGATGACCGCAGCACCGGTCGTGCAGCCGAAGCAGCGAGCCTCCTGAGGCCCGCCTGACCGCAGTCAGCTGACGGCAAAAGGGCCTGCAAGACCGTCGGCCCACGCC
>JARXAQ010000127.1 GCA_029865825.1 Rhizobium sp.
AGCGCCTCGTCCAGCCGCTGACACGGCCGGTCGACCGCAGACGGTGGAAGATGCCTGCATCTTCGTTGCCAAGAGTGTCCTGATGGCGAAGGATCTGAAGGTCGGCGTGGTTCAATCCTTCCCCGAACTGACCCCGCCAGGCGCACGTCTCACCTATTCAACCCGCATGGACGCCGGTGAGGGTGACATCACCGATGAGATCGAATGTCAGTTCGATGTTGGCACCGCTCCGTTCAAGGTCACCCGCTTCTGCATGGATTCGACCTGTTATGCCGCTGACAGCGAGGAACCGGAGGATCGCCGCCGCTTCGAAGAGGTGCAGGCGCTGATGGAAAGATTGAAATGACCTAGGAAATTTTCGGGCCCCGCGACTTTCCCCTTGCACCGCCATGACTGACTGTCTAAAGGAAACGTGCCTTATAGGCAGGTCGGGGCGTAGCGCAGCCCGGTAGCGCACTTGACTGGGGGTCAAGGGGTCGCGTGTTCGAATCACGCCGTCCCGACCAATTAATTCCTTGATATCCCAGTAAAATTCCTTGGCAGATAGATGTGGTGCCGGATTGTCATCCGGGCAGCCTTGGTATTGTTGCGTTGCAGCATTACATTAGATCTCTATGACCCTCCGAAAGAGACCGCACCCCCATGCGCATCAAGAATCCACTGTCTCCGCTGTCTGCCCTCCTCAAGGGCCAGCGTCGCTGGCGAAAGATGGTAAAGGACGTTTTCCCGGTCGTGGGTTTTACGGACCTGCCCAAGGCCGCCCCCAAGGCTAAGGCGCGGGTTTCCGCCTCCCGCGCGGCGCTGATCGAGGTGCACGCCTTCGGAAGCAATCCGGGCCGGCTGCGGATGCTCGAATTCGTGCCCGTGCTGCGGCGAAATCCGCCGACGTTGGTCGTTGTGCTGCACGGATGCCTGCAGACGGCGGATCAGTTTGACAAGGGCAGCGGCTGGAGCCGCATGGCCCGCGACAAGGGCTTCGTGCTGCTCTATCCCGAGCAGACCAAGCAGAACAACCAGAACCTCTGTTTCAACTGGTTCCGTCCGAGCGCGATTGCGCGCGATCGGGGTGAGCTGATGTCGGTACGGCAGATGATCGAGCACAGTGCTCGCCGCCACAACATCCCGGCCGATCGCATTTTTGTCCAGGGACTGTCGGCCGGTGCAGCCATGGCGGGCGCCTTGCTCGCCACCTACCCGGATCTGTTCGCCGCCGGCCAGATCGTGGGTGGACTGCCATATGGCGCGGCTCGCGACGCCATGTCGGCGCTGCATGTGATGAAGTCGGGCGCGCATCGAAGTGCCAGGGAATGGGGAGATCTGGTGCGTGCAGCCCGCGAGGGCGAGGATGTCGGGCGATCGGCGGTGTCGATCTGGCACGGACGGGCAGACAGCGTGGTTACCGTTGCCAATGCCGAGGCGACACTGGCCCAATGGCTCGATGTCTACGGTCTGGACCCGGAGGCGGGGACAGCGCTTGCCGCATCGGACGGGACGATGACCGTCTGGAAGGATGCGCGCGGAAAGGTTCTCGTCGAATACCGGATCATCGACAATCTCGACCACGGTCTCCCGGTACCGGTTCGCCGTGGCACCGCAGGGCGCCAACCCTACATGCTTGAGGGCGCCAACAGCGCCCCCAGACAGTTCTACCAAAATTTCGTGCGGCCCGCCTGAGGCGGGTGGCGATCAGTTTTCCTCGACGGAAACACCGCCTTCACCAATGCGGAGTTCCACGCCACTCGGCTTGCTCTCCTCCTGATACACATAGATGCCCAGGCCGATGACGGCGACGACGAGCGCCCCGATGATCAAGTAGAGGCCGTTGTTCCGGTTCATGAAATTCTCCTGTCTGGTTGGTCAGGCAGGTAAGCCATGAAGCAGGATATTGTTCCAACGAGTTATCAGAAACAGTCAATCATTGTTGGTCGAGTTGAGCTCTTCCGGCCGCATGCCTTCTTGATGATCGGCAGCGGCGAGCCGCAGACCCGCGCCTCCCGGACCGCCTTCACCCGAGTCGAGAAAGACAACGCCTAATCGTTCCAGCGCATGGCGGAGGGCCGTGTGGTCGGCGGGTGTCGCGTCATAGCCGCTTCCGGACTCAATGCCCAGTATCACCAGAGCGGCGATGCCGCTTTCGCGGGAAAGCCGTTCGATCGAGAGGTCGAGCATGGCACGAGCGGCGCGGATCTGTGCGGGCATAATCATAAGAAGTCATATGGCGCAGAGGGCTGATGGTTCAAGAGGTCGCTTCTGCGAGCCCTCACGGATGGATTCAGGCGCGCAAGGCGACCGGAGGCTGCGGCGTGAGCGTTGTACCGGCGCGGTGGCGAACCTGCCTCTGATGGTGATGTTCGAGCGCAAGACATCCCCAGACGATGCCGAGCACCAGATAGAAATGCCGCCAGTGATCCGTGTCGATGACATTGCCGATCAGCATGTGCCCGACCAGCACGATCCAGGCGATCATCAGATAGGGTTGCCATGGGCGATCCCGCAACAGGTAGCGGAAGCCCATGCAGAACGTCCAGGCAATTAGCGTTATGTATGAAACGAATCCGATCCAGCCGTAGGTCATCAACGATTTCAGCCAGATATTGTGCTCGTCCTCTGGAAAGATCTTGCCGAACATCATCGGCCCGATGCCGAGCGGACGCTCCATTGCCATCTGGAAGCCGAGCCGATGGCGCTCGAAACGGCCGAGATGGCCGCCGTCATAGTCCTGCACCAGCTGGGTGCGGGCCTCGAACAGGTCGCGCACCTTTTCGAACTGCAGCGCGGCGACGAGGGCCACCACCATCACAGCCACAGCGGCGATCGACAGCATCAGGATCTTCAGCCGGAATGCGTTGCTGCGCTCTTTCAGCAGCATGATGAAGACGAGCGCGACCGCGGCGAAGAGAAAGAGGCCCCAGGCGGCGCGTGAGAAGGACAGCAGAACGGCAAGCGCGATGATCAGGAGGCCGATGATCCGCAGCGGCGCCTCGGCGAGACTGCCCTTCAGGAGGCCGTAGAGCAGATAGAGCATCGGCGCGACGAGAAAGGGGCCAAAGACATTCGGATCTTGGAAGGCGCCCATGGCGCGGTCGTAGCGGGTGAAGACTTCAGAGCCGGGAAAGGCGTGGAAATAGCCGAGAATGCCCAGCATGCCGGTCAGGATGGCGGCGACCACCCAGGCGCGAAAAATCAGCACCAGGCGCTGGTGCCGATCTTCGATCACGGCGGCATAAAAGACAGAGGTCAAAGCCAGGAAGATGGAGACGGCGACATAGAGGAACTGCTCGGTCAGGATCTCGTTCATCACGGTGAGTGCCAGCATGCCGCCGATGTTGAAGGCGAGCAGCAGGGCGAGCAGCGGTGCGACGGTGCGGGAGATGCGCAGGCCGAACAGGAACCACAGCGCCACCTGGCCGACCATCAGCACCTCATAAGGGGCGGGCTCGGAAATGACGAAGCCTGAGAGGACCACGCCGAAGCCGAGCACCCACGAAACCACCATCTGCAGGGCGGCGACCTGCATCCGGGGAAGGGCAGGGGCGTGGCTGGCGGGCGCGCTCAATAGGCGTTTTCCGTGTTCAGCAGCTTGATCGGCGTCAGGAACAGGATCTTCAGGTCGAACAGCAGCGACCAGTTTTCGATATAGTAGAGATCGAACGCGGTGCGGAACTTGATCTTTTCATCCGTATCGATCTCGCCGCGCCAGCCGTTGATCTGGGCCCAGCCGGTGACGCCCGGCTTGACCCGGTGGCGGGCGAAGTAACCCTCGACGATTTCGCCGTAGCTCTTGTCACGGGTCTGGCCGAGGACGGCATGCGGGCGTGGACCAACGAGAGAGAGGTCACCGCGCAGCACGTTGAAGATCTGCGGCAACTCGTCGATCGACGTCTTGCGGATGAACCGTCCGACCCGGGTCACGCGCGGATCACCCCTGGTGACGGCATTCTTCGCGGTCGGGTCACTCATCTCGGTATACATCGAGCGAAACTTCAGGACGTTGATCTCTTCGTTGTTGAAGCCATGCCGCTTCTGTCTGAAGAAAATCGGCCCTTTCGAGGTCGTCTTGACCGCGATCGCCGCGCCAATGAAGACCGGCCAGAGCAGCACCAGCGCCAGCACGCTGAACACGATGTCGAAGGCACGCTTGGCGACCGAGTCCCAGTCGCGGATCGGCTTGTCCAGGATGTCGAGCAGCGGGACTGCGCCGACATGCGAATAAGCGCGCGGCCGGAAGCGCAGGTTATTAGAATGGGCAGCCAGCCGCACGTCGACCGGCAGCACCCACAACATGCGCAGCAGTTCCATGATCCGCGCTTCGGCGCTGAGCGGCAGCGAAATGATCAGCATGTCGATATGGGCCAGCCGGGCGAATTCGACCAGCTCCGCCACCGTGCCGAGCTTCGGATAACCGGCGACAACGTCCGGCGAGCGTTGCGAATTGCGGTCGTCGAAGATGCCGCAGATCCGAATATCGTTTTCCGGCTGTTGTTCGAGTGCCCGGATCAGGTCCTTGGCCGGCTTGCCGCCGCCGACAATGATCGCACGTCGTTCCATGACGCCATTGCGGCCCCAGCGCCGAATGGCAAAACCGATCAGATTGCGTTCGATGACGAGAAAGGCGCCGCCCACGGCGAACCAGACGGCCAGGGTGCTCGGGTATTTTACGTCGAAATCGCCGAAGAGAAGTGTCGCGAGCGAAGCCAGCGCAACTGCGACGGTCCAGCTGAGGAGGACACGGGCGATCGAACGCATCGGTGTGCGCAGGATCGACACATGATAACAATCGCTCGCCTGCATCAGCGTGATGGCAAGCAGCGCACCGCCCGCGCCGCTCACAGCACTGCCGAGGAAATGTGCGCCAGGCTCAAGGGCCATGATAAAATTGGCCGCGAGCGAAATGGCAAAGAGGCTGAAGAATTCCAGGAAGCGCAATTGGCCGATGATGATCGACGGCGAATAATTGGCGATGGCATACTGGCCAGCGATCTGGCGTGCCAATGCGCTGACTTCGGCTTTGGGTTCACTGCCCGGGGGCATGGCAGAACCGTCGGCATTCAATGCCGGCTGCTTGCGGCGAAGCGCCTCGAGATCGAAAGCGTCCGGTTTGTCGACCTTGTTCATCGGGATCCCTCGCACATGGGTGGCCAAGGATTAACGGCAAGGTCCTAAGAAACGCTTTAGCGCTCCCCCTTATTTGGCGTGTAACCGTATCATTGGGGCACAGGTGATGCGCGTTTCAGGACTTCAGGAGGTGCCGGTAGTATAGATCCTCGACTTGCCCCGCCATGACGGAGGCAGAGAAGCGGGCCTGAAAGTCGTCCCGCGCCGGCATGGTCTGCCGGGCCCAGTCGGGGGAGGTCAGTGCCGTGACCATGACGGTAGCCAGTGCGTCCGGATTGCCCGGCTCGACGAGGGCCGCGCTGTTTGACCCGAGGATCTCCGGAATGCCGCCGACCCGGGAGGCGATGACCGTTTTTTCGGCTGCCAGTGCCTCAAGCACAATATAGGGCATGGCCTCGGCCCGTGACGGGATCACGACGATGTCCGACAGAGCGAAGGCTTCGCGGACCGGCATCGCGGGTGCCATGGTTATTCGGCCAGCAAGCCCCATCTGCTCCAGCATGCGCCGGTATTTCTGCTCGTCGGGGCCGTCACCGATAATCCGGCCGCTGAGCGGGCGCCCAAGGCGCCTTTCCACTTCGGCGAATGCCTTAATGAACACGTCCGGCCCCTTCATGTCGCGGAGCATGCCGATATAAACAAAATCCGCACTCCCGGCGGAGACGGGCACCGCGCCAAAATCGCGGTCGCTGATGCCGTTGTAGATCCGCGCGGCGTCGCAATGCGGGCGGCCGACCTTGGCTTCATAGGTCGCGCGTTCGTAGTCGCAGACGAAGGAGATCGCCTCGGTGGCGCGCTCCAGGATACGCTCCGCCATGAACACGGTTTCCCCCGACAACGTGCGCGGGCGAAAGTGCAGGCTTCCACCATGCGGGGAATAGAGGCGGGCAACGCTATACCTTTGAACCCGCAGGATCGAGCCGATGACCCGCGCGACCACACCGCCCTTGGCGCCGTGTCCGTGCAAGATGTCAGGCTGCAATGCTTTGATATGATTGTAACTGTGTTTCAGCGCCGCCAGATCGGCGAGACCTACGGAACGGCGGATCGGCAGCCGCTCCAGGCCGAGCGAGAGATAGGGCATGATCTGCGCGAAGAGCTTGTCTTCATGTTCGCTACCGGTCGAGCTGTCGCAGACGATCCCGACCTGATGGCCGGCCCGGCTATGATGTTCGGCAAGATCGCGGACATGGCGGAAGATTCCACCCACCGGAGATCGAAAACAATGGACGATGCGCAATGGCCGTTTGTCTGACATCGATCAGAAAAGCCGTTCGCGCACATAGACCGTGTCGCCCGCGAGGATCGGATCGGTGATCGGCACACGGCCGGTGATGATCTGGCCATTGATCTTGCGCGTCACATCGACGTCCCGTTGGTTGGAGCGGCCGTTGAAGCCTCCCGAGACGGCGATCGCATTGAGAATGGTCATGCCCGGCACATAGGCATACTGGCCCGGTTGGCCGACTTCGCCCATCACGAAGATCGAGCGATATCGATCGATCTCGATCGTCACGTCCGGATCGCGCAGATAGCCCTGCTTGAGCTTCTGGGCGAGCACGCCCTCGAGCTGGGTGAGCGTCGCGCCACGCGCCGCAATCTGGCCGACCAGCGGGAAGGCGATATAGCCGGCCTGATCCACTGTATAGGTATTGGTCAGGCTCGCCTGTTCGAAAACGGTGACGCGCAGGCGATCACCGCTGTCGAGGCGATAGGGCTGGATGGTCGCTTCGTGAAAGACTTTCGGGGCCGGGCGATAACCGGCGCATCCGGCCAGACTGGCGGATAGAAATGCGCCTGCGATCAGAAGTATCGCGTGTTTCCCCACCATGGCCATGCGCAGTCGCGCTCCCGATTAAACTCGTTTCGTTGGTCCGTTATCGAACAGTTAGGGTTAATGCCCGGTAAACGCGGCATGCCGCTATTCGACATCTTCCGGAGGGTGAAGGAGACTTCCGGTTGCAGGCGCGACAATTAACTCTTGAGTTACCATGATCCTTTACGCTTGCGCGGATTAAGCCCCGGGAGTGTGTGATGCCGAGTTTGGACCGTGATCAGCAGGACGTCGATATCGACCTCGCGCAGTTCTTCCGCGCCGTGTGGCAGCGGAAGGGGACGATCCTTGGGACGACGGCTCTCGTCGGCGTACTCGCCTTCGTGGGTGCCCATTCCATAGCGCCCACCTACCAGAGCAACGCGATGCTGCTGATCGAGCCGCGCGAGCCGAGCTTCTCGGCCTCAGGCCCGAATGTCGCAACCGTCGAGCCGATGCCCGACGAATTGAATGTGGCAAGCCAGGTCCAGTTGCTGCAGTCCGTCGATCTGATGAAGCAGGTGGCGCGTGATCTCAAGCTGCATGAACGCGCCGAATTCGATCCGGAATCGAGCCCGTCTGCGCTTACGGATTTCCTCGTTCTCTTCGGGCTGAGCAAAAATCCGCTCGAACTGGCACCGGAAGAACGGGTGCTGAAGGCTTTCAAGGAGAAGCTTTCCGTCTACCAGGTTGAGAAGTCCCGCGTGATCGGCATCGAGTTTGCCTCGAAAGATCCGCAACTGGCCGCCGCGGTGCCCAACGCGATGGCGGACGTCTATCGGGCGCTGCAGAGCGGCGCCAAGCTCGACAGCAATTCGGATGCCGTCCGCTGGCTGGAAACCGAGATCGCCAATCTGCGTGAAAAGGTCCGCGACGCGGAGCAGAAGGTCGCGGAATATCGCTCCTCGGCCGGCTTGATGTCGCTCGGTTCCGACCAGTCCTTCAGCAGCAAACAATTGTCGGACATCTCGACCGAACTCGCCCGGGTTCGCGGTGAGCGGGCCAATGCAGAAGCGACAGCCGAAAACCTGAAAGCGACGATCCAGGCCGGCAAGCCGACCGATACGCTGGATGCCATTACCCGATCGGAATCCGTCCAGCGTCTGCGGACCGCAGAATCCCAGGTTCAGGCGCAGATATCGGATCTTTCGACCACGCTGCTCGACGGTCACCCGCAGATGAAGTCGCTGCGCGCCCAGCTTGCCGGGCTGCGCGAGCAGATCCGAGCCGAAGCCCTCAAGGTCGCCGCCGGCCTTGAAAACGAAGCCGCCGTTGCGCGCGAACGCGAGACGCAGCTGATCGCCCAGATGAACAGCGTGAAGGCAGACACTGCACGCGCCGGCGAAGACGAAGTGGGCCTGAAGTCGCTCGAGCGGGAGGCGACAGCCCAGCGCCAGCTCTTGGAGACCTATCTCGCCCGCTACCGCGAAGCCTCTTCGCGTCTCGAAAAGGGGTCCAGTCCTGCCGATGCGCGGGTGATATCACGCGCCGTGCCGCCGCAGGAACCGAGCTTCCCCAAGGTTCTGCCGATGACGATTGTCGCGGCACTCGCGACTTTCATCTTCGCCTGCGTTGTCGTCATGCTGATGGAACTGTTCAGCGGCCGCGCCCTGCGCCCGGCATCGAGTTCCTCTACCCGCGACGACGACCGGTATGACGACCTGCTGGCCGATGACGGCCATACCCAAGGTGCTGCCTCTGATCTCGCCGACGATGTCGCACCGGCCGCGGTGCTCGCACCGGCGATCGTGTCGACGGATGCGAAGCCTGCAAGTCTGCTCGATCTGCCGATTGAGGCCGAGGAGCCGGAAACGGCGGTCGACGTGCACGCCGAAGAGGAGAGCGAAACCGAGACGCTGGCCGATGGGAGCGTGGCACCGGAGGAGCAGGACGAGTTTTCAGCACAGTCGGTCGCCGATTATCTGCTGGAGCAGGGCACCCGTGCCGCCTTCGCCATTTCGCCTTCGGGCGACGATGGCTCGGCCGGGACCGTAACCCTGGCACGTGAGCTTGCCGGCCGTGGCCGGCGCGTCGTGCTGATCGATATGACGGGCTCTGCCTGCCCGACACATCTGATGACGGCTCGCGCTGATCTGCCGGGCATCACCGATCTGCTGACCGGCGAAGCCGCTTTTGCTGATTGTATCCATCCCGACAGGGATACGTCGGCCGATATCATCCCGCAGGGCAATGCCGACGTGCGCCAGGCCATGCGCGGTGCCGACCGGTTGTCGATGATCGTCGACGCGCTGGCGGATGCCTATGATCTTGTCATCGTCGAATGCGGCCCGGCCCATGCCGAAGGTCTCGCCCGCCTCAGCCGCAACGGCACGCACGAAATCATCCTGTCCGCGCCGGAGCCGGATGCCCAAGAGCTCGCTGACATCATGCAGGCCTTCCAGGAAGTCGGTTATGACGATCTCGTGCTGATGTCTGTTCGCCCGCAAGCCGATGGCCCGCGCCGCCGGGCGGCCTGAGCGCGGTCATTGGGATCATCGATCCCGTTCAGTCGCCGTCGCCGGCGGCAGACTGGCCTGGGGCAGGGCCAACACCCTTGGTACCCGAGGCCCGGACTCGCTGGATGAGAGCGTAGAGCCTGGCATTGGTCTTGACCGCGGACTTGACCCGCGTCAGGCCTTTCAGGATCTGCTCGGCCAACCGGCCGCGCGTCGTGATGGACACGATCAGGTCGTGATGCAGGGTCTCGTTGCGACACCAGCGGCGCTTGTAATCCTGGTCTCCGATGCCGAAGTCGAACAGGCCGGCGCCGGTCAGGGCGGCGCGCTCGATCATCAGCCAGAACAGGAGTTCGCCGGGACTTGCCTCGGGCATCAGCGTGTCATCGATCGAGCCAAACTGGCAGATGACATGATCGCCTTTGCGCGACAGTCCCGCGATAGCTGCAATCTTGCCGGCATATTCGCCTTTGAGGCGCAGCGCATGCAACTCGAGGGGCACGTCCGTGCCACCTCGATCCATCTCCAGAACCAGATGGAAGAAGGCCTGCGTTTCTGCAGCCTTGAACACGTTGGGCAGACCCTGCGCATCGAAGCGGGCGGCCTTCTGGCGGAAGAAGGAGGTAAGCAGATCACTCTTTTCCGCAGGGCTGGTCGCGCGGACGTGGTCGAACCCGCCGACGGCCTCCAGTTTGCGGACTTGCGACCGGTATTTCTTGCGTCGACTTTTGGCATTGAGCGGCGCGATCGTCGCATCCATGTCTGCGCCGAGTTCCAACTGGAAGGCCGGGTTCGGATTGCGCATGCTCGGCAGGCCGGCGAATGGATGATTCTCCCCACGCCACGAAAGCGGTATGTGGGTAAGCCGGATCAGGTCGGCCCGGCCGGCAAGGGCGCGCGCGAGGCCATCCGCAATCTCGGCAGCAGAGACCTGTCCCGCTTTTTGGCGAAACTCGGCCGAGAACAGGCCGCTGTTGAAATTGGTAAATGGGCTGCCGATGAACTGCGCGGTGCGCACCATCGCGCGGCTTTCGATTTCGAGCGGCAGCAAGAAGGCGAGCGCACCGTCCAGCCGGCCTTCCACAATGGCGATCGGGTGCCCGTGGGTTTTGACCCAGGCGCAACACCAGTCGAAAGCCTGATGCATCGAATTCCAAGGATCGGCTTCCAAGGCCCGCCAGGCCGCTTCGGCAGAGCGCATATCGGGATGCACGATCAGAACGAGGCCGCGATCCTGACCGGCGAGCGGCAGGCCACCGTTGATCATGCGGGCGGGCGGGGCGACGGAATCGCCCGCCATCCGCCCCGCGAACACTGTCATGGTCTGCGATGTCAGTTCCCGCATGCGGGTCTCCCGTCCGTTCGCCGTCGCGTGCGGCAAACTAGCCGCCGTTCCCGCAATAAACGGTTATCGAGACAGTTTTAATGGCAATCGATCGGTAACGCGGTAAATGCCCGGTAAAGGCAGCCGTCGTTCACTTACGCGCGGGACCCGCCATCCACTTGATGATCAGCATCGCAGGCACGATCCACAGCAGGCCCGTGAGCACGAAGTAGGCCAGATGCGCCCACCAGGGCGCCGTCGCCAGCGTGGCCGAAGCAATGGTCGTCGCCAGCAGCGCATAGAGGAGCACGATGACGATGATGGCGATCGTTCCGATGAAGGAGCGCAATGTGGGCCGCATGACATGCCTCTCGTTCTGGACGGTCCGTCGACTTTAAACGCGACCGCTTGCCGCAAACCGGCGGGCTTGTTTTGCACACTGGAGTGATGCAAATCAACGGGCGAAAAGAAGGATTGCCGAATGACAGCTGCGACGATTGGAACCGAAACCCAAATCCGCACCCAGATTGCAAAAGTCGATGCCGACAGGCGTGCCATCCGTGTCTGGCTGGGCGTCGTCATCTTCACGCTGTTCTGTCTGGTGCTGGTCGGCGGCGCGACCCGGTTGACGGATTCCGGCCTGTCGATCACGCAGTGGAAGCCGATCCATGGCGTCATTCCGCCGCTGAGCGTCGCGGAATGGGAGCAGGAACTGGAACTCTATCGGCAGATCCCGGAATATCAGCAGATCAACAAGGGCATGAGCCTCGACGAATTCAAGTTCATTTTCTGGTGGGAATGGGCGCACCGGCTGCTCGCCCGGATGATCGGCGTGATCTTCGCCTTGCCGCTCCTCTATTTTTGGGTGAGGGGGCGCGTCGAGCCAGCGTTGAAGATGCCGCTGGTCGGCGTACTTGCACTCGGCGGCCTGCAGGGTTTCATCGGTTGGTGGATGGTGTCCTCGGGCCTCAGTGAGCGGGTCGACGTGAGCCAGTATCGGCTGGCAACGCACCTGATGATGGCCTGCTTCATCTTCGCCAGCTGTGTCTGGATCATGCGCAGCCTCGCCCCACACAGCGACGACGCATCACCGTCGCCCAAGGCCCGGATGCTCGCCGGCATCCTCCTCGCGATGACCTTCTTTCAGATCTATCTCGGCGCGCTCGTCGCGGGTCTCGACGCGGGATACAGTTTCAACACCTGGCCGCTGATGGACGGCGCTGTCGTGCCTCAAGGACTGTTCGTCCAGTCGCCGGCCTGGATCAACCTCTTCGAAAACCCGAAGACCGTGCAGTACGTCCACCGAATCGGCGCCTATGTCCTGTTTGCCACGACCCTGTTGCACATGGCCCAGTGTCTGCGGGCAGCACCCCAATCGACCCATGCTCGCCGCAGCGTGCTGATATTCGCTCTGGTCTGCATGCAGGCGGTGATCGGTATCGTCACGCTCGTCACCCAGGTGCCGCTGCATGCCGGCCTCACGCATCAGGGCATGGCGCTGGTCGTGCTCGCCTTCGCGGTCGCTCATCTGCGTGGCTTCTACGGGGAGCGTGCGCGGCCGGTGGCTATGGAAGTCCGCGACTGAGTTTGCCGAAGCGGCAGCCTGAGCCTTGATGCGTCACGCCGGCTTTTGGCAGACGGCTTCGATATTGTGCCCGTCGGGATCGAGCACGAAGGCGGCGTAGTAGCCCGGATGGTAATCGGTGCGGATGCCTGGCGGGCCGTTATCCCTGGCGCCAGCAGCCATGGCTGCTGCGTAAAACGCATCGACAGCCGTTCGGCTATCGGCAACGAAAGCGACATGCACTGAACCTTGAGTGCGCCCGCCGGTACCGATCCACAGGCTTGGCTTGCCGTTGACGCCGTAGCCGGCGCCCTCATAGGTCCCGCCGGTTTCCTCCGGCGTGACCACCATGGCGCAGGCAGCACCCAGGGTTGGCATCACCGCATCATAGAAGGCCTTCGACATCAGATAGTCGGCAACTGAAAGGCCAATGTGATCGATCATGTCCAAGTCCTTTCGGTTGACGTGCCGACTAGGCCGACAGCATCAGGTCCATGTTCTGCACGGCAGCGCCCGAGGCGCCCTTGCCCAGATTGTCGAGCGTGGCGACGAGATTGACATGGCTGGCGCCCTCGGTACCGAAGACATAGAGCTTCATCGTATCCTGCCCGACCAGCTCCTCTGCATCGACTCGCGGCAGCTTGGCGCTTTCGGCAAGCGGCACGACAGTGACGATGTCCTGACCTGCATAATGCGCAACGAGCGCTGCATGAATGCCTTCGATAGTTGTGCCCGAGGCCAGATCGTCAAGGAATAGTGGTACCTGTACGATCATGCCCTGAGCGAAGCGGCCGACGGAAGGGGAGAAGAGGGGTGACCGGCCCAATCGACCGTGGATCTTCATCTCCGGCACATGCTTGTGCTTGAGGGTGAGGCCGTAAAGGAAATTGTTGGCGGCCAGGTGCTCGGGATGAGCAGCATCTTCCATCTGCGCGATCAGCTGCTTGCCGCCACCGGTATAGCCGGACACCGCATTGACGCTGACCGGATAGCCGTCCGGCAGGATGCCGGCGTCCCGCAGCGGGCGGATCAGGCCGATGGCGCCGGTCGGATAGCAACCGGGATTGGCGACATGGCGTGCGGCCTTGATCTTGGCGCCCTGTTCCTTGTCCAGTTCGGCAAAGCCATAGGCCCAGTCCTCTGCCACGCGATGAGCGGTCGAGGTGTCGATAATCCGAACCTTGTTGTTGCCAGACAGCATCGCGACGGCATCGCGGGAGGCATCGTCCGGCAGGCAGAGGATCGCGACGTCGGCGCTATTGAGCAGGTCCTCGCGCATCGCGGCGTTGCGCCGCTCGGCTTCCGGGATCGACAGGAGCTCGACGTCGCGGCGGCCGGCCATGCGGGTGCGGATCTGCAGCCCCGTGGTTCCGTGTTCGCCATCGATGAAGATTTTCGCGCTCATGTCTTAATCCACAAATTCAGAAGGTTACGATATCAGGCGGATTCACTTTATCCGCCATATGATTCAGTTTGTTAACGGGAAGCCGCCAGCCGCTCGGCCCGAAGACCCAGCATATACATCGCCACTGTTGCACCGGCAATGGCAGTGATATCGGCATGGTCGTAGGCCGGCGCCACTTCCACGATGTCGGAGCCTCGGATGTCGAGGGGACCGAGCTTGCGAAGAACAGACAGCATCTTCGCCGAGGAGGGGCCCCCTGCGACCGGGGTGCCGGTGCCCGGCGCAAAGGCGGGATCGAGGCAGTCGATGTCGAAGGTCAGGTAGCAGGGGCGATTGCCGGTATGAGCGAGGATCTGGTCGGCGATCTGCTGCGCATTCATGTCCTCGACCGCGTAGCCAGGGATGATCCGGATGCCGAAGTCTTCAGGCGCCTCGGTGCGGATGCCGATCTGGATGGAGGCGGTCGGATCGATCACGCCCTCGCGCACGGCCCGGCAGACGAAGGAGCCATGGTCGATCCGCTGGCCATCGTCGTCCCAGGTGTCCTGGTGTGCATCGAAATGCACCAGGGCCAATGGTCCATGCTGGGCGGCATGCGCCTTCAGAAGCGGCCAGGTAACGAAATGATCGCCGCCGAGCCCGAGCAGATAGGCACCCGACGCAATGATTTCAGCGGCCTGAGCTTCGGTTCTGGCGGGCGTTTCCTGGTGGTTGCCGTAGTCGAGCAGCACGTCACCATAGTCGATCACCGCCATCTGCTCGAAAAGGTCGCGTGCGAATGGATATTGGGGATCGTTGTCGAAAATCGCCGAGGCGCGCCGGATCGCCTGCGGCCCGAATCGGGCGCCGGGACGATTGGACACGGCGGCGTCGAAGGGAATGCCCAGCACAACGGCATCGACGTCTTCGAGCACCTTGGAATATCTGCGGCGCATGAACGAGAGCACGCCGGCATAGGTCGGGTCGGTCGCAGCACTGCGAAGGTTCTTCGCCGTAAAGGCATTGTCGATCGTCTTGCTGGCCATGCGAACGTCACTCCGACTGCAAATGGGATGGGGAACTTGGATGGGTCACGCTTCTTATCAACGCGTGTCGTGCTTTTGAATGCGGGGGCCAGAGACCTCGGTGGATAAAAAAAAGGCGGAGCCGAAGCCCCGCCTTGATTTCCGTTTCTGGTAATCCAGCGATTAACGCTTGGAGAACTGGAACGAACGACGGGCCT
>JARXAQ010000150.1 GCA_029865825.1 Rhizobium sp.
GCCCTGACGACGTGGCTCACCTACCGCCACGTTCACACCATCAACGGTCCGAGGCGGCAAAGCCGCGTCAACCAGATCCATCGCTGCAGGCGCCGCGCCTTGCAGCGCCAGGCGCAACATGGGTTCAGGACACAGCATCGCCTTCTCAGGCGGCATTCACCGCCGCGCCATCGGCGGCACCATCGGCATTCGGCAGATCCTCGGCGAAGACCGCGCGCCCCCGGCCGCCATCCTTCGAGGCATAAAGCGCCCGGTCGGCGCGCGCCATGATCTGGTGGCCGGACAGGCCGTGCTCCGGCGCCACCGCGATGCCGAGGCTGATGCCGACATCGACGAGCGCGCCGCTCGGCAGCATGATCGGCCGGGCGATTGAGGCAATGATCGTCTGGGCGAGCATCGACAGGCGGGCCCGGTCGCGGAAGGCCGAAACCAGGATGACGAATTCGTCGCCGCCCATGCGCCCGACCAGGCCGTGCTCGCCGACCGCATGCCGCAGGCGCTCCGCCACCACGCGGATGACCTCGTCGCCGGCACCATGGCCATGGATGTCGTTGACCGCCTTGAAGCGGTCGAGATCGCTCGCGATGACGGCAAAGGGCGCATGGGCGAGCCGTTCCGACGCATTGGTGAGCGCCTGGTCGAAACAGAGGCGATTGGCGAGGCCCGACAGCGTGTCGCGCAGGGCAAGCTCGCGGTTGCGCCGTTCGCTCGTTTCCAGACGCAGCGACAGCCGGCCGATGTAACGGCCCAGCACCAGCGTCGCTGCGAGCAGCAGGCCGCACAGGACCACCACGACCGGCACCACCACGACCCAGATCTCGTGGCCCGGCCGGTAGATCTCCCAGGAAAAACTGCCGAGCGTCTGCGCCTGCACGTCGATGGCGGGCACCAGCCCGTTGGGGTTCTGGCTGTAGACGAGGCCCGACAACTTCAGCTGGGCATTGATATCGTCGATGAAGCTCGCGTCGATCGGGCGCGCCGAGACAAGGATGACGGGAGGACCGTCCGGCAGCGCGACCGCACCGTCATCCGGCACGATCGCCATGGCGCTGGCGATCATCGTGCTGCCATCGATCTCGACGAAGCCGTAGGCCGCGATTTCCTCGACATGGCTCGCCTTGACCTGACGCTGGCTGAAGCCGCCGTCGATCTTGAGCCGGTTGGTGTTGTGACGGACGAGGGCGAGCTCAACAAGCGCGCCCAAGCTGACCTGCGGATCGAGATTGCGCTGGGTGAAATCCGTTTCACCCTGCAGGGCCGCCATCAGGATCCGGCCTCCCGGCCCGACCAGGAAGCTGCGGTCATGGCCGAAATCGTGCCAGAGCGACGAAACCAGCTCGTTTTCGATGAAATGCCGGCTGAAGTTGAGGGAGACATGCTCGACCGAGCGGTCCCAGCGCGCCAGTCCCAACTGATCACGGGCCATCAGGTTTTGACGGTCACGAATGGCGTTTTCAAAGAGGACGTTCTGCTTTTCGATCGCGATCGTGTCGGCCGCCTCGGACGCGACGCCGCCGACGAAGAACAAAGACAGGGCCGACAGGGTGATCAGGATGGCGGAAAACATCGCGACCAGAGCCGGCAAACCGAAGGTCTGGCGCGCGGAGCCCGCCGGATGCTGTATCAAGCCATATCGCTGAGGCATTCCGAAGTCCCTGCTCTCTTTCCGGGAAACCCTAGAGCAGGCGACTTAAAATGAACTTAAACGCATATGACGATATACAAATTCTACAGGCGCCTTTTCAGCTGCCATTGCGCTCGCGCCGCAGTTTCGCCCACCAGTCGAGACGCTTCTTGATCTCCCGCTCGAAGCCGCGCTCCGGCGGGTCGTAGAAGGTTTTCCGGCCCATTTTTTCGGGGAAATAGTCCTGGCCGGAAAAGGCATCCGGCTCGTCGTGGTCATAGCGATAGCCGTCGCCGTAACCCTCGCCCTTCATCAGCTTGGTCGGGGCATTGAGGATGTGCTTGGGCGGCAGCAGCGAGCCGTGTTCTTTGGCCGCCCGCATCGCCGCCTTGTAGGCGACATACACGCCGTTCGATTTCGGCGCGGTGGCGAGATAGACGCAAGCCTGCGCCAGTGCCAGTTCCCCCTCCGGCGAACCGAGATAATCATAGGCGTCCTTGGCGGCGTTGCAGACGACGAGCGCCTGGGGGTCGGCCAGACCGATATCCTCGACCGCCATGCGCACCAGCCGGCGGCCGAGATAAAGCGGATCCTCGCCGGCATCGAACATGCGGCAGAGATAGTAGAGGGCGGCATCCGGATCGGAGCCGCGTACGGCCTTATGGAGGGCCGAAATCAGATTGTAGTGGCCGTCCTGACCCTTGTCGTAGACGGGCGCCCGGCGCTGGACGATCTTGCCCAGGCCCTCGGTGTCGAAGACCTCGCCCGGACGGGCGGCGCGCCAGACTTCCTCGGCCAAGGTGAGCGAGGCACGGCCATCGCCGTCCGCCATGCGAATGAGGCTGGCACGGGCGTCGGCATCGAGCGGCAGCGGTTTGCCCTCCGTTTCCTCGGCGCGCTTCAGCAGCGTTTCAATGCTCGCGGCGTCATGGCTCTTGAAGGTGAGCACCCGCGCCCTCGACAAGAGAGCGGCGTTCAGCTCGAAGCTTGGATTCTCGGTCGTGGCGCCAACCAAGATGACCGTGCCGTCCTCCATGACCGGCAGGAAACTGTCCTGCTGGGCGCGGTTGAAACGATGAATCTCGTCGACGAAAAGCAGGGTCTGGCGGCCCTCCATGCGGCGCAGGCGGGCGCTTTCGAAGACCTTTTTCAGATCCGCCACGCCGGAAAAGATCGCCGAAATCTGTTCGAAGGCGAGACCCGCTTCGCCCGACAAGAGCCGGGCGACGGTGGTCTTGCCGGTCCCGGGCGGGCCCCAGAAGATCATCGAGCCGAGCGAACCCGCCGCGATCATCCGGGCGAGCACGCCGTCCTCGCCGGTCAGGTGCTCCTGGCCCGTAACTTCGGCCAGGTTCTTCGGCCGCAGACGATCGGCGAGCGGACGGCGCTCGGCCATTTCTTTCGACATCTGCGGCGCGAAAAGATCACTCATCGAAAAATCTGCCGGATGCGCTGGCCGTCGCGTTCCAGCTCGACCCGCCAGAAGCCGGGGTCGCTTTCGGCAATTTTCTGCAGGTCGTCGACCGAAGCGATGTCCTCGCCATTGACGGCGACGACGATGTCGCGCGGCTGGAAACCGAGGCGGGCGGCGGGCGAACCGCGGACCACGTCGATAACAGCGACACCCGTCACTTCAGAGGCCATCTTCAGCTCATAGGCGAGGCGCGGCGAAAGGTTGCCAGCGCGAATGCCGGCGAAGGGGCTGCGGCCCTCGATCAGCTGAATGTCGCGCGGCCGCGTTTCCGGGGCTGCCGCCAGCGTCAGCGCGATCGTCTTCTCCTTGCCATCCTCCTTGACCGACAGTTCGGCGGTCTTGCCCAGACCCGCCGTGGTCAGGCGATAACCGAGCGCGTCTGGATGCTCGACCGGGATGCCGTTGACGGCAGTGACGACCTGGCCGGGCTTCAGGCCCGCCTTGGCCGCAGGACCCTCCTCGGCGATCCGCACGACCAGCGCACCGCGTACGGTTTCAAGGCCGAGCGCTTCGGCCACATCTGATGTCACCGGCTCGAAGCTCGCGCCGACATAAGGACGCTCGAAGCTCGCATCGCCGCGATCGGCGGCATCGAGGAAAACGCGGACGAGGTTGGCAGGGATAGCAAAGCCGACGCCATTGGAGCCGCCGCCGCGCGAAAAAATCGCGGTGTTGATGCCGATCAGCTCACCCTGGGTATTGACCAGCGCGCCGCCGGAATTGCCGGGATTGATCGCGGCATCGGTCTGGATGAAGAAGCCGAAATCGCCTTCCGTCACCTGGTTGCGGGCGAGCGCCGAGACGATGCCCGAAGTCACCGTCTGGCCGACGCCGAAGGGATTGCCGATCGCGAGCACGAGATCGCCGACTTAGGTGATATCGGAATTGCCGATCGGCAGCGTCGGCATGGCGGCCGGTGCTTCGAATTTCAAGACGGCGAGATCGAGGCGATCGTCCTTCAACACCACCTTAACCGGATATTCGCGGCCATCGGCGAGCGCCACCTTGATGTCGTCGGCACCGTCGATGACATGGTTGTTGGTGACGACCGTGCCGTTTGCCTCGACGATTACGCCCGAGCCGAGCGAGGACTGTTTTTCGGTGCGGTTCGGCATGCGCTGGCCGAAGAACTGCTCGAAGAAGGGATCGCCGGCGAAGAGATTGGAGCGGCGCTGAACCATGCGCTCGGCATAGACGTTGACCACCGCGCCCCGCGTCTGCTTGACGAGTGGCGCAAAGGACAGCTGCATATCGACCTGGCTCTGCGGCACGACCTTATCCTGGGCGAGCGCGGGCGGTGCCAGAGGCACCAGCAAGGCGGCGATTACGGCAAGGGGTTTCAGGCGAGCAAAGCACTGCATGCGAAGGTCCTTCATGCGATATGAACGTTCTAGACCCGGTTCCTGCGCTGGCAAATAGGCAGAAGCAAGGAAGGTCCATCGCAGATGGGGATAACGCTTGTTCGGCTCAAGTCCTGACGGTCTCGATGATGCGCGTCATCAGGCCATGCAGTTCGTCGCGGTAACCGGTGCGCGCCGATGGCGCCGCCTCGTTGGAGGTCATGGCGACGGTGAGTCCCAGGCTCGGGGTGATGTAAAGCATCTGGCCGCCATAACCCCAGGCGTAGTTTACCTGCGCGCCCGCCATCTCCTTGAGAAACCAGGCGTAACCATAGCCATCGCCGTTGAAAACCGAATTGGTACGGCGGATCCAGCTTTCGCGGATCCAGGCTTCCGAGATCAGGCGCGTGCCGTTCTCGGTGACGCCGCCGCGCCGATAGAGTTCACCGAAGGCGTGCAGCGAGCGCGGCGTCATGGCCATCTGGTTGCCGCCGAGATAAAATCCCTGCGGATCGCGGTCCCAGGCGCCGATGCGGAAACCGTCGAGTGGTCCGAGCCACTCCCGGGCGAGTGCCAGCGTCGGCTTTCCGGAGACCTTGGTGAGGATGACGGAGAGAAGATGTGTCGAGGCCGTCGAATAGAGCATCCCGCCGCCCGGCGCATCGACGAAATCGGCGGCGAGCGCAAAGCGCGCCCAGTTGCGGCTCGCGACCCATCGGCCGTAATTCGGTCCCGACATGCGATCGAGCCCTGACCGCATGGAGAGCAGGTGGCCGATGGTGATCTGCGACAGGCGCGGATCGGGATTTTGCGGGAATTCAGAGCGCAAGATGGTTTCGATCTTCTGGTCGACGCCGGCGAGCAGGCCCTTGTCGATGGCGATGCCGACCAGCGCGGAAACCACGCATTTCGAGGCCGACTTGATGTTCGTCGAGCCCGTCAGCGCGCTCTTGCCATAAGCGCGTTCGCCAAGAATTTCGCCATTGCGGGTCGCGATCACCGT
>JARXAQ010000212.1 GCA_029865825.1 Rhizobium sp.
ACGCGCTCGACAGGCTGGAAGCCTTCGCCTCGCTGAATGGCCCCGCCTGGTATGGCCTGGCACCGAATGAGGAAACGATCACCCTGGTCAGGCGGGAGGAGCCGGTTGCCTTTCCGGCGAAGATCGAGACGGGGGCAGGTCCGGTCACGGTGTTCGATCCGATGTTCCCGCTGCACTGGGATGTCGGCTGAAGAAAGCCTGCGCCCATTCTTGGGTGAAGTTCCAAGCAACGACGATCTACTTGAGTGACGGGAAGGGTGCCGCATGGGTCTGTGCGCGCTTCCTGTGCTGACGGTGGCCGCTGTTTTCTGGCCGCTGGACACCCTTCGTGAGGTCGCTGACCGACAGCTTTCCCGAGGGGGCGGGCGCTCGACCTGAGTGCCCCTTAATTCTTAAGTCACTGAAACTAGTAGCAAATGTAGCTCGCGCGGTAGAGGCTGCGCGTGATCGCAGGACCGCGCGTGTCGGCCTGCATACGCTCGTTCCAACGTTCGGGCTAAAGATTAATACAAGTATTTAATCCCTAAATTTTGATTAAATTCAAATAAGTAAAGAAAATTGGTTAAATTTACCATGGTTTAGAATGCATTAAAACACTGTATTGCTTAGTAAGAATGCTGTGGATAACCACTGGGTCACAGAGAAAAATCACTTTCTCGGATCTCGTGGGGTTCAAGTCATGCGTAATTCCAAGCAAGCTTCCAAAAAATCCGCACGTCTCGGCGTGGTAAACGTTAACAAGGCCGCCGTTCTTCTTCTGGCGTCGTTGTTTGCCTCGACGGCGCTGTCGGTAATCCCCACCGGTTATGCCGGAGTGGTGTTTGCCCAGGCCGCAGAAGGTGGCCAGCAAAGCGATGCCGGCGAAGGATCGGCCTCCGGCGCGGAGCAGGGCGGCAGCGAGCAGGGCGGCAGCGAGCATGGCCAGAGCGAACAGGGCCAGAGCGATCAGGGCGGCAGCGACCAGGGTCGGGGCGACCAGGGCGGCGCGGACGGCGGTCGCGAAAGCAAGGCGAACGAGCGCGGTGGCGCAGGCGGCGAGCGTTCCGAGACCTCCGGCCAGGACAAGGGCTCTTCGAAGTCCTCCGAGAAGTCCTCTGAAAAGAGCTCTGAAAAGAACTCTGAGAAGTCTTCGGAAAAGAGCGGCGGCAAATCGTCGGAGAAGTCGTCCGGCGACCGTCAGGGCAAGTCCGACGAAGGCCGCAACGGCGGCAATGGCGCCGGCCAGGAGAAGAGCCAGAACAACGACAACGGCCAGAGCAAGGATAAGGGTCAGGACAAGGCCAAGGACCAGCCGAGCCAGGACCGGCCCGAGCCGAAGCAGTCCGAGACCAAGCAGACCGAAACGAAGCAGACCGAGACGAAGCAATCTGAGACCAAGCCGTCTGAGACGAAGCAGGAGAACGGGCCGAAGGGCGGCGATCAGAAGTCTTCGGAAGAGGGCGGCAAGTCGAAGTCCGGCCAGGATCGTGGCGACGAAAAGCGCGACGACGTGAAGACCGATGAGCGCAAGTCGGACGAGGAGAAGTCGGACGAACGGAAGGACCCACCGGCTCCCGAGAAGAAGAACGACGAACCGCGCAAGGAAGAGCCCCGCGTCGAAGAGCGCAAGGACGGCAATGACAGCCGCGAAGACAAGGGACCGAAGCGCGAAGACAAGAAGGAAGACAAGGAACAGCCGAAGGGCGAGAAGCGCCCGGACGGCAAGCACACCGAAGACGAACATGCCGAAGACAAGCATCCTGGCGGCAAGCCCGATGATCGCAAGCATCACGACGGTGAGACCGACGAAGGCGAGCGCGACGAGGCTAAGCACCATGGCCACAAGCCGCATGGCGAAGACCGCAAACATGGCGAACACCATGCCGGCAACGGTCACCACCATGGCAAGGACCATCACGGCAAGGGTCATCATGGCCACGACCACCATGACAAGGGTCCGAAGGATCAGCCGACGACGCCGATCGAAAACGTACCGGACGAGCCGACCCTGCCTATCGAGCCGAGCCAGCCCGTTGATGTCGTGACGGTCCCTGCGGTCGAGCCGGTCGTGGTCACGGTGGAGAGAGCAGACTCGAGCGGTAGCTGCGAGGCCGGCACCCCGCTGCAGCGCCAGCGTGTCGATCGCAACTGCGATGCTGTCCGGACAAACTGAGCATATTCAGGGCTGGGGAGTGGGGAGATGGAGGGCTCGCAGCAATGCGGGCCCTCAGTCTGTTTCGACCATTTTGCGGCGAAGCTCGCCCCAGTTGGATCAGGGTGTCAGCGTCGAGAGCTGAGGCCAGAGGCCAAGCACGCCGATGATGATCAGGTAGATCGCCACGACATAGTTGAGCAGCCGGGGCATGATGAGGATCAGGATGCCCGCGATGAGGGCGACGAGGGGCTGGATGACGAGCATGTTTTCCATCGGATAAGGTCCTGCGGTTGGAGGCCAGCGGTAAAGGCAAAGACCGCCGAATTGTTCCATCACCTCACTCTGGTCAGCCTTGCCGCTTGCTGCTATTGGCCTTGAAACGCGACCGATGAGGAGAAAGCCATGATCCAGACCCCCTTCACCGACCCTGCCGTCATGGCAGACCTCGTGGCGAAGATGCTCTGGGAGATCAAGGCCGTGCATTTCAATGCGGCCGAGCCCTACAAGCTCTCCTCGGGCATGAAGAGCCCTGTTTATATCGACTGCCGCAAACTCCTGTCCTATCCGCGCGTGCGCTCCACCGTGATGGATTTCGCCGCAGCAACCTTGATGCGCAATGCCGGCTTCGAGCAGTTCGACTGCATCGCCGGCGGCGAGACGGCCGGTATCCCATTCGCCGCCCTGCTGGCTGACCGTCTTGGCCTGCCGATGATCTATGTGCGCAAAGCCCCCAAGGGCCACGGCCGCAATGCCCAGATCGAAGGCCATATGCCGGAGGGTGCGCGCGTGCTTGTCATCGAAGATCTGACCACCGCCGGCGGCAGCATGTTTAAGTTCATCGATGCCATCAGGGCAGCCGGCGGCGTCGTCGACCACGGCATCGCGCTGTTCTTCTACGGCATCTTCCCGGAAGCCCTTGAGCGTTTCGACGACGGCAAGGTGAAGCTCCACTACATCGCCACCTGGCGCAATGTCCTGGCCGTTGCCCGCGCGCAAAAACTGTTCGACGAGAAGACCCTGTCGGAAGTCGAGGCCTTCCTCGATGCGCCGCTGGAATGGTCGGGTCGCAATGGCGGGGTTTCGTCGCTCTCCTGAGCAAATGCTCACGGGCGCACTGGAAATTCGGCGTGACTTAGTTTAAATCGATTGAAACAGATGACTGGGAGGTCGAGATGATCCTGTGTTGCGGCGAAGCGCTGATCGACATGTTGCCACGCGAAACCACGCTCGGCGAGCGGGCCTTTTCGCCCTATGCCGGCGGAGCGATCTTCAACACGGCGATTGCGCTTGGGCGGCTCGGCATCGACACCGGCTTCTTCACCGGCCTTTCCGACGACATGCTGGGCGACATCCTGCGCGACACGCTGAAATCCTCGGGCGTCGATTACAGCTATTGCGCCACGCTCTCGCGCCCCTGCACGATCGCGCTCGTCAAGCTGACCAATGGCCAGGCATCCTATGCCTTCTACGACGAGAACACCGCCGGCCGGATGATCACGGAAGCCGATCTGCCCACGCTCGACGACAGCTGCGAAGCGCTGCATTTCGGCGCGATCAGCCTGATCCCGGAGCCATGCGGCTCGACCTATGAGGCGCTGACGACGCGCGAGCACAAGACCCGTGTGATCTCGCTCGACCCGAACATCCGCCCCGGCTTCATCAAGGACAAGGAAGCGCATAAGGCCCGCATCGCCCGCATGGCCGATATGTCCGACATCCTGAAATTCTCCGATGAAGATCTCGATTGGTTCGATCTCGAGGGCACGCAGGACGAACGTGCCGCCTACTGGCTGACGCGCGGCGCCAAGCTCGTGGTGCTGACCAAGGGGGCGGAAGGGGCGACGGCCTACACCGCCGGCTTCAAGGTCTCGGTGCCGTCGAACAAGGTCGAGGTGGTCGACACCGTCGGCGCCGGCGACACGTTTGATGCGGGCATTCTGGCTTCGCTGAAGCGTCAGGGATTTCTGACCAAGGAGAAAGTCGCGACGCTCTCGGAAGAGGCTGTGCGGGAAGCTCTGACGGTCGGCGCCAAGGCTGCGGCCGTGACGGTCTCGCGGGCAGGGGCGAACCCGCCGACGGCAGCCGAGATCGGGTTCTGAGCCACGGCTGGAAGGCTTTTGAGGGGAGTTCCGTCTCGCCGCGCCCTCGGCGAGGCAAGCTCACCTTCCAAACCCGTTTGTCGGTAAAGGTTGACGCAAGATTTGATTGCAATTGTCCCGCGCAGAAGAGGGGAATGCAGTCATGAGAGTCGATACAGCCTCCAGTTCACTGTTCTCGGGTCCGCGCAACCTTGCGGGCACGCGCACCGAACCGCAGGAATTCGAGGCGATGTTGTCCGCGCGCACAGCGGACACCCGCGAAGCCACCGACGATAGCGCAGAGGGCGAGGCGCTCGATTTCACCAGCATGACCCGGCAGGAATTGTTCGACTGGATGAATGAGCAGCTCCGCAGCGGCGAAATGTCTTTCGATGAAAGTTCGCCTTTCCTGGGCATGACCTTGAAGATCTCAGCTGCAACAGGCGAACCGGTGGATATGGCGACCGATATGTCGCGCATCGACTTCACCGAAAAAGCCCGGCAGGGCATCGACTTCTACCAGTCGCATTTCGACTACGCATCCGCCGATGCCTTGCAGGCTGCATTGGATCGGATGCTGGGAAGCCGGTAAGCCGGATGCGATAGCGTCTTATCCAACGCTGGCCCCTTCCATGCGGGATTTAGGGTTTTCCAAACGGATTGACGATGCGCAGGCGATCGTCAATCAGATGTCCGTCCTGCGTGTCTTCGGACAGCAGTGTGTCGCAACCGGCCAGGAGTGCGGCTGCAACAATCATCGCATCATAGATGGAAATCCCGTAGCGCTCTGAGACGGCTGGCCCATCTCGTGAGTTGCGACCGTGACCGGTTCAACAGTCAGTAACGCCCTTATCATGTCCAGAAACAAATGGGTGTCAGGCCAGGACATCTGCATCTTGCGACGCAGGACATTGGCGATTTCGTTGAGCACCTGAACGCTGATGGTACCGCCTAGCAAGGACGGCCTCCGCCTGATCAGCTCTTCGGGGGTCGCCAGATGCCCGATAGAGCAGCACTTTCGTGTCGACGAACCTACCGGCCATCCGCCGCGCCCCGATCAAACTTGAAATCGGCCGGCAACTGACCACGGAAGGCCCGCAAGCGCTTAAGATGGTCTTGCGGAACGGGCTTGCGCGCGACATCGAGCGCGCGCCAGTCCGCAGCGCGAATTTCGACGTCATCGCCTTCCTTCAGGTTCAGCGCTTCGACCACGCTCGCGGGAAGCTGCACCGCGAGACTATTGCCCCATTTGGCGATCTGCATGGTGTCCTCCGGAGATACACGATTGGCAAAATGTATATCATGGCGCCTTCCCGATCTAGCGATCGGCCTTGTTGCTCAGGCCAAACGTGTCGCGAACCGGCATTCTATCCTGGCTGCAGCGTCAGCGACTGCTGACCAAGGACGGTATCGCGACGTTTTTGGAAGAAGCCTGCGCGAGGCGCTGGCCCGGACAATCAGGCCGTTGAAGCCGCCACGAACTCCGCCTTGATCCGGTCCGGATCCTCGACGAACAGCGCGTAATATTCTGTTCCGCCATTGGCTAAGGGATGGCGGTCCTCATAGAGGACAGTCACGCCATTGGCGCGACAGAAGTCGTAGAGGGTATCAACGCTCTTTTTATCCGGGACGCTGAAGGCTAGGTGGTTCAGCCCGATACCGCTGCGGTGTTAGCCCCGATGGGAATGCTGCGCCGCCACTTGCACGAAAGTGAGATAGGTCCCGCTCTCGTGATCGAGCGAAAAACCATCCTCCCAGCGGCCGGCTTCCTCATAGCCGATCTGGGTGAGCAAGGATGTCCAGAACGCATGCGATGCGTCCAGGTTCGAAACGTAGATTTCGATGTGATGAAGCATGCCAGTCCCCTTGGTCTAAGGACAATGCGAGGCACTCACCCCAGCTTCCGCTCCGAAAGCGCAGAGACCAGCCCGACCGTCGAGCTGTCATGCCCGGTCGCGGCAACCTTGCCCTGCACCACCGGCAGCAGCCCCGTCGCCAGTTCCTTGCCGAGTTCCACGCCCCATTGGTCGAAGGAATTGATGCGGAAGATCACGCCTTCGACGAAGACGCGGTGTTCGTAGAGCGCGATCAGGCGGCCTAGCGTGTAAGGCGTGAGCTGGTCGTAGACGAAGGTGATCGAGGGGCGGTTGCCGGAGAAGACGCGGTGCGGGGCGAGGAAGTCGGCTTCTTCGTCGGCGACACCCTTGGCGGTGAGCTGGCCCTTGGCTTCGGCCAGTGTGCGGCCTTTCATCAGGGCTTCCGACTGGGCGAGGCAATTGGCGATCAGGAGCTCGTGCTGGTGGCGGAGTTCCGGCTCGAAGCCGTTGGCGGCGATCATGAATTCGGCCGGGATGACGCTCGTGCCCTGGTGGATGAGCTGGTAGAAGGCGTGCTGGCCATTGGTGCCGGGCTCGCCCCAGACGACGGGGCCGGAAGCACCCTGGACCGGCTTGCCGTCGATGGTGACGCTCTTGCCGTTCGATTCCATGTCGAGCTGCTGCAGATAGGCCGGGAAACGCGACAGGCGCTGGTCATAGGGCAGGATGGCGCGGGTCGGGTAGTTCAGCACATTGCGGTGGAAGACGCCGAGGGCACCGAGCAGCATCGGCAGGTTGTCGCGGAAGGGGGCGGTGCGGAAATGCTCGTCCATGGCGTGCGCCCCGGCAAGGAACTGGCCGAAATGATCAGGCCCGATGGCGATCATCAGCGGCAGGCCGATCGCCGACCAGATCGAATAACGTCCGCCGACCCAATCCCAGAAGCCGAAAACGCGGGATGGATCGATGCCGAAGGCGGCGACCTTGTCGAGTGCTGTCGAGACGGCGCAGAAGTGGTGGCCGACAGCGGCTTCCCCGAGCGCGTCCGCCACGAAGGCGCGGGCTGTCTGGGCATTGGTCATCGTCTCGATGGTGGTGAAGGTTTTTGATGCGACGATGAAGAGGGTGGTTTCGGCATTGAGAGTCTTCAGCGTGTCGGCGATATGCGCGCCGTCGATATTGGAGACGAAATGCAGGCGCGGGCCGTCATGGAAGGGGGCAAGCGCCAGCGTCGCCATAACAGGGCCGAGATCCGAGCCGCCGATGCCGATATTGACGACATCGGTGAAGGCCTTGCCGGTCGCGCCCTTGGTCTCGCCCGAGCGGATGCCATCGGCAAACTTGCCCATGGCGTCGAGCACGCCGTTGACATCAGGCATCACGTCGCGGCCGTCGACCAGCACGGGGCGGTTGGAGCGGTTGCGCAGGGCCGTGTGAAGAACGGCGCGGCCTTCGGTGAAATTGATCGGGGCGCCCGCAAACATCTGGTCGCGCTTGTCGGCGACGCCGGAAGTCGTCGCCAGTTCTTCGAGCAGGTCGAGCACTTCGTCATTCACGGCGCATTTGGAATAATCCATCAGCAGGTCGCCGAGCGTCACGCTGAAATGCGAGAAACGCTGCGGATCGGCGGCAAAGGCGGCGCGCAGGTCTTCGGCATGGGTGGCGGCAACGGCGCTCGTCAGCTTGTCGATGATGGCTTGCATCGGAATGTCCCTGTTTCAGCGATGGTTGCCGGGGACATTAGTCGCAGCACAAGGCGCTATCAAGACAGGGGGAGCCTGACAGCTCCCCCAATTTCAATCGATTTATTTCTCGTCACGCAGTTCGCGGCGCAGGATTTTGCCGACATTGGTCTTCGGCAATTCGGTGCGGAATTCGATATAGCGTGGGCGCTTGTAATTGGTGAGGTTGGCGGCGCAATGGGCTTTCAGCTCGTCGATCGTCAGCGCCTGGTCCTTCTTGACGACGAAGAGTTTCACCGCTTCGCCCGAGTGTCCATCCGGCACGCCGACGGCGGCGCATTCGAGCACGCCGGGATGCATGACGGCCACTTCCTCGATCTCATTCGGATAGACGTTGAAGCCGGAGACCAGGATCATGTCCTTCTTGCGGTCGACGATCTTCACATAGCCGCGTTCGTCCATCAGGCCCATGTCGCCGGAGCGGAAGAAGCCGTCTTCGCTCATGACCTTGGCGGTTTCTTCCGGGCGCTGCCAGTAGCCGACCATGACCTGCGGCCCGCGAATGCAGATTTCGCCGACTTCGCCGACGGGGAGAGTCTGGCCGTCTTCGTCGCGGATCTCGATGTCGGTAGAGGGCAGCGGCAGGCCGATCATGCCGGAGAATTCACGCGCATCGAGACGGTTGACGGTGGCAACCGGCGAGGTCTCTGATAGGCCGTAACCTTCGGTGATCGGACGGCCGGTCATCTCCAGCCAGCGCTCCGCGACCGGCCGCTGGATCGCCATCCCGCCACCGAGCACGAGCAGCAGCGAGGAGAAGTCGAGCTTCTTGAATTCCGGGTTGTTCATCATTGCGTTGAACAGCGTGTTGAGACCGGGGAAGACATGCGCCTTGAAACCCTGCAGCTCCTTGATGAAGCCGGGGATATCGCGCGGATTGGCGATCAGGAGATTGTGGCCGCCGAGCGCCACGCCCATCAGCGAATTCACGGTGAGCGCGAAGATATGGTAGAGCGGCAGCGCGCAGACGAAGTTCAGCACCTCGGGGCGCTTGCCGCCGGCAAGGGCCGCTTCCAGCCAGAGCGCGATCTGCTGCTTGTTGGCGAGCAAGTTGGCATGGCTGAGGGCAGCACCCTTGGAAACGCCGGTGGTGCCGCCGGTATATTGCAGGAAGGCGATGTCGCCGGGCGAAACCTCGACCGGTTTCAGCGACAGCTTGCCGCCATCCGACAGCATGGACTTGAAACCTGTATGGCCGGGAATGGTCCAGGCGGGTACCAGCTTCTTCACCTTGCGCACGACGAAATTGACGATATGACCCTTCAGCCCCAGCATGTCGCCCATGGTGCAGACGACGACATGTTTAACATCCGTGCGGTCAACGACCTGCTGGACGGTGTGGGCGAAGTTCTCCAGGACGATGATCGCCTTGGCGCCCGAATCCTTCAGCTGGTGTTCGAGCTCGCGTGGCGTGTAGAGCGGATTGACGTTTACCACGGTCAGGCCGGCACGCAGGATGCCGTAGACGGTAACCGGGTTCTGCAGGATGTTGGGCGTCATCACGGCGACGCGGTCGCCCTTGGAAAGTCCCTTTGACTGCAGCCAGGCGCCGACCTTGCGGGACTGCTCCTCCAGCTCGCGGAAACTCATGGCACGGCCCATGCTGGTGAATGCCAGTCGATCGGCGAACTTTGCGCAGCTCGATTCGAACAGCGCCCCGAGAGACGCATGCGCGTGCGGGGCGATCTCCGCCGGCACCGAGGCGGGATAGGATTGGACCCAGATTTTTTCGGCGGCGCGGCCGCTGAGGCGGCTCATAGTTTCCGTCATGTCTTCCTCCCGAACATTCTTGTCGTCTGCATCCCAGGCGGGCTCCTCCCCTTATCCTGGAACCTTATGCTAGCGCAAAGGTCATGCAAGTCTCGGAAAATTATATAACCTTGACGTAAACGTCAATACACGTGACGGCGGCCGCAAATGGTTGACGGCGGCATGCGGCAGGGCTTGAGAGGGGCGGGAATGCGGGCAAGAGAGCCGGCTGCCGCTTGTGGTGTAGATAGGGGCCGCGCACCGCGCCGGGAACCAACTCCCGATCAGGCAGTTATTCTACCAGTATCAACAAATACAGGAGGATACCCCATGGACCAGGTAAACAGCTCCGTCGCGGGCAAGGACCCTTATGTCAAGGATACACCGAGCCTGATTGCCAGCGACAAGGTCGAAGGCACCGCGGTTTACGGTGTCGATGGCGACCGCATCGGCTCCATCCAGCGCATCATTCTGGAAAAGCGTGGCGGCCGCGTGGCTTATGCCGTGTTGAGCTTCGGCGGCTTCTGGGGCATCGGCGACGATTATTATCCGTTGCCCTGGGAAAAGCTGTCCTATGACGAGAAGCTCGACGGCTATCGGATCGACATGACCAAAGAACAGGTCGAAGGTGCGCCGAAACACAGTGACGACAGCGAGGACTGGTATCGCACCAACGGCCGCACGGTTTACGACTATTACGGTGTTCCGCCATACTGGATCTGACCGATCCCAGGTACCAGAGATACGGAAGGGCCTCGCTTGCGGGGCCCTTTTTGTCTGCACGGATTGTTGTGGAGAATTCAGTGGACGGCAGCGTAATCGCGCTGCAGCAGGAGAGACGTCAATCAACCCGCCCGAGCCCGTACTAAAGTTTACGGCACTCGCGCCCGGGGCTCTCCTGCCATGAAAAGCGCTGTGGGAAAAGCCTGTTTCTCTGGGTAGAGCTTCGGATCGTGTACGCCGTGACGGTATTGGCCGGTCGCTGGCGCAAACGGAGTGGAAGTTCGGGCTCTCCACGACTAGGCTCGACCTATCCTGCCAAAGGCATTCTGCGCATCGATCGGATTGCACATGACCGACACTCACAAGAGGGCTCCGATGGAGCCGGCCATCCTCGACTTCCTTGGCACCTGCGCAGCTTTCTATCCTGATGATGCGGTGGATGCCTCGATCGGCCAGCAGCGGCAATGGTACGATGCGCTCTGTGCCCATTTCGACCGGCCGCTGCCGACGGGCATGGCGACGCAAGACCGCATGGTCGAGGGGGACATTCCCGTCCGCTGGTATCGGCCGGCGGATATCAGGACTGAGACGCTGCTTTATTACATGCATGGCGGTGGCTTTGTCGTTGGATCGCTCGACAGCCATCACGCAATCTGTGCGGAACTCGCCGATTATGCAGGCGCCGAGCTGGTGTCGGTCGACTATCGGCTCGCGCCGGAGCATGTCTGGCCGGCGGCGCATGAGGATTGTTTTGCCGTGCTTTCATCCCTGCTCGGGAGCGGACGCAGGGTTGTGCTGATCGGCGACAGCGCCGGCGGCAATCTCGCAGCGGGGCTTGCGCTTCGGGCACGCGACGAGGGGCTGACGGGCATTTTGGGACAGGCTCTGATCTATCCGGCGCTTGGCGGGGATCTCGTGTCCGGATCCTACGCCGAGATGTCCCATGCGCCGGGTCTGACGACATCAGACGTCGCCTATTACCGGACGGTGCTGCGGGCGCCGGGCGACAGTCCGGTCGCCCACCCGCTCCACTCAAAGTCCCTGGCCGGCCTGCCGCCAACCTTCATCACGGTGGCCCATTTCGATCCGCTGCGCGACGACGGCCGCGCTTATGCGAGCCGTCTGGCGGAAGCGGGTATTGAGGTGTGGTTCCGCGAGGAGCCGCAGATGGTGCATGCCTGGCTGAGGGCGCGCCACATGAGCGAAGGCGCGCGTGCAGGTTTCGAGGCGCTCTGCGCGGCGGTGACCCGGTTCGCCGCGCAGGACTGAAGGCAGCTCGGTCTACATCAGATCGCGCGCAATCGCCTTTTGCGGGAAGGTCTTTTCGAAGACCTTGATGTGACTTTCGTAAGCGATGACCGACGCACTGATCAGCCAGTGGGTCTCGGTGCAGGCGATCCGCGAGGTCGAGACCGTGCGCACGAACCAGCCGGGGCGCTGCATGTCGCAGGTCCAGACGGAGGTGCCGGTCATCGACTGGGGATCACCCGGCGAGATCGACCAGACCTCGTCGCGGACCTGCCGGGTCGATAAGCCGGTGCCGGGGTGTTCGAACAGGCCGGTATCCTCATAGATGACGTAATCCGTGCGGTTGGCCTGGAGATCGCGCAGCACCTGGCGGCGGGTCTCCGAGGGTGCATGCTCGATATAGGTTGGTAGCGGGCTCGGATTGTCGGGCTGCTTCATCTCGAAGGTCTCGTGCTCTCCGAGCTTCGGCAGGGCAAGGCCGAGCGAGGCAATATCGAGGGTTAGTTCCGCATCTGAAGGCGCGGGCAGCACCATCGGCCAGTAGGCGGACGAGAGTGACAGCCGGATCCGGTGACC
>JARXAQ010000213.1 GCA_029865825.1 Rhizobium sp.
CAGGGGGAGTAGGCCACCTCTACGCCGTCACCACAACTCCGGCCGAGGCGCGGGGCACAGGGCTCGGCATGGCGGCAAGGGCCGGTGCCGTGATCGCTGATCCCGAATTCGTTCAGTTCCACCCGACCGCCATCGATATTGGGCTCGACCCGGCGCCGCTTGCGACCGAAGCGCTGCGCGGCGATGGCGCTGTTCTCGTCAACCGCGCCGGCCATCGCTTTATGGCCGACCTGCATCCGGATGCCGAGCTGGCACCCCGCGACATCGTCGCCCGGGGCGTCTTTGCGGAAGTCGCCGCCGGCCGCGGCGCCTTCCTCGACTGCACCAAGGCCGTCGGCAAGGATTTTGCGCACCATTTCCCGACCGTGCACGCCTCCTGCATCGCAGCCGGCATCGACCCCGTAACGCAGGCCATCCCGGTGGTTCCGGCGGTGCACTACCACATGGGCGGCGTTGCCGTGGATGCCGACGGCCGCACCTCGCTCGATGGCCTGTGGGCCGCTGGCGAAGTGACATCGAGCGGCGTGCACGGCGCCAACCGACTGGCTTCCAATTCGCTGCTGGAAGCCGTCGTCTTTGCCGGCCGTATCGCCGACAGCATCAAGGGCATGCTGCCGGAATCGTCGCTCTTCGAATGGCCGAAGGCCGCAGGTGAGAACGACGATCTCGTGACCCTCGAAGACAGTGCCGAACTGCGGGAATTGCGCCACCTGATGAGCACCCATGCCGGCGTTATCCGCAATGAAGAGGGGCTGAAGACCCTGATCCGCGAACTCGCCCGGCTCGAGCGTGCGCGCCCACGCGTGCGCTTTTCCAACATCACCGCGACCGCAAGGCTGATCGCCGTCGGTGCCCTCGAGCGGCAGGAAAGCCGCGGCGCCCAGATGCGTTCGGACTATCCGGCGACCGACGATGCCTGGCACCACCGCACCCATCTGACGCTGCGCGAGGCTGACCGCATTGCAGCCGAGATCACCGGCTGACCGGAAAGGACGAATACCATGCCCACGACAAGCACAGAGAGCTTTCGCCCACAACTGTCGCCGCTGATGGTCGAAGATCTGGTGCGCCACGCCCTGCTCGAAGATCTCGGACGCGCCGGGGACATCACCACCTATGCGACGATCGGGCCGGAGAAGACGGCGCGGATGACGATCAACGGCCGCGATCCGGGTGTGGTCGCTGGCCTGGTCCTCGCCGAAAGCGCCTTCCGGCTGATCGATCCCACCACCCGCTTCGAACGCCTCGTCACCGATGGCGACCGGGTCGCCTCCGGCCAGCCGCTCGCCCGGATCGAGGGTTCGGCGCGCAGTCTGCTCTCGGCGGAGCGTGTTGCGCTCAACTCCCTCATGCACCTCTCCGGTGTCGCGACCTATACCGCCCGTTTCGCCGATGTCATCTCTCACACGAAAGCCCGCGTCACCTGCACGCGCAAGACCTTGCCCGGCCTTCGGGCAGTGGAGAAATACGCCGTCCGTCTCGGCGGCGGTTCGAACCACCGCTATGGTCTCGATGATGCGATCCTCATCAAGGACAATCACATCGCGGTCTCGGGCGGTGTCGCCTCAGCGATTGCGGCGGCCCGTGCCTATGCCGGCCATCTGGTGAAGGTCGAAGTCGAGGTCGACAGCCTCGATCAGATGCGCCAGGCACTGGAGGCCGGCCCCGACGTGATCCTTCTCGACAATATGGGACCGGAGCGTCTGGCGGAAGCGGTCGAGATCAACCGCAGCCATCACGGCCAGACACCGGAGGCCTATGGTGCGCAGCGCGATCGCGTCATCCTCGAAGCATCGGGCAATGTCACGCTGGAGACCATCCGTGCGATCGCCGAGACCGGGATCGATTACATCTCGACCTCCAAGATCACCATGGCCGCCCCGACGATGGATATCGGCTTGGACGTCGATTTGATTTGAGTGCGCCGAAATCTTAAGCGATTTGCTGCAGTGCACCCTTGTCACCTCCAGGGCGGCTCGCAACTTGTCCTGCGATGTCATGCGGTTGGCCGTATATCAGGAGTCGCTTCGATAGTTTTCACCTGCGATTAATGGCTTTTGACCCGTTTTTGCGAATCCCATACCCCCGAATTGTATTCGTGGAAGAGTTGAGCGTGGGGCGAATCGGCTGTTCAATAGTCCGTCGGGGGTTTTATGACGAGCATCATGTCTGCATCCGGAAACGACGCGGCTGGCCGCGTCTCCATTTCCAGCCTGGATACCAATGGCGATGGCATCATCAGTGCGGAAGAGCTCGAGGCAGCGAAATCCGCCCGAACGCAGGACCCGACGGTGGCCACCAACAGTGCGGCGAGCGGAGCGCAATCGCAATTGCAGAGCAGCGTGATCTCCATGCTGCTTCAGTCATCCGTTGCACAGACCGGGGGTGAATGGCCGAGCGATGCCCGCGACCTGCTGGCCGCGACCGACGCCGATGGTGAACGCGTCATGACGTCGGACGACGGCGTTACTGGCCTCACGCCCGCACCGCAGCCGATCGATGGTGGCGTCGAAGCAGGGGCCGAGGATGACACCGTCAGCATTTTCGACATCTTGGCCGAGATGCAGCGGGTCATCGATGCGTACCGGGAAAACGACGGCGAGACGTCGAGAACCTGACCGACAGGCCGATCGGCCGACAGTCGGCTGGCCCTATGCCAGATCAGGATCGACCGTTTTCTTATGCGTGTCGAGCAGAGACCGGCTTAGTGCCGGCGCTTGCCGCCTCGTTTTGCGGTCCGCTGCCGTGGAACGTCACTTGCGGGAACGGGATCGAAATGCCCTTCTGATCGAAGGATGCCTTGACCTTCTTGATCATCTCGCGGGATGTCGGCCAGAAGTCCGACGACTTGGTCCAGTACCACAGGGTCAGGACAACCGCGCTGTCAGCCAGTTGATCGACATGGGTCGTCACGCCCGGGTCTGCAAGAATACGCGGGTCGGCAAGCGCGTGATCGCGCATGATGGCTTCGGCCGCGTCGATGTCGTCTGCATAGTCGATCCCGATCTTGAGTTCGAAACGGCGTGTCTGGTGGCGGCTGAAATTGGTGATCGGGACATTCCAGAGAATAGAATTCGGCGCCAGTCGATAGAGCCCGTCCGGGGTGCGCAACTCCGTCGCGAACAGCCCGATTTCCACGATTGTCCCGGAAATCGATCCGGTGTCGATATATTCGCCGACCCGGAACGGCCGCAGCACGAGCAGCATGATGCCGGCTGCGATATTCTGCAGTGTGCCCTGCAAAGCAAGGCCGATGGCGAGACCGGCGGCACCGAGGGCGGCGATGATCGAAGCGGTCTGGACGCCGAACTGGCCGAGCGCGGTCACGAAGACCAGGATGAGCGCCGCATACCGCACGACATTGGAAAAGAAGCGGGCCAGTGTCTCGTCGATTCCCCTGACCCGGGAAAGGCCCGCATGGGTCCAGCGGCGAAGCAGCCCGGAAAGCCACCAGCCGATCCCGAGCAGGATCAGCGCTCCGAGGATGGAAAAGGAGTATTCGACCGCCAGGCGGCTCGCCTGAGCCAAGGCCACCTGGGTGGCCAATATCACGTCACTTGCTTGTTGCTCCATACCGAGGGTCCCGTGTTGTTGCTGTCACGGGCTAGATGGGGCGCAAGCGGGACCGGTCAACCTCCCGACCGGCTGCCGAGCTTCAGGCCCGGCGCAGGGCGCTCTTCGAGGATCTGCCGGCGAAAGCGAAAGAGAGCGGCAGGTCGTCCGCCCGTTGCGGCCTCGGTTGCGCCGGTTGCCTCGACCAGTTCGGCCCCTTCCACCAGACGTCGGAAATTCTGCTTGTGCAGGTGCCGGCCCGAGATCGCTTCGACGGTCGACTGCAGCGCGGTCAGGGTGAAATCCGGCGGCATCAGCTCGAAGACGACCGGCCGATACTTGATCTTGCTGCGCAGCCTGGCAAGCGCGGTTGCCGCAATCCGCCGGTGGTCATGTCGCATCGGTCGGCCGAGAGCTGCGGGCACCCGCCGGCGGCCAACCCGCCCGTCCGACACGGCCTCGTCCAGCAGGCCGGCCTCGTAGAGCAGTTCATAGCGATCGAGCACACGCTCTTCGTCGAACGGAAAATCATCGAGCCCGAAGGCAAGTTTCAGCCGCGAGCGGCGCGACACGGCCGGGCCGCGCGCCATCTCATCCAAAGGTTCAGCGGCCCAGGCGCTCAGCGCCGGAAGAATGAACTGGTCAATCAAAGCCGGGCGCCCCTGCCTCCAGTCTTCCCAGGGCAGGAAGCCATACCAGTCGCGCCAGGCGGCACCCGATGTCTCCAGCCTAGCCGCCCCCTCGGCTTCGAGGCGGGTGAGCGCGAGATAGCCGACGGACACCACATGCGGCCCGCTGTCGCCGGGCATGGTGTGCCGGCCGCGATCGCCAAAGGTATAGAGCTGTTCGATGTAACCGAGCTGCAGGGCAGTCTGTGCTTCGACCGTCTGTCTGAGCGACATCTCCATGGTCCGGTGCCGGGTCGGATCAAAGGGGCCGAAAGGCAGGGCATCGAGTGCGCCCTGGCCGGCGGGCACCACGAGCAGGCGCGGCTGTCCTTCGGCGATCGCCACGATCGCGGCATTGAGGCCGATCTCGATATCGGCCGCAGCACTCATGGCTCGACCGGCTCTCGAACCGGAAGCGGCAGGACGAAAGGTTGGTTGCCATCCGTATCCGCCCCGCGGCCGAGCGCCTTGACCGCCCGGACGAACCGTCCCTCCCGGCCCAGCATTGCGTCGCCGATCTCGACGAGGCGCATATTGGGCGTCGCATGCGCAGATGCCTCGCGCAGTCTGCGCGCCAAGGCCTCGTCGTCATCCTCGGGGTGTATGGCCAGACTCGCGATCATCGCTGCAGCCGGCGAACGCGACACGCCCATCCAGCAATGCACCAGGAGCGGCGCGGACCGGTCCCAGCTGCGGGCAAAGTCGATGATGCCAGCCACATGCACTTCCTGCGGCGCGATCAGGTCGCCGGTGCCGGCAAAGGTGATGTCGTTCATGCCGAGCTTCAGATGCCGTTCTGCCCGGATGACGGCAGGCCGGTGAAAATCCTGGTTCGCCGCAAGCAGGCTGATCATCTCGCAAGCCTTGTGGCGCACGGCCATTTCCGCGATCCGTGCAAGCGGTGCAACGACGATGGCGCTCATCGCAGATCCCAGTCCGCCGATTGGCGCTCGGATTCGATCGCCTGAAAGCGTTCGAGAAATTTCGCCTGCGCCTGATAGGCCGGCAAGGGTTCGATCAGGATCGTGTCGCGGGTAAACCCTTTCGGCTGGCCGAAGAATTTGCGGGCTTCCGCTTCGGCAAATCCGGCGAGCACCGTCGCCTCGAAATAGGCAGAGATCATGTCGGCTTTTTTGATCAGGTCCTTCAGCGCCGCCTTGGGATGCGCAGGCAGCCCGAAGCGCAGGTGGATCGCCGCCTCCAGCCGCTTCTCCACCACCTTGTAGCCGCCGCCGACGACGGCTTTGAAGGGCGAGATCATGTCGCCGATGACATATTCCGGTGCGTCATGGAGAAGGGCCGCCAGCAATTCGTCGGCACTCGCCTTGGGGTTCGAGCGGCGAAAGATGTCCTCGACGATCAGGCTGTGCTGGGCGACGGAAAAGGCGTGATCGCCGGATGTCTGACCGTTCCAGCGCGCAACGCGGGCAAGCCCGTGGGCGATGTCGGAGATTTCGACGTCGAGCGGCGAGGGATCGAGCAGGTCGAGCCGGCGGCCGGACAGCATACGCTGCCAGGCCCGCCCAGAAATCGTAGTGGTCTCGATCATGTCTCAGGCGTCCTCGGCTGCATCCGACGGGAAGGCGAGGCCGCTCCAGGCGGGCAGGGCAAGCGTCAGCGGCACTTCGCCCGCAAGGACGGCTGTTCCTTTGGTGATCGCTTCGCCGGCCTTGTCGATCCGCAGAATGGCAAGCCCGCGTCTGCCAGCGACCGTGCCCAGCGTGCCGATCGGCTTGCCGTCGATGGTGATTTCGGTACCCGATGCCGGGAGCGCCTGCTCGGCCGAAACGATGACGACGCGCCGCCGCGCCGTCGATCGGTGCTGCATGCGCGACACCACCTCCTGTCCGACATAACAGCCCTTGCGGAAGGAAACACCGCCGGACTTGTCGAGCAGCACGTCATGCGGAAAGGCGTCCTGCAGGGCATAGTCCGCACCCGATTCGACAATGCCGTGGAGGATGCGAAGAGCTGCGTAGGCCGATGCATCGCCGGGTGCGCCGGCCTGTCCGATCGTTCGGCGGACGGGCGTTCCGGCAAGGGCAAATCGGTGATCGACGATGCCGGTCTCGGCTTCGCTGCCCCAGGTGACAGTCGCGCCGCTCTCCTGGATTGCGTCCAGCGTCACGGCCGCGCGCAGTTTGTACAGGGTCAGGCGACGGATCAGCGCCTCCTGCTGCTCTGTTCCCGTGTCGAGCACGAAACCATCGCCATCGCGCCAGATCAGAAAGTCGAACAGGATCTTGCCTTGCGGCGTCAAAAGCGCGCCTGGACGGGCTTCGCCTTCGGCGAGGCCTGCAAGATCGGTTGTGATGAGGTTCTGCAGAAAATGGTCCGCATCCGCTCCGCCCACATGGACGAAGGCACGATCTGGCAGGAAAGCTGAAGGCATAAGGGTCACCGTGATGTTGCGCTACCGGCAGACTTAAGAGGCCCAAGTCTAGCCGACAAGCATGCGTCGTCACAGCCCACAGTTTGACGATGAAGCCGGGAGACCGATGAGTTTTGTATCAGTCGCCGACGGCAAAAAACTTCCATCGTCCGTCCGGGCTGATGCCGACGCGGAAAAAATTGTAGTTGCCGTATTCCTGCATCTCGGCAACGTCGCCGGCCGTCACGATCCGTAGCAGCTCGACCTTTTCCCGGGGCGTCAGCAGCGTCAGCGACTTTCCGGCGAAATAGGGCCAGACATAGGCCTCGTCCGGCGTGCCCTTGTCGATTTGCACGAAGCCAGCCGAAAGCACGTCGAGCAGGATGGCCAGTATTTCCTGACCCTCGTCGTCGCCCGCCAGACCCTTCAGCGCCATGATCGGATCCTGCTCCGGTGTCTGCAGCGGCACCTGAGTCTGGTTGGGCCCGACATCTAACAGCGACTTGAGCGACTGGATGTTACCGGATGCAGCTGCATCCATGATCAGCTGGCGCATGCGCCGCACCGGCTCCGGCGCCTTTTCGAGATCGTAGAATACCTCCGGTGCGGGCTCGTCCGGCGCCGTCGGTTCGCTCTCTTGGGTATCCGGGGTCTTGATCAGAGGGTCGGGGTCCGGAATGACGGGAATCGCATCGTCCGTCACGCCGCCATCTTCCGTAGGTGCAGGGTCGGGCTCTGCAGCCGGATCTTCCTCCGGAGCGGCAGGCGTGATGTCTTTGATGTCAGAGAGCGCATGG
>JARXAQ010000012.1 GCA_029865825.1 Rhizobium sp.
CAGCGGTGCTGATCACGAAAAAGCAATCGCTCTAGCCGCCCAAATGGAAGCGGCAACAGCCAAAATCAGGAGCCTCTGAGCATGAATATGCGTCTTCCCTACCATGTCACGGCTGCCGCCGCCCATCTTCTCGCGTCGGCCACGCCCATTCACACGAAGGATGGCGACCCCCTAGACGTCCTCGCGAAAAAGTTCGGTGATCACGTCTCCGAAGTCCTGACGAAACTTGGCGCGACCAATGATCAGCTCCGGGGCGTGCAGGAGCAGCTTTCCGAGCTTGAGCAGAAGGCAGATCGCGTCGGCGGCTCCGGTGGCGAGCGGCGCGAGAGCTGGGGCCAGACTTTCATCAAAGCGCGGGGTGATGACTTGCAGCGCATTGCCAGCGAGCGCGGGCGATCCAGTCTGGAGATGAAGGCGACACTGACCAGCGCCACAACTGATTCGGCGGGCTCCGTTGGTAGCCTCGTTGTGCCGCAGCGCGATACTATGGTGGGTCTCCCTCGCCGTCGCGTGACGATCCGGGATCTCTTGAACGTTGTCCAGATCACAAGCGGCTCTGTCGAATATCCGCGCCAGAGCGCTCTGAACAACAATGCAAATGTGGTCGCGGAGGGAGCTGCTAAGCCGGAATCGGACATGAAGTTCGAACTTAAGAACGTGCCAGTCCGGACGATTGCTCACTGGATGAAAGCTTCTCGGCAGATCCTCGATGACGCGCCGCAGCTCCGCGACATGATCGACCAGGAGCTGCGCTATGGGTTGGCACTTCGAGAAGAAGACGAACTTCTCAACGGTGATGGAACAGGTCAGCACCTTACCGGCATGGCAACTGCTGCGACCGCCTATTCGGCGCCGATCACGATTTCGAGCCCCAACAGCATCGATATGATCGGCCTGGCGATCCTTCAGGCCAGCCTGACGAACACGCCTCCGGACGGCATAGTCATCCATACCAGCGACTGGTGGCGCATGCGGCTCATCAAGGACACGCAGGGCAAGTACATCCTGGGCGACCCGATGACGGTCGTCCAGCCGAGCCTGTTCGGCTTGCCTGTCGTCGCGACTGAAGCAGCGACAGTCGACAAGTTTCTTGTCGGCAGCTTCTCGTCGCAGACGCTCTACGACCGATGGTCAGCGCGTGTGGAAGTCGGATTCGTAAATGACGACTTCACCAAGAACCTCGTCACCGTCCTGGGTGAAGAGCGCATTGGTTTTGCCGTCAAGCGCCCTGAAGCCCTGATCTACGGTGATTTCGGCAATATCGCGTAATTGCATTGGGCTGGCATGCCTCGGCCAGCCCATCCGGCGCGCCGACGGTTTCCCCCTGCCGTCGGCGCCAATCTTCTCCCACAAATTCAGCCTGCGAAACCAGGAGCAAACCATGCCGATGATAACAGCGGTCGAAATGGACCGAGACTTTGAACTCGATGGCGTCCCTTCCTCCGGAGCGCATCACGTCCGGAAAAGTGACCGCCGGGTATGGGGTACCTGGGTTGAACAGATAATTGGCGCTTTCACCTCAAACGGGGGGCTGATCTATGCGAGCAAGGTTCTGCTCGACTCGGATCTTGACAAAGACGCAAACCGGATGGCCTGGGTTCTGGGTGATCCTGTCACCGGCAACAACGGGATCTATCGAAAGATAGGCCCTTCCGGGACGGGCTCCTGGGCCCGCTCCAGCGATCTGCCATTCAGCTTCATAATCGCTTCGGATGAGGGCTCCGGGACTTCGAATGCGATTGAAGCGACTTCGAATCTGCCGATTTCCAGCTCCGCGCTGGTGCTGCTCAACATCTTCGAGACGACAGGCCCCGGGCCTGTAACCGTTCGGTTCAACGGGACAGGACCCGTCTACACGATCAAGACGGCCAGCGGAAACGACCCAGCGACGGGCGGTCTTCTGGCCGGCATGCAGGTGATGGGGCGGGTTTCTGGAGAGACTTTCCGGCTGTACAGCGATCAGGCGAGCGCTGCGGTGCTGGCGGCGGCCGAAGCCGCTGTCCTGGAGGCTCAAGGCCACGCCGAGGATGCGCAGGCAGCGGCTGCGATTTCAACTGGCGCCATGTCCACGCTTCTTGATCCGCTGTTTGCCACGCGGGCGGTTGCCATGGCTTGGACGCCGGTTGCTGCGCCTGACTACATCCGAACCGCTGGCTACGCAGCAGCGGGTGACGGCGGCGGGGCGCTCTACAAGAAGGTCGGATCCCAGCCGTCTCACGCCGGGAAGTTCTCCATCACTCTTTCGGACGCCGTAACGATTGTTTGGTTCGAGATTGCGGAACAGGTCCTGACAGAGCGTATGTTTGGTGCGCCATGCGATGGTGATTGGAGTGGGGGCGGCACGGATGCGTTGACGCAGCTTCAGGCCTGGGCGTCTTGCCCTGTGTCGAACCGGAAGCGGTTTACGGGTGTATCCAAGGCAACCGACGCTATTACATTTCCGATCGACACGACGCTTGAGGGTGACGGTTACGACGTCGGCATCGACTTCTCGGCGGCCGTCAGCATCACAGGTTTCAACTGCGTCGTATTCGACGGGTCGGCAAACCTTGTTCAGCTCACGGATCTTTCAGCCAACGTTGCCAAAGGCGCGACAGCGTTGAGTTTGGTAGACGCCAGTGGAATTGAACCGGGCGACTACTTCTGCATCTACAACCCGGCCGACTATTCATGGATGGCCGGGAATGTTACCGGGGCGCGGAACACCTATCGGTCCGGCGAATGGTGCCGTGCGCAATCGAAGAGCGGCAACACGGTTGTCCTGATGGGCCCTTTGTGGTCGGCCTACACCGCGGCAGCGATGGACGTTTACAGGCTGCGAGGCGGTGGCCCACGACTTCGGGATTTCCGGATCAAGCCACCGTATCTTGCCGTAACAGCAGTCTATATCGACTGTGCGATCGAGCCTGTAGTGGAGAGAATTCGAACCGATGGCTCAAGTTATGCGGGTTTGTCTCTGAAGCGCTGCATCAACGAGCATGTAGATTGCGTTCTTTTTCAAAAGGTGGAGAGTGGCACACCCGGCAACGAGTACGGGATTGTTCATTCGTCCTGCTATGGGGGCGAAATCCACGGCTCGTATTATGCACAGCGACACGGCATTGCTTTTGGTAATTCTGACTTTCCGTGCTGTGTTCCGAATAGAAGCGTTCGGGTCTATGCCGACACTTACAATTCATTTGGGATCGGGTCGCTCGATTTTGGGCACGGCTGCAATGAGAATTTGCATGCTATCGGCGGCACTCACAGTGGCATCGCTATTGGGGGAAAGAACCACAAGTTCTCAGGCGTTCGTTCGCGAGCCGGCATCGCTCAAGGGGGTGGTTCCAGTGGCATCACCGTGAGCGGTAGCGAATTCGCTGGCGGATCGTTTGAATTCGATAATTGCTATTTTGAACAACGTTCATCGGCTCCCTCCAACAGCGCTGTTCAGATAGTTCCTCAAGCATCGCCCGTGAGTGATCTGAGGTTCACTTTTAAGAATTGCACGTTTGAGACGGACGCGGCTGACGCTTGGGTCATCCGTATCCAGGGATCAAGCTGCCCGGTTGGCATCTCGCTTGAAATTGAAAACCCAACTATTCTGGGCGGCGCTGGCTTAACCCAATTCGCCCGACTCCAAAACGTGGGCGGTACATTCTTAATGCCGCTTCTCGTTTGCAGGGGTGTCAAAGGCCTTGGTGCCGCTGTGCCGCGCGTGGTGACGACTGGGGGCGTAACTATCAGTGAAGCTCATATGGACCCGCAGGAGGGCACGCAGGGGGTGACGCCGGCATCAACCGCAGTCTCCAGCCAAGCGCAGGCGGTAAGTTTCTCGTGGGCTTATCCGCTCGGCGTCACACCTAAGGTAAAGGTGCAGCAGTTCAACGCCTCGATTGGTGCTAAGCGGTGCATTGTTATCGGTACATCAATTACTAACGCGGGGTTCACTGCGACAGCTCTTACTTGTGACGCCGCAAACTTTGGAACAACGGCAGCAGGATCGATCCAATACGAGGCGACAGTTGACTAGCGTCCACTCGCAGCCCCGCCAAAGCGGGTTGCTTCTTCCGGCCGCATGCTGGAAAATTTTCAAACTAAAGCGACTGTGTGGCTAGTTCGCATTCTTGTTAACCTTTGAAATTTGCGGAGAAACCAATGAACAATCCGATTCTCGGCGCCTTGGGTACCGCTTCGGCGGCATGCTACGTAGCGTTGAACGCAACTTCGCGGATCGTCGATGTGATGGTTGTAAAAGGCCTGATTAGCAAGTCGGAGGCCGCCTCCATCCTTATTTCCGTGGCGGAGCAGACTCGCGACGACGCCGGCGGCTCTTCAGCGGAAGAGCCTGCTGAAGAACTGGTGCGATGGCTTGAAAATGTAGCCAAAGGCTACACGCAGAATCAGCGTGACTGAGGGTTGCTGAGCGTTAAAAGCCAGCAGGGCGAAGAGAACGTGATCAGTCGGGTATAACTGTCGTCGAAAACCGTTTCCGACGATAACGGTTTTCGATGGGGGAATTCCGCTCGCGTTCAAGTATTCGATGCCACAATATTTGAATTCCGCGCGGCATGGAGCGTTGCCGGGCGTGGGATACGACGAAAGCAGAGGAGGATTTACAGTGAAGCGAGCCAGTTTCCGGCAGGTCGAACTAGAGCGAGTTTTTCGAGCCGCCAACAGGGCCGGCTCGATCGTTCAGATGGACATGAAGACGCTGATTGCCACGATCATTCCGGCCGCAGTCGAAAAGTCAGGTGAAGCCAAAGGCAATTCGCGGGGCATCCTTCCATCGGGCAACTTCGCCCAAGATGGTAAGGAAAATTGGGATAGTGACTGACATGGCCCAGATATCGGTGATCAGGATTGAGTTTCGTCGTTGTGGTCGTCCGGGTTCTCATTCTTTCGGCTGATTTCGAGCCGTTTACGGTAAACCATTTCATTGCGGGACAGCTCTTCTCGGCGATCCTTGAGCAGTTCCAGCTCCTGGCTATTCAGCCTAAGCATATCTTGCACGATCTTGCCGGTGACTGGCCCGAGGTCACTTGAGTGTTGGTCCACGAGAATTTCCAGCAGCGTATTCATCTGCACAACGCGGCTGTAATGCCCCATGAATTCATAATTGATCTGACTGCGAAGGTCCGCGACCTGTTCCTGCAGCTCGCGCTTCTGGTCGGTGGCCTCCATATAAAGCATGTGCAACTTGTCATATTCGCTGTCGACTTCAAGGCTTCCCGCAATGATCTGCGATAGCCGATCTGCAATTGGTATCTGATTAATCACAGAACCAAGCTCAAGGGCTTGAAATACGGCCGGAGGCAGTGATGCTTCAAGCATCGTTGCCAGTCGGCCCGGTTCAAATGACGCCTGCAGCCGGTTAACAATCTCGGCGTTCATCGAGCGTCCGGTTGCCTCTGAAGCACTTCGGATCTGTTCTCTCATTCCATCTGGGAGTCTTAGCGGGAACTGATCGGAACCTCGACCCGTCGTTTTTTCGCTCATTTCTGCTCTCCAAGCTTTCCGTGACATCACTGTGATTTTTTAAGTTGACAGTCAATGAAATCACGGTAATTTACATCACGGTGATTTACAGGAGGTCAATATGATTGCAGCCCGAGACAGCTATCAGTTTCCGCTACGGTTGCCGGAAGGCATGCGTGAGAAAATGCAAGAGATCGCCTCCAACAACGGGCGCTCAATGAACTCCGAAATCGTAACAATCTTGGATCGCGAAATTCGACAGAGACTAGAAACGCAAAAAGCCGACGCTCAGGCCTGAGAACCAGCGTCGGCTTTTCCTAATCCCACAGGGAGATCAACAATGCGAAATCTTTCTACATCAACTGCGGCTTCCGCCGCAAGTATTTCCGCAGCCGAGAAGGCCACCAACGAACTGATTTCCGCCCTGGAAGTGGTGCGGGATAGTTTCGCTGCTGGCAATGTCGCCGCAAACGCGCCGGCCGCGACTGACCGGGAGCCCGCCGTCGCCACACTAGACGGAGTTGACCGCGATCAGCGCCTGGGGCTGCGCCACGACCTCGATATTGTGCTTTCCCTACTGGACGTGGCCGTCCACTCGTTGCTGTGCGAGGAAGAATATCAGGCGCATCAGGTCCGTCCTCAAGGTCTGCCGTGCATGAGTGCCGTCATCAAGACGCTGCAAGTCTGCTCCGGAAAGCTAGAAGACTGCTGGTCAGAGCTGACGCTTAAAGGTGACGTCGACTATCAGTTGAAGGTCTGGCGGCCGAAAACGAGTGGGGCCATGTGAGGGGTGGGTCATGACACAGCCAGCAACAGAGCGCCGCCCTCGCCGAAGGTCAATTGGCCAAGCTGATATCGCGCGGGCTATTCGTGGCGCATCACAAGCCGGAATAGATGTGCGCGAGGTGATCGTCACCAAGGACAGCGTCCGGCTCCTGTCGGTCACAAGCTCCACAAGCACGGCCCCCAACTCCTGGGATGAGGTGTTGGGGGATGGCTAGGCGCTCGCGGTCGGCGCTCCCCAAACACGTCTCACCAGCACGCGACCGATACGGGAATGTGCGACTAAGGTTCCGCAAAGGTCTGTTTTCGACCTATCTCAAATCACCGTTCCCGTCTGATGCTTTCGACGACGAGTATCAGGCCGCTCTTAGAAGCGAAAAAGCCGGTCACGGTGAAATTGGCAAGGCGCGCACGAAAGCCGGCAGCATGGCCGCGCTGGTTGTCTCCTACTACGGATCGCCCGAATTTCTCAGCAATGCCACTAGCACAAGGACCACATATCGTCGGATCTGCGAGAGGATCCGCAACGAGCATGGCGACAAGATGGTGCGAGATCTGCGCCGTCAGCACGTCAAAGCCATGCTTGGGAAGATGAGCGCGACCCCTGCGGCGGCGAACAACTACCTTAAAATTCTGCGGGTGCTAATGCGGCATGCTCTCGATGCCGAAACGATCGCACGCGATCCCACGCAGGGGGTCCGAGGGTACGGCCAGAAGTCGGGCGGCTTCCATACATGGAGCGAAGCCGAAATTGCCGCCTATGAAGCGCGTCACCCGATTGGCACCAAGCCTCGTCTAGCCATGGCGCTCATGCTCTACACGGGCCAGCGGCTCGGGGATGCGGTGAAGCTGGGCTGGAAAGATGTCAGCAAAAGCCGAATCTCGGTTCGGCAGGAGAAGACGGGAACGCCCCTGGCGATCAAGATGCACGCCTCCCTTATCGAGGCCCTTCAGATGGCGCCGCCCGACAAAGCGACCTTCCTCCTTACTAGCTTTGGAAAGCCCTTCACTGCTGCTGGGTTCGGCAACTGGTTCCGCGACAGGTGCAACGAGGCAGGGCTCCCGCACTGCGCTTCCCACGGCTTGCGCAAGGCGGCCGCCCGCCGCCTGGCAGAAGCCGGCAACAGCATAAATCACATCGCAGCGGTTACGGGTCATCTCTCGCTGAAGGAGGTCGAACGCTACACGCGGGCGGCCGATCAAGAAAAGATGGCCGATGCGGCTGTCGACACCATGCCGATCAGGTCCGATCAGAAACCGAGACAATCCCAACAAAGCGGGATTGTTGGACAAACCGACAACTAAGGATTTGTAACTATGGAAGAATTTAGAAGGGATGGCGGACAGGGTGGGATTCGAACCCACGGTACGCTTTCACGCACACACGCGTTCCAGGCGTGCGCCTTAAACCACTCGGCCACCTGTCCAGGGGGGTCGCGGGGAAAACCACCGCGGTTGGTCGGGCGCGATATATACCCATGAAATTCGGCGGATCAACCGAAATCTCTCATAATTTTGACATCGCGGTGCAAATCCCTATCTATAAGCCCAGACGGCAGCGGGATTGGGGGCTGCCATTGCTGTTCAGCCGAGGATGTTCATGGTGCGGCTTGCCTTGAGAATGATGAGTTTGCTGTTGCTGTGCGTCGGCGTCATCTCAGCGGTGATCGATACGATCGCCTCTGTGTCCGCCTCCCGGATGATTCTGACACCCCTGGCTGCTGTATGGACCGATGTGAGCCCGGCCTCGCTCAGCGCTTTGCAGGCACTGCTCGAAAACCGCTTCGGGCTGGGCGCGTGGTCGGCGTTTCGTGACACGCTGTTGCCGCAACCTGCATTCCTGGTGTTGTTCGCCCTGTCATTGGCCTTGTGGATGCTGGGGTACAAGAAGACATCGGCTGCCGGCCGCTTTGCGGCCTGAGTGACGAAGATATTACAGCATCGTTCCGTCGGTATCGGGCGATCCGTCCAACCACCGAACGAGATCCATGTCGCCTGCCCTTGCGAAATTGGGCAGAGCGCAACCACCTCTTAGAATATCAAAAGGAGTATCGAGATGTTCCTGATCGACATGTTCAACAAGAAGACCGTCATGCCGACGGCAGAGAATGCTCTTCCGGGGCGCTCAGAGCCGCTGCCCACAGCGGCGACGCATTTTATCTCCGGCCTGCCTCTCAAGGGGCCGTATCCGGAGGCGACACGCACGATCTTTCTCGGCATGGGCTGCTTCTGGGGCGCCGAGCGGCTGCTCTGGCAGACCCCCGGCGTTCACCTGACCGCAGCCGGCTATCAGGGCGGCATCACTCCCAACCCGACGTATCAGGAAACGGTGACCGGCCTGACCGGGCACACGGAAGTGGTCAAAGTCGTCTATGAACCCGCCAAGATCAGCCTGGAAGAGATCCTCAAGATCTTCTTCGAAGCGCATGATCCGACGCAGGGCATGCGCCAGGGCAACGACATCGGCACGACCTATCGCTCGGCGATCTATGTCGAGACAGACGAGGACATGGCGCTGGCGACCAAGGTGCGCGATCGCTTCCAGGACGCCCTGGTTCAGGCCGGCCATAGCAGCCGGGTGACCACCGAAATCGCCCATGCCGGCGCGTTCTACTATGCCGAGGACTATCATCAACAGTATCTCGCCAAGAATCCGAACGGGTATTGCGGCCTGAGGGGGACCGGGGTCTCCTGCCCGATCGCCCCCGCCGCGTGAGGAGTGCTGCCCAATGTGGCAGCACAAATCTCCTTGATCTGACTAGATTTTCACACCCAGCGCTGAAATTTCGGCAGGGTTGTGAATCTTTACCAGATGAAAAAAATCTGGTGAATTTTTGCAGAAGCCATGCAAGGATGCGGGCCAGCCAGGACCTCTGGAAAAGGGGAGCGGCGGTTCCGCAGACATGTCTTTCCTCACGGAAGGCTTGCGGGAGGACCCAACAAGATCAATAGCAACAAACAGGGCTGCACAATGAAGAAAACCCTCCTCAGTCTCTTTGCCTTGGCCGCGATGTCGGCAACCGCGCTCGCGGCCGACGTCAAGCCGGCGCTGGTGTATGGCACGGGCGGCAAATTCGACAAGTCGTTCAATGAAGCCGCCTATGGTGGCGCTGAAAAGTTCAAGACCGAAACCGGTATCGACTACCGCGACTTCGAGCCCACCAGCGACACCCAGGGCGAGCAGGCGATCCGCAACTTCGCCTCCAAGGGCTTCAACCCGATCGTCGCCGTCTCCTTCGCCTGGACCTCTGCTGTCGAAAAGGTCGCTGCCGAATTCCCCGACACCCAGTTCGTGATCGTCGACTCCGTCGTGGACAAGCCGAATGTCCGCTCGGTCGTCTACAAGGAAGAAGAAGGCTCCTACCTCGTCGGCTTGCTTGCCGGCATGGCATCGACCACCGGCAAGGTGGGCTTCGTCGGCGGCATGGACATTCCGCTGATCCGCAAATTCGCCTGCGGCTACGAGCAGGGTGCCCGCGCAGCCAAGGCTGATATCCAGGTGTTCCAGAACATGACCGGCACGACCGGTGCTGCCTGGAACGACCCCGTTCGCGGCGGCGAATTGACCAAGAACCAGATCGACCAGGGCGCAGACGTCGTCTACGCAGCGGCAGGTGCAACCGGTCTCGGCGTGCTCCAGACGGCTACCGACAACGGCAAGCTTTCGATCGGCGTCGATTCCAACCAGAACCACCTGCATCCGGGTTCGGTTCTGACCTCGATGGTCAAGCGCGTCGATCTGGCCGTCTACAACGCCTATGCCGATTCCAAGGGCGACAAGTTCACGCCCGGCCTGCAGGCTCTCGGCGTTGCCGAAGATGGCGTCGGCTACGCGCTCGACGACAACAATGCCAAGCTGATCACCGCCGACATGAAGGCTGCCGTTGAGAAGGCCAAGGCCGACATCATCGCCGGCACCATCAAGGTGCATGACTACATGTCGGACAATTCCTGCCCGAAGTGATCTGAATTCCGGGCGCAGGACGGCTCATTTGTCGTCCTGCGCCCTTGTTATGTCTGGGGGACCGGAATGAGTGCGGCGAGC
>JARXAQ010000040.1 GCA_029865825.1 Rhizobium sp.
TGCAGACGCATATGCATGTGCTGCTAGGGCTGATGTTCGTGATCGGCGCAATCACGGTCGCCGGCATGAATAATGCACCGCATCTCGTGCATGCTGGACCGGAGGAGAAGCAGCCGCATTTTGCCCTGCCGACGCTGGCACTGCTGCCGCTCTGCATCATCGGCACATCGGCCTTCCTGATCGAGGGTGCGGGCATCGACTGGTCGACGATTTATATGAACGAGGTCTTCGAGGTGTCGCCGTTCATATCCGGCTCGGGGCTGACGCTGTTTGCCTTCTTCATGGCGCTTGTGCGTCTGACCGTCGACCCCGTCGTCGACCGACACGGGGCGCGCCTCGTCGGGCGCGTGCTTTTGACGGTTGCAGCACTCGGCATTGCGATGGCCTGGCTGGCGCCGCATCCTTCAGTCGCTCTGTTCGGCTTTGCACTGATGGGAGCCGGCTGCAGCGCCGTCTATCCGATGGCCGTCACGGCTGCGGCCATGCGCACAGACCGGCCAGCCGTCGTCAATGTCGCGGCAATTGCCCAGATGGCCTTCGTCGTCTTCTTCCTCGGCCCGCCGCTCCTCGGCTTCGTCGCGGAAGCCTTCGGCATTCGAAACGCCTATCTCGTCTGCCTGCCGCTCATTCTGGGTTCGATCTTTGCGAGCTCGGCGCTGCCGGTCAGGGTGGACACGGCGCGCGAAGCAGCCGTCTGACGTAGAGGCCGTCAGTCGGCCAGTGCCACAAGCTCGTCCGCTGTCGGGTTGCCGAAGAATTTGACGCCGAGCTTGGCGTCGGAGACCTTCAGCACGGCGTGTTTACCATCGGCGGAGAAGATCGCCACCAGCCAGCTCGCATCGCAGTGCTGCGCCTCGCAGGCGCGAAAGCGTTGTCTGCGCTCGCCGGAGATCTCCACTTCCTCGGAGGCAAGCGCGACATAACGCGGCTGGCGGACCAGAGCGCGGACCCAGAAGGGCAGTCCCGGCTTACCTTTGACCAGTGCCACGACGCTATCGCGATGCGCAGCGGATGTTTCGAGAACCTTGGGCAGGAAGTTTCCGGAGAGGGAGGTGTCGGGGGCTTGGGCTGAGGCCACGAAAGAGTGGAAGGCGGTGAAGAGAGCAACTGTTATAAGGCGACTTCCAACTCTCACGCCGCAATCTCACTCAGGGGGTAGTGCACATTTTCATAGGCTTCGATCGCGAGGTAAAGCCGATCGAAGGCCTCGGCGTCTGCCGATCCGGTAGCTGGGTCATTGTCAAAAAACCGGCGCACAGCAGCGAGCGCTTCCCGATACTCATCTTCGCTTTTGATTTCATCCAGCATGTTACGGCTGCGCTCAATCATCCGGTGCTCATCCTAGGCCGATGACGGACCTGTTCTGTCCCTCAATGTAACGACGAGGAGCCGGTGCGGGCAAGCCCTGCCCTCACACCAGATCCCGCTCGCGCAGCGCCTCCGCCGTCTGCAGGTCGACGGAGACGAGCTGACTGACCCCCTGCTCCCCCATGGTGACGCCGAAGAGGCGGTTCATGCGGGCCATGGTGATGGGGTTGTGGGTGATGATGACGAAGCGGGTCTCGGTGGAGGCGGCCATCTCGTCCATCAGATTGCAGTAGCGCTCGACATTGTGGTCGTCGAGCGGCGCGTCGACTTCGTCGAGCACGCAGATCGGCGCGGGGTTGGTGAGGAAGACGGCGAAGATCAGGGCCATGGCGGTCAGCGCCTGTTCGCCGCCCGACAGCAGCGTCATGGTCTGCGGCTTCTTGCCCGGCGGGCGGGCGAGGATTTCGAGGCCGGCTTCGAGCGGGTCGTCGCTTTCGATCAGCTGCAGTTCGGCGGTGCCGCCGTTGAACAGGTGGGTGAAGAGGCGCTGGAACTGGGCATTGACCACGTCGAAGGCGGCGAGCAGGCGCTCGCGGCCTTCGCGGTTGAGGCTCTGGATCGCGCCGCGCAGCTTGCGGATGGCGTCGATGATGTCGTCGCGCTCCTTGATCAGGGCTGCGAGCTTGTCCGACAATTCCTTCTGCTCTTCCTCTGCCCGCAGGTTGACGGCGCCCAAGCGCTCGCGCTCCATCTTCAGTCGGTCGACATTGCGCTCGACCTCGCGCAGGTCGCCGATCTGCGAGGGGTCCTTCAGGCCCGTCAAGCGGAAGGCCTCGTGCGGGGGCACATTCAGCGCTTCGGCGATGCGGGCCTCGGCATCGACGCGCCATTCCTTGGCCGAAACCAGACGCTCCTCGGCGCGGCCACGCTTTTCTCGGCTTTCCGCAAGTTCTGCCAAGGCGGCGGCGGCCTTCTGGTCGGCCTCGCGCTGACGGGTTTCGGCCTCGATGAGACGATCTGCGGCGTCGCGGCGATCCTTCTCTGCCTTGTCGAGGGCAGACATCAGGGCGCGGCGCTTGTCTTCGAATTCGTCCGGCGCCATTTCGAGATCGGTGATCTCCTCGCGGGCTTCGGCCTCGCGCTCGCGCAGTGTGGCTATGTGTTCCTCAGCCGATTTGGCGCGGCTCTGCCAGCTCTGCTTTTCCTGGCGGATGGAGAGAATGCGGCGACGGCGCATCTCGTCTTCGCGGGCGAGCCCCTCGAAACGGGCGCGGGTTTCGGCGAGCAGGCCGCGATCGCGGGCGACCAGGGCTTCGGCGTCGCGCAGGCGGGCGTCGAGGGCGGAGAGGTCTGGCGTTTCCTCCATCTCGATGCGGGCAGTCTCTTCCTGCTCGACGATCTCCTCGATCTGGGCTTTCAGGCCGTTCACCGCCTCCTCGATCACCTCGCGGCGGCGGATGAGATCGCCCGAGGCGCGTTCGGCCTGGGAAAGGGCGTCGCGGGCTTCGGCCAGTGCACGCACCGTCAGGCGGCTGCGGTCGCGGGCATCCGTGAGGCGGGCCTCCTTAGTACGGATGGCGTCGGCGGCTTCCGCGAGACGATCCTCGGCCTCGACCATCTGGTCGCGGGCTTCCTCGGTCTCGATCTCGATTTCGGCGAGGCGGTTCTTCTGGGCAAGGCGCAGGGCCGCCGCACTCGGGGCGTCGGCGCCGGTAACATGGCCGTCCCAGCGGTAAACGGCGCCGTCGCGGGTGACGAGGCGCTGGCCGGGGGCGAGGCTGGCCATCAGGCGGAGCGCATCGGCGTCCTCGACGACACCGATCTGGCGGAGCGCGCGGGTGAGGGCTGCGGGCGCGCGGACATGGGCGATGAGCGGCTTTGCGCCCGACGGCAGGGCAGCATCCCCTGCTCCGTCACCATTGCCATGCCAGTGGGCCGGGGCGGACTGGTCGAGTGCGCTGTCGAGGTCATCCCCCAAGGCGGCGCCCAGTGCCGTCTCATAACCGCGATCGACGGAGAGTTCGTCGGCAACGGGCGGGAAATCGCCCGTGGTCGTGCTTGCCAGGATGCGAGCTATTGTGCGGGCTTCGGTCTCCAACCCGTTGACGCGGGCGCGCGCGGCTTCGAGCGGCTGGCGAAGATGGCTTTCGGTGCGGCGCGCTTCGGTGAGGGCCGCTTCCGCCTCCATCGCCACGCTTTCGGCGTCAGCGACGGCCTGTTCAGCGATCTCGACCATTTCGCGTTTTTCGTCCGGATCGGGCAAAGCGGCAATGCGGTCGGAGATGTCGGAGAGTTCGCGGGAAGCTTCGGAGACCTGACGCTCAAGCCTTGCGCGGCGCTCGGTCAGATCGCGGATGGCGCGGTCCAACTGGTTGCGGCCGGCAGCGGCCTCGGCGCGTTCGGCAGTGAAACGGGTGAAGTCGCGTTCGCTGTCGGCAAGAGTGGCTGCGGCCGCGTCAAAGGTCTCCTTCGCCTCTTCGGCGAAGCGGCCGGCATCGGCGAGGATCTCCTCGAGTTCTGCCTCTTCTTCCGCCAGCCGCTGGATGACCTCGGCATTTTCGGAAACCAGGCGCTCCTCGCGGCGGATGTCCTCGTCGAGCTGGGCCAGCCGGCGGGTGAGTTCGTCGCGGCGGCGGAGGATGCGGCTGGCTTCCTCGTCAAGCTGGCTGCGGGCGATCTGCAGGCGCTGGAGCGCGGCGGCGCATTTCGCCTCCTGCTCGCGCAGTTCCGGCATTTTTAGGCTCGCGACGGCCTGGAGCTTGGCGGCCTCCATCTGGTGGTTCGCCTTTTCGGCGACGATGGACATGGCCTGGTTGAGCGCGCTTTCCGCCTCGCCTTCAGCCTGCTTCGCCTGCGCCCAGCGGATGTGCAGGAGCATGGCTTCGTGCGCGCGGATTTCGGCGGACAGCTGCTTGAAGCGGTTGGCCTGGCGGGCCTGGCGCTTCAGGCTCTCGATCTGGCTTTCGAGCTGGGCGGTGATGTCTTCCAGCCGCTCCAGATTGGTCTCGGCCGCGCGCAGGCGCAGTTCCGCCTCGTGGCGGCGGGAATGCAGGCCGGAAATGCCGGCGGCCTCTTCCAGCAACTGCCGGCGGGCCTGGGGTTTTGCCTGGATCAGTTCGCCGATGCGGCCCTGGCCGACCATGGAGGGCGAGCGGGCGCCAGTGGAGGCATCGGCAAACAGCAGCTGCACATCCTTGGCGCGGGCTTCCTTGCCGTTGATCCTGTAAACCGAGCCATTGCCGCGCTCGATGCGGCGGGTCACCTGGATCTCGTCGGCATCGTTGAAGGCGGCGGGGGCCGTGCGGTCGGAATTGTCGAGATAGAGGCCGACTTCCGCCGTGTTGCGGGCGGGGCGGTTGCCAGAGCCGGAGAAGATGACATCGTCCATGCCGGACGCGCGCATGTTCTTGTAGGAATTCTCGCCCATCACCCAGCGGAGCGCCTCGACGAGGTTCGACTTGCCACAGCCATTCGGCCCGACAATGCCGGTCAGGCCGCGCTCGATGACGAATTCGGAGGGTTCGACGAAGGACTTGAAACCGAGCAGGCGCAGGCGGTTGAATTTCATGCCTCAATCCCCTGCTGGGGCGCATGAAAAACGGGCGCGCGGGTTTCCCCGGCGCCCGTTGTCAAAACGGAGCGTCGATCAGAGCAGGCTGTCGATGAGGGCCGACATGGAGTCAACCGACATGTCCCCCGAATAGGCCTTGCCATTGATCAGGAAGGTCGGCGTTGACTGGACACCAAATTCCTCAGCACCGCGATCGCGGACTGTGGATACATCACCGGCAAGCTTCGCGTTCGTCAAGCAGGCGTCGAAGGTCTCCTGTGTAAAACCGCCGAGTTTCGACAGTTGCAGCATGGCGGCGCGGACATCGCCATCCGTCGGAGCGGCCCAGGCACGCTGCTGCTTCAGGAACATGCCGACGAAGGGGAAGAATTTATCTTCCGTGGTGCAGCGCGCCAGCATGAAGGCGGCGAGCGAGGCTGTATCCTGCGGGAACGGGAATTCACGCAGCACGAAGTAGGCCTTGCCGCTGTCGACATACTTGGTCTTGATCGCATCGAAGGTCGTTTCGTGGAAATGGGCGCAATGCGGGCAGGTCATCGACATGTATTCAATGATCTTGACCGGGGCATTC
>JARXAQ010000097.1 GCA_029865825.1 Rhizobium sp.
AAATCCACACCTCACAACACAGCGTGAAACGAAAGAAACCCGGGTCTTTCGACCCGGGTTTCTCAAGTGAGTCTCAACCGTCCTCAGCTCGTCTGGCGACGCAGGAAGGCCGGGATCTCGAGCTGGTCGTCTTCGCTGACCGGACGGGCCGGCGTTGCACGGCCGTGATCGTCGAGCTGGCCGCGACGCGGAGCGTAGAGGCTGGCTTCGGCCGAGAGCGGACGGCGCTGCTGCGAAGCAGCGGCCGGAGCGGAACCGGTCATGTCACCCGCGACGGACTCTTCGTCAGACTGACGGCCGAGCGAATTGGTGATTCGCTTCAAAAGACCCATCGGGCCACGCTCGTCCTGGGCAGCGGGTGCCGCCGGCTGGGCGCGGTGGTCGATTTCGGCGCGCAGCACCGGCGGGAAGTCTTCCACCTTCGGCATGCGAACCGGATCTGCCATACGCGGCTCGGACAGAACGGGTGCCGGAGCCACAGGCGCCTGCATAACAGGAGCCGGCTGCGGCATGATCGGCGCAGGCTGGCTCATGACCGGGGCCGGAGCAACCGGCTGGGCCATCTGCGGAGCGGGAGCCGCTTCCGGAGCCGGCGAAGCAAACAGACGGCTTGCCGGGCGGAATTCCTGCTGCGGAGCAGGCTGCGGCTGCTGGCTCATGACCTGCTGGCGTGCAACGGCGATTTCGAGTTCGCGTTCCATTTCAGCCTGGGCCGAACGGATGGTGTCTGCGACCGGATCCATGGTCGGCTTGGGGGCCTGCGTCATTGCAGGCTGATATGCGGCCGGTGCCGGAGCAACGGCCGCGGAAGAACGCATAGCAGGCTTCGTCAGCGGTGCGGCTTCAAAGCCGCGCGATGCAAGCGCTGCACGGTCAATGCCGGTCGCGACGACCGACACGCGGATGATGCCTTCCAGCGCTTCGTCGAACGTCGCGCCGAGGATGATGTTGGCATCCGGATCGACTTCTTCGCGGATACGGGTCGCGGCTTCGTCGACTTCGAACAGCGTGAGGTCGCGGCCGCCGGTGATCGAGATCAGCAACCCTTGAGCACCCTTCATCGAGGTTTCGTCGAGGAGCGGGTTGGCGATCGCGGCTTCTGCGGCCTGCATGGCGCGGCCTTCGCCGGATGCCTCGCCGGTGCCCATCATGGCGCGACCCATTTCGCGCATCACGGAGCGAACGTCCGCGAAATCGAGGTTGATCAGGCCTTCCTTGACCATCAGGTCGGTGATGCAGGCAACGCCCGAATACAGAACCTGGTCGGCCATCGCGAAAGCGTCCGCAAATGTGGTGCGGTCATTGGCAATGCGGAAGAGGTTCTGGTTTGGGATGACGATCAACGTGTCGACCGACTTCTGCAGTTCCTCGATACCGGATTCGGCGAGCCGCATGCGGCGTGCGCCTTCGAAGTGGAACGGCTTGGTGACGACGCCGACGGTCAGGATACCCTTGTTGCGGGCGGCCTGGGCGACGACGGGCGCTGCACCGGTACCGGTACCACCACCCATGCCGGCGGTGACGAAGCACATGTGGGTGCCGTTCAGATGATCGATGATTTCGTCGATGCATTCTTCAGCGGCCGCACGACCGACTTCCGGCTGCGAACCGGCACCGAGGCCTTCGGTGACGTTGACGCCGAGCTGGATGATGCGCTCGGCCTTGGTCATCGTCAGCGCCTGGGCATCCGTGTTGGCAACGACGAAATCGACGCCCTGCAAGCCAGCGGTGATCATGTTGTTGACGGCATTGCCGCCACCGCCACCGACACCGAAAACGGTGATGCGTGGCTTCAGCTCAGTGATATCTGGCTTCTGCAACTTGATGGTCATGGTACCCGTTCCTTCTTTTTCCGGCCGCATCGCCAAGCCGGCCATGTCATTTCAACAGATTTCCCTTGGCCGAACCTTGTGGTCCGGTGGGTAAGCTCAAAAACTCTCTTTCAGCCATTGGCCCATTCGGGCAATCCGGCTGCTTCCATGGCCGAAGGGCGAGAACAACCCACCCTGCCCGGCATGTGTTTCCTGGTCCGCCATCTGCGGATAGATCGTCAGGCCGACCGCGGTCGAGAAGGCTGGGCCCTTGGCCGCAGCGGGAAGTCCCGACACGCCCATTGGACGACCGATACGCACGTTCCTGGCGAGAATGCGGCGCGCCGCTTCCGGCATGCCAGTCAGCTGGCATGCACCGCCCGTCAGAACCACGCGTTTGCCGACCACCGGCGAGAAGCCCGAGGCCTGGATCCGGTCGCGCAGCAGTTCGAGGGTTTCCTCGATGCGCGCACTGATGATCCGGGTGAGCAGGGCCCGCGGAACCTGGGTCGGCTGGTCTCGGTCGTCCTCGCCGATCGGCGGAACCGACACGACCTCGCGATCGTCAGCGCCGTTGGCGACAGCCGAACCGTGAACGACCTTCAAGCGTTCTGCATCCTCGATACGGGTGGAAAGCCCGCGCGCCAGATCTGTGGTCACATGATGACCGCCGATCCCGATGGCGTCCGTATGGATCAACTTGCCTTCGGCGAAGACAGAGATGGTGGTCATGCCACCGCCCATGTCGATCGCCGCACAACCGAGTTCCACCTCGTCGTCGACCAGGGCTGCAAGGCCGCTGGCATAAGGCGTGGCGACCACGCCCTCGACGGTCAGGTGGGCCCTGTTGATGCAGAGCTCCAGGTTGCGAAGCGCTGCACGTTCTGCCGTGACCACGTGCATGTCGACGCCGAGAACATCGCCATACATTCCCAGGGGATCGCGGATTCCCCGCTCCCCGTCAAGCGAAAAGCCTGTGGGCAGCGAATGCAGGACGGCACGGTCACTGCCCTGGGACTTCTGTCCGGCAGCGATCAGAACCTTGCGCAGGTCGCCCGATTCCACTTCCTGGCCGCCGAGATCGATCGTCGCGGTATAGACGTCCGAACCGATGCGGCCGGCAGAAACATTGACGATCAGGCTCTCGACGGTGAGACCCGCCATGCGCTCGGCTGCATCGACGGCGAGCCGCACGACATTCTCGACTGCATCCAGGTCGCCGATCACACCCGATTTTACGCCGTAGGAGCGCTGGTGGCCGAGGCCGATGACCTCGACATTATGAGTACGACCGGGCAGCACCGAGGTTTCGCGGCGCGGCGTCAGCCGTGCGATCATGCAGACGACCTTGGTCGTGCCGATATCCAGCACGGAAACGACATGAGCACGCTTGGACGACAGCGGCTTCGTGCGGGGCAGACCGAAGGAGGAGCCATTAAAGATACTCATATCTTCTGCTCCAGCTTCTTGAGTTCCTTGGTGCGAGCCTCGACGGCCACCTGGCGGCGTTCCTGCGCCTCCGGCGTCAGGCGCACTGCGATACGGTCCGGCAGGCGCATGTCGACCGCAGCGATATCGCGCGACAGAACTTGCTGCTCCGCATCGAAACGGGTGAGCAGGGCGAGCGCCTCGGCGATATGGTCTTCCGGCAGCTTGACGACGACGCCATTGTCCATGTGCACGTCCCAACGACGCCCGGCGACACGCACGAAGGCCTTGACCCGCGAAGCGATGGCCGGCCACTTGGAGAACTCTTCCTCGACGGCGGCCGCCGACGTTTCGGCATCGCGACCGACGAACAGCGGCAGCGACGCAAACTTGTTGTCGCGCAACGGCGCGATGACGCTTCCGGAGCGCTCGATCAGCGACAGATCGGATCCGTGCTGCCAGATCGCATAAGCCTGACGCTCCCTGAGCATCACTTCGACTGTCCCCGGATAGATCTTGCGGATATCGACCGACTCGATCCAGGGAAGCTCGGCAAGCGCTTTGCGGGCCGACGCGATGTCGAGTTCCAGCAAGCTCGCGTCGGCATCCAGACCGAGCAACTGCAAGATGTCGATTTCCGACGTGTGCTGGTTGCCCGACACCCTGATATCCTCAATGGCAAAGCCCGCCGTCGACATCAGCGACTGCGTCACAACCGCACCATGCCCACCGACGACAACGCCATGCAGGGCCACCACGCCATAAAAACCAACCAGCGAAACCTTGCCGAGATGACGAGGAAGCGGGACCCGGCCCGAACACAGGCTGGCGACGAAACGCACCATCCGACGCAGCGGACGCGGCAGAACCACACCCTCACCCGCACCGGCCGGCATGGCGGAATATCCGCCCGCACCCTCGACCACCTTGTTGCCACTCATCGAGAACACGATGCGTCCTCCACCATCCAGCTTACGAATTCACCAAAAGCATAGCCCGCATGGGCAGCCATTTCTGGCAGCAAGGAGGTTGGCGTCATGCCCGGCTGATTGTTGAGCTCCAGCCAGATCAGGTCACCCTCCTCGGACAGGCGATCGTCGTAGCGGAAGTCTGACCGACTCACTCCGCGGCACCCGATCGCCCGATGCGCCTCAAGCGCCAATGATTGTATTTTTTGGTAAATTTTCGGTGAAATTTGCGCAGGAAGTACGTGCTCGGACCCGCCGGCGACATACTTCGAGTCAAAGTCGTAGAAGCTGTGACCGAGGGGGACGATTTCGGTCACGCCGAGTGCCCGACCATCCATAATCCCGCAGGTCAGCTCGCGGCCGCCAACATAGCGCTCGACCATGACGACGTCTCCGTAGCGCCACTCGCTGGACGTCAGGATCTGCGGCGGATGCGCCATATCCTCGCGCACGATCACGACACCGAAACTGGACCCTTCGCGAACCGGCTTGACCACGTAGGGCGGCGCCATCGGATGCACATTACCGATTTCGAAGCGATTGATGACCATGGCCTCAGCAACAGGAATACCCGCCTGCGCTGCAACGATCTTCGCCTGCTTCTTGTCCATGGCGAGCGCCGAGGCGAGCACGCCGGAATGGGTATAGGGAATTTCGAGATATTCGAGCACGCCCTGGATGGTACCATCCTCGCCGAAAGGCCCATGCAGCGCGTTGAAGGCGACGTCCGGCTTGAGTGCTTCCAGCACACGGCCGATGTCACGACCGACATCGACGCGAGTAACCTGATAGCCCTGACCTTCGAGAGCCGTCGCGCAGGCAGTCCCGGAAGACAAGCTTACCGGGCGCTCGGATGAAATTCCACCCATCAAAACCGCGACATGCTTGCCACTCATAAAACGCCTCGCAAAATATCCGACCGACCGAAATGCCTCACATCCGAGGCCTTCGCTCCCTTACCCGTCAGTTGAACAACATTAAGGTTAATGAAGTGTTTACTTTCGTTAACTTCGCCAAACGTCCCTCGCTGCGAACGCCAAGGCGACGCATCAGGATCTTAGAACAACCAATTGCTTTTCTTGTATTTTTTCGCGCTTTGACGCTCAAGCCGAACGCCGAGTATCGAACGTCGCAAGCGCTTGCGCCTTGGCAGCGCCCTCGCCGACCAGCCCATCGGGCAGCGCGTTGGCGTAGACGATTCGATTCCGTCCGGCCGCTTTGGCGAGATACAGCGCCCTGTCGGCATGCGAGAAGATCTCGCTGAAGCCGAGTTCAGCCACGCCTTCGGCAACGCCGGCGGACACCGTGACGACGAACGCGCCGGCGGGTCCGCAGAATTCCGCAGAACCGACGGCTTGGCGCATCCGATCTGCGGTCAAGACAGCGTCCTCACCGGAAAAGCCCGGCAGCAGGACGGCAAACTCTTCCCCGCCGATCCGTGACACCTTGGCATCGGGCGGCGCAATACCCGTCAGCACCTGTGCAACCTGAGCGATCACGTCGTCGCCGGCCTTGTGGCCGAGCCCGTCGTTGATCGTCTTGAAGCGGTCGATATCGAAGAGAACCAGACTGGTGGCCCCCCGGACGCGTTCGAATTCTTCGAGAAAGGCCCGGCGGTTCATCAGACCCGACAGCATGTCGGTGCGGCTCAGCATCTCGAACCGTTGCCGCGACAGCCCGAGATCGTAGATCGCAAGGCCCACGACACTATAGGCAGTCAAGGCCACGACGAACGAGACAGGCGGGGTGAGCACGGTCGCGATCACCAATGCCGGCAGCAGATCGTAAGGCAGGAGGTCGCAGGCGACCAGAGCGAGATGGGAGAGGATGTTGAGGGCATAGGCGAATACGGCGATCTTCAACGCCATCAAGACTGCTTTTCGCACAACAGCGCGGCGGGACGAGAACTCGCCCAGCGTCAATTGCCGGATCATCCAGGCATGTGCGGACTCAAGCATGGTCTCCCCCAATCCTTGGGAGAGAATAATGACCACGCGTTAAAAAATCATGCAGCCGGCGACCGACGGCTGCGTCGTTTCAGACCGGTCCTGCTCCCATGAACGGCTTGACCTCGCGACCCGGCATGAAGATGCCCAGCCGCTTGATTTCCCATTCCAGCGTCACGCCCGAATGCTCCAGCACGCGCTGGCGAACGGTCTCGCCGAGATATTCGAGATCATAGCCGGTCGCATGACCGGCATTGATCATGAAATTGCAATGCAGCGACGACATCTGCGCGCCGCCAATCATCAGACCACGGCAACCGGCCTCGTCGATCAATTCCCAAGCGGAATGTCCATCGGGATTTTTGAAGGTCGAGCCACCGGTCTTTTCCTTGACAGGCTGCACCGTCTCGCGGTGATGGCGCACGGCGTCCATGTCGGCACGGATTTTCGCCCGGTCTTCCGGGTAACCCTCGAACGTGGCATGCGTGAAGATCAGATCGCTGGAGGCATCGGAGTGGCGATAGCTGTAGCCCATGTCAGCATTCGACAGCATGTGGACATTGCCCTTGCGGTCCACCGCCTCGACCTCGACCAGACGCCCGGCCGTATCACCGCCATTGGCGCCGGCATTCATGCGCACTGCCCCGCCGATCGAGCCGGGAATCCCGTAGTAGAAATGGAAGCCGCCGATGCTGTTGTCCATCGCCATGGCTGCAATGTGCTTGTCGGGGCAGATTGCCCCGGCGCGAATACGGTTTTCGCCGGCAAGTTCGACCTGGCCGAAACCCTTGGCGGACAGACGGACGACGACGCCCGGAATCCCACCGTCGCGGACCAGCAGATTGGAGCCGACGCCGATCACCGTCAGCGGGACCTCTGCCGGCAAGATCTTCAGGAAGGCGATGAGGTCTTGCGCGTCATGCGGCTGGAACATCAGTTCGGCGAGGCCGCCCGCCTGGAACCACGTAACGCGGTCCATCGGCGCATCCGGCGTCAGCCGTCCCTTGAGTTCATTGACGCCCGGGCCGAGCGAGGCCAGAAGCTTTTCCCCATCCACCTGTTTCATTCAAGACTTTCCCGAAATTGCATCAAGTTCCGCCGGCAGGGCGGCCGCCCATTGCGTGATGTTGCCGGCACCCAAGAGGACCACGAAATCACCCGGTTGTGCAATGCCCGCAACGAGCGAAGCCAATTGCTCGGGCGCGGCCAAGTAGCGCGCATCCCGGTGACCGCTGGATTTGATCCGCGACACCAAAGTTTCCGAATCGATCCCCTCGATTGGATCTTCTCCGGCTGCGTACACCGGCGATAGGAAGATCGTGTCGGCATCGTTGAAGCAGTTGGCGAAGTCGTCGAACAGGCTTGCCAGACGCGAATAGCGGTGCGGCTGGTGCACGGCGATGATCCGGCCCTGGCACGCTTCACGCGCCGCCCGAAGCACAGCCTTGATCTCGACCGGATGGTGGCCGTAATCGTCAAAAATCTGCACGCCGTTGACTGTACCCGTCAGCGTAAAGCGACGTTTTACCCCGCCGAAACCTTCAAGCCCCTTGCGGATTGCCTCTTCCGAGATATCCAGCCGGTTGGCAACGGCGATCGCCGCACAGGCATTCGAGATATTGTGCCGGCCCGGCATCGGCAACACGAGGTCCTTGAAATTGAACACGCGGCCCGTGCGGCGACGACGGATCTCGACGTCGAAGATCGAGCGCGTGCCGTCGAGGCGTACATTGGAAAAGCGGACGTCGGCCTGCGGATTTTCGCCATAGGTGATGACCTTGCGGTCTTCGATGCGCCCAACCAGCGCCTGGACTTCCGGATGGTCGAGGCACATCACGCCAAAGCCGTAGAACGGCACATTCTCGACGAACTGACGAAAGGCGGCCCGCGCATTGTCGAATGTGCCGTAGTGATCCAGATGCTCCGGGTCGATATTGGTGACGATGGCGACATCCGCCGGAAGTTTCAGGAAGGTGCCGTCCGATTCGTCGGCTTCGACCACCATCCACTCGCCCTCGCCCATGCGGGCATTGGTGCCATAGGCATTGATGATGCCACCGTTGATAACGGTTGGGTCCAGCGCGCCGGCATCGAGAAGTGCCGCCACCATCGAGGTGGTCGTCGTTTTGCCGTGTGTGCCGCCAACAGCAATCGCATTGCGAAAGCGCATCAGTTCGGCGAGCATTTCCGCACGGCGCACGATCGGCAGCAGCTTTTCGCGCGCTGCAATCAGTTCCGGGTTGCTCTTCTTGATCGCAGTCGACACAACAACGACCTCGGCTTCGCCGAGGTTTTCCGCCGTGTGCCCGACGAAGACTTCGATGCCCTTGGCCCGCAGCCGCTGGACATTGGCGCTTTCCGACTGATCAGACCCTTGCACCCTGTGTCCGAGATTGTGCAGGACCTCTGCGATCCCGCTCATCCCGATGCCGCCGATCCCGATAAAATGGACCAGACCGATGGATTTCGGCATTTTCATTGTATGGCTCCGTTCCGCTGGGCAATGCCCTTGCCGGCGGCAATAGCCTCTACGAGGTCGGCGAGCAAGCCGGCCGCATCGGGCTTGCCCGTGCTTTTTGCAGCAGCAGCGGTAAGCGCCAGCGATTCGGGTTCTTCCATAGCAAGCTGTAGCAGTTCGACGATCCGGTCGCGCGAAAGATCCGCCTGCGCGATGACCTGGGCACCGCCCTTGGCCGCCAACGCCGCCGCATTGGCGGACTGGTCATGGTCGAGCGCATGCGGATAGGGCACGAGAATGCTCGGCCGGCCGATGACGGCGAGTTCGGAGACGGTCGACGCTCCGGACCGGCAGATCACCAGATGGGCGGCAGCGAGACGCTCCGCCATGTCGGTGAAGAACGGCGCGACATCGACCGGAACGCCGATGCTGGCATAGGCCTCCGTCACCGTTTGAACGTCTTCCGGACGCGCCTGCTGCGTCACAACCAGACGCGCCCGCAGCCTTGCAGGCAACAGGGCGACGGCCGGCGCGATAGCTTCCGAAAAGAACTGCGCGCCCTGGCTCCCGCCGAACACGACCAGCCGGAATGACTGCCCCTCGCCCGACGGCAGGTAGGGAACGCCGGATGCGGCGATCACGGCCGGACGAACCGGATTGCCGGTCAGCCGCATCTTCGCCTGATGGGCACCGCCGGGTGCCAGAAAGCCGCCGGCGATCGCGTCGACCCGCGACGCGAGAAGGCGATTGGCTCGGCCCATCACGGCATTCTGCTCGTGAACGGCCGTCGGCACGCCGAGGCCGGCCGCGGCGAACAGCGGCGGCACTGTCGGATAGCCACCGAAGCCGATCACGGCAATCGGTTTCAGCCGGGTAATCAGCGCCCTCGCCTCGCGATAACCGCGCCACAGCGTCAGCAAAGCCTTGGCCATGGCGACCGGGTTGCGCGACCCGATGGTGGCTGAAGCGACAGTATGGATGTCGTCGGCTGGAAAGGTTCCCGCGAAACGGGCAGCACGACTGTCGGTGACGAGATGCACGCTGTAGCCGCGCCGCTTCAGCTCGTGCGCCAGTGCTTCGGCCGGAAAGAGATGGCCGCCGGTTCCACCGGCGGCGAGGAGGACGATACCTTTGGACATGGGCTACTCCGCCGGAACGCCGGCCACGGAACGGAACAAGCTCCGCTCCTGCGCCCGCTTTTCTGGCCGCCGTCGCGTCAAGGCGAGGATGAAACCCGCCGTAACGCAAATCGCCGTCATCGACGAACCGCCGTAGGAGATGAGCGGCAGGGTCATGCCCTTGGCCGGCAACAGCTCGAGATTGACGCCGATGTTGATCATCGATTGGACGCCCAGCAGCAGCACCAGACCCGCCACGGCCAGACGGTTGAAATCGTTGCGCTCCCGATAGGCATGGCTCAAACCGCGCAGCACGAGGAAGGCGAAGATGGCGACCAGCACCATGCAGAACAGGATTCCGAATTCTTCGGCCGCGACCGAGAAGATGAAGTCGGTATGGCTGTCGGGAATGATCCGTTTGACGATGCCCTCACCCGGCCCCTGGCCGAACCAGTCGCCGCGGATGATCGCCTCGCGCGCAGTATCGACCTGGAAGGTGTCCCCTTCGCCGGTGAGGAAGCGATCCACGCGCCCCGCAACGTGCGGCAGAGTGAGATAGGCACCGACGAAACCGGTGGCGCCGAGGGCGCCGAGGACCACGATCCACAGCCACGGCATGCCGGCCATGAAGAACATGGCACCCCAGACGCTGCCGATCAGGATGGTCTGGCCGAGGTCGGGCTGCGCGATCAACAGGGCGGCCGCCATACCGAAAAGCAGGATGGCGAACAGGTTGCCGGGAATTTCCGGCTGACGAGCATGTTCGGCAAACAGCCAGGCGCAGATGACCACGAAGGCCGGCTTCATGAATTCCGACGGCTGGATCGACATGCCGAAGAGCGAAAGCCAGCGACGACCACCCTTGACTTCGACCCCGACAAACAGGACCAGCACCATCATGACCATAGAGGCGGCGAGCAGCACCATGGCGGTGCGTCGCACCTGACGCGGCGAAAGAAACGACAGCCCGATCATCACGCCGAGCGCCGGCAGCATGAAAAAGGCATGACGCTTGACGAAGTGGAAGCTGTCGAGGCCCAGCCGCTCGGCAACCGCCGGAGAGGCCGCGAAGGACAGCATCAGTCCGATCCCCATCAAGAGCACGAAGATGATCAGGAACAGGCGATCGATGGTCCAGAACCAGTCCGCCAGCGGACCTCTTTCAACGCGGCTTACCATGTCATTGACCTCCTGTTGGCACGTCGATCAGCATGGTGATCCCGTCGAGCCCCGCGACCAGATGGACAAAGCTGTCGCCGCGAACTTCGAAATTCTTGAACTGATCGAAGCTCGCGCAGGCGGGAGACAGCATGACGGCGGACGGATCTGCATCACGCGCGGAATCGGCCGCCGCATGGGCGACAGCGCGGTCGAGCGTGTCCGAAATCTCGTAAGGCACCGGCTCTCCAAGCGTAGCGGCGAAGGCAGACGCCGCTTCGCCGATCAGATAGGCTTTGACGATACGTGGAAAGAGTGGTGCGAGGCTTGCGATCCCGCCTTCCTTCGGCAGTCCACCGGCGATCCAGTAGATTCGCTCATAGCTCGACAGTGCGGGTGCGGCAGCTTCCGCATTGGTCGCCTTGCTGTCGTTGACGAACACGACCTGATTGCGGCGACCCACCGGCTGCATGCGATGCTTGAGGCCCGGGAAACTTTTCAATCCTGTGTGGATGTCTGCGACGGAGACACCGACGGCAAGGCACGCGGCGATCGCTGCGGCAGCGTTTTGCGCGTTGTGGCTGCCCCGCAAGGTCTGGATTCCATCGAGATCGAGCAGCATCGACACCGCGCCATTCTCTGCGTGAAAGATGCGCGATCCGTCGGCATAGAGCCCTTGCGC
>JARXAQ010000111.1 GCA_029865825.1 Rhizobium sp.
GCATCTCAGCCAATTTAGAAGAGGTTTTCTCTAAAACGAAGGACTTCGTCGCTAGCAGCGCCGCCGCCCTCGTTCAGTGAGCGGATGTATAGATTCCACCTCCCAACACGTCAACAGCCAATCGCAACAAAAATGGGAAAAACATACAAAGCATTGATAAGATTGAATAATTTTGACGTCGCTGGAAAAACCGCGTAAACCCGGCCCCGGGTGAAGGGTACAAAGCCCGCAAATGCGGGCTTCTTGCGCCAGCCCGCCGCATCCCACCCCGATCCTCTCCGCTATCGCGCGCCCTATAAGGAAGGATGCCCCGCATTCTCCATAATTGAGGTCCAGACAGGCCCTCGTACCGGCGCCGATTTGACGTCGCTCACCGAAACATGAGACATCAGTGTCCTGGGTGTCGCGCGCGGCGTGTCTGCGCTCTTCACCATCACCACTTCAGGGAACGACGGGACGGCATGACGGCAGACCGCGACATGATCCGCTCACTGGGAACGGAACCTCCGATCCTGGCGGATGGTTTTCGTGCACCGGACCGCCGCGAGATCTCGCTGCGCTGGCTCTCCGGCACCTTCCTCACCGGCATCACCTCCTGCATCCTGATGGGTGTCGCCCTCTTCGCCGCCCTCGATGGCCGCCAGCAGCTCGCCATCCCGGCCGAAGCTTATGCGGTCGTCCCCCCCGATGGATCCGCACCGGCTGTTCAGGACACGGTTCGCGGCGCCCGGCTCTTTGGCCCGAAGATCGCCGCCCGTCCCGTCGACAAGGCGATCCTTGACGTGCCCACGGTTATCAAGGACGGCGAGCGCGAGGTCGTGCGCAAGCAACCCTTCGCCCATGTGAAAATGGCACTCGCCGCCGGCTATGCCGTCAAGGACCGCTATCCTGCCTTCGATCCCCTGGCGATCTTCGCCATCGACCAGACCACGCCGCCGGTCGCCAACCGCACCGGGTCACTTTATGGTTCGGACGTCGAGTCGGAAGTCATCCTGAAATCGAGCCCGTTTCCCAGCGCGCCGCAACTGCCGCTGGCCGGTGAGATGTCGTTTGACGAGGTCGAAGAGAATGTCCGCTCCAACGGCTCTGTGCTGACCGACGGCGATACCCAGGTCGCCGCCCTCTATTACATCGACCCGCGCCGCTTCGACACGGAAGACACCGGCCTCGATCTGGCAGCCGGCCTCTCGGCCCGCGTGGTCGAGGAGAACATGAGTGTGTCCGAACCGGAGGTCGTCACCCCGATGACGCCGGAATTCGCCGACGACGTGCTGCCCGTGCGCAGTCCCCAGACTGTCTCGGCTCTGATGGTCGCCTCCGGCTATCCAGCCTCGAAGGCCGAGGATGTCGGTACAGCGCTCGCGCCGCATATGCCGGACAAACGGCTGGCGGTCGGTGACGTGTTGCGGATCGGTCTCATTCAGCGCGGCGACGAAGTGCGCCTCGTTCGCTTTTCCCTCTATCATCGCGCCGATCATGTCGTAACACTCGCGGTGAATGATGCCGGCCGGCTGGTCGAGGGCAGCGAGCCGCCACAACTGGCCGCAATTGCCGGCGCCTTCGACGGCTCCACCCCGGCCATCGTCGCCAATCGCGACCTGCCGCGTGCCTATGACGGCATCTACCGCGCGGCCCTCTCCTATGGCATGAGCAAGGAGCTGACAGCCCTGGTCGTTCGCTTGCTCGCGTCCAATGTCGACTTCCAGGCTCAGCTGAAGCCGACCGACATGCTCGAGGCCGTCTTCTCCGTCACAGACGAGGAAGGCATGGCGACGGCCGATTCCGAACTGCTCTATGTGCGCGCGCGCTTCGGCGATACGATCACCCAGTTCTACCGCTTCCAGAACCCGGATGACGGTGCGATCGACTATTTCGACGAGAACGGCAAGTCGATCCGCCAGTTCCTGCTGCGCAACCCGGTGCCCAATGGCCGTTTCACTTCCGGTTTCGGCATGCGCCGTCACCCGATCCTCGGTTATTCGCGCATGCACACCGGGGTCGACTGGGCAGCCCCCCGCGGCACGCCGATCATCGCGTCTGGCAATGGCACCGTCGAAAAGGCCGGCTGGGCGTCCGGCTATGGCAACCAGACGCTGATCCGCCATGCCAATGGCTATGTCACCTCGTATAATCACCAGAGCGGCATCGCCAAGGGCATCACCCCCGGCGCCAAGGTGACGCAAGGCCAGGTGATCGGCTTCGTCGGCTCGACCGGCTCGTCCACCGGATCGCATCTGCATTACGAACTGATCGTCAATGGCACCAAAGTCGATGCGATGAAGGTCCGCCTTCCCGGCGGCAAGGCACTTGACGGGCCGGCCCTGGCGTCTTTCGAAGAGGAGCGCCAGCGCATCGACACGCTGCTGGAAAGCGGCGGCCGCCCGGCTCAGGTCGCAAGCCGCTGAGGCGAGCAAACGATGCATTCCAGGACGACAATGCAAAAACGGCGACCCGCGAGGGCCGCCGTTTCCATTTCCAGTCTGACACCGCAGATCAGGCCGCAGCACTGACCGCTGTCTTCGTCGAGATCAGCAATCGGTCGCTGCCGGCCTCGATCAGGATCTCCGATCCATCCAGCACCTGACCCGACAGGATCTGCTCGGCGAGCGGGTCCTGCAGATATTTCTGGATCACCCGCTTCAGAGGGCGGGCGCCATAGATCGGGTCATACCCCTTGTCGGCCAGCCAGCTGCGGGCATCAGGCGCGAGATCGATGACGATCTTGCGTTCCGCGAGCAGTGACAGCAGCCGCTTCATCTGGATATCGACGATCGCGCCCATTTCCGACCGGCGCAGCCTGTGGAACAGGATGATCTCGTCGACGCGGTTAAGGAATTCCGGCCGGAACGAGGCTTTCACCACATCCATCACCTGGTCGCGAACCTGGTCGACATCCTGGTCCTCGGCAAGGCTCGTCAGGTAATCAGCCCCGAGGTTGGAGGTCATGATGATGATCGTGTTCTTGAAGTCGACCGTGCGCCCCTGCCCGTCCGTCAGCCGCCCGTCGTCGAGCACCTGAAGGAGCACGTTGAAGACATCGGGATGCGCCTTCTCGATTTCGTCGAACAGCACGACCTGGTAGGGCTTGCGCCGGATGGCCTCCGTCAGCGCGCCGCCTTCCTCATAGCCGACATAACCCGGAGGCGCCCCGATCAGCCGCGCGACCGAGTGCTTCTCCATGAATTCCGACATATCGAGCCGGACCATCGCGGTCTCGTCGTCGAACAGGAAACGGGCGAGCGACTTGGTGAGCTCGGTCTTGCCAACGCCGGTGGGACCGAGGAAGATGAACGAACCGATCGGCCGGTTCGGATCCTGAAGACCCGCACGGGCACGCCGCACAGCACGCGACACGGCCTGAACCGCATCACCCTGGCCAACGACGGACTTCGCCAGCTCGTCTTCCATCCGGAGCAGCTTGTCGCGCTCGCCTTCCAGCATGCGGTCTACGGGAATCCCGGTCCACCGCGACACGACATGGGCAATACCATCAGGTGTGACCACCTCCTGCACCATGTTGCCGGCGCTTGAGCTGTCCTGGGCTTCCGCTGCGACCAGCTGCTTTTCCAGGTTCGGGATCACGCCATAGGCGAGTTCGCCGGCCCGCTGGAATTCCCCCTGCCGCTGCGCGATCGCGAGTTCGTTGCGCGCCTCGTCGAGCTGCTTCTTGAGGTCTGCGGCAAGGCCGAGCTTCTGCTTTTCCGCCTGCCAGCGCGCCGTCAGCGCATCGGCCTCTTCCTCGATCGACGTAAGTTCCGTTTCCAGCCGGTGCAGCCGGTCGGCGGAGGCAACGTCCGTTTCCTTCTTCAGCGCCTCGCGCTCGATCTTCAGCTGCATGATGCGGCGATCGAGTTCATCCAGCTCTTCCGGCTTGGAATCGACTTGCATCCGGAGCCGTGATGCGGCCTCGTCCATCAGATCGATCGCCTTGTCGGGCAGGAAGCGGTCGGTGATATAGCGGTTCGACAAGGTCGCAGCCGCCACCAGTGCCGAATCCGAGATCCGTACCTTGTGATGCTGCTCGTATTTTTCCTTCAGACCGCGCAGGATCGAGATCGTGTCCTCGACATTCGGCTCGTTGACCATGACCGGCTGGAACCGCCGGGCAAGAGCCGCATCCTTCTCGACATGCTTGCGGTATTCGTCGAGCGTGGTGGCGCCGACGCAATGCAGCTCGCCGCGGGCAAGAGCGGGCTTGAGCAGATTGGACGCATCCATTGCCCCATCCGCCTTGCCGGCACCAACAAGCGTGTGCATTTCATCGATGAACAGGATGATCTCGCCATTCTCCGACTGCACTTCGTTCAAAACGGCCTTCAGCCGCTCCTCGAACTCACCGCGATATTTCGCACCGGCGATCAGCGAGCCCATGTCGAGCGCCATCAGCTTCTTGTCTTTCAGGCTTTCCGGCACGTCGCCATTGACGATGCGCAGCGCCAGGCCCTCGGCGATCGCCGTCTTGCCGACGCCGGGTTCACCAATCAGGACGGGATTGTTCTTCGTCCGGCGCGAGAGCACCTGGATCGTCCGGCGGATTTCGTCGTCGCGACCGATGACCGGATCGAGCCGACCCTCGCGGGCTTCCTCGGTGAGATCGCGGGCATATTTCTTCAGCGCATCGAACCCGGCCTCGGCATTGGCGCCATCGGCGGTGCGACCCTTGCGGATATCATTGATCACCTGATTGAGGCCAGCTGCCGTCACCCCGCCCTTCTTCAGCGAAGCCGACGTCGAGGCCGAGGATTCGATGGCAAGCGCCAGAAGCAGGCGCTCGACGGTGACGAAACTGTCACCCGCCTTCTTGGCGGCGTCTTCCGCTGTCGAAAACACCTTGGCCAGCGGCTGCGCTAGATAGACCTGGCCATTGCCGCCTGAGACCTTCGGAAGTTTGGAGAGGGCTGCATCATTGGCAAGGCGAACAGCCTTCGCATCACCACCCGCACGACTGATCAGCGACGACGCCATACCCTGGTCGTCGTCGAGCAGAACTTTCAACACATGCTCGGGCGTGAACTGCTGGTGCCCCTCCGAAAGGGCATAGGTCTGTGCCGACTGCAGAAAGCCGCGCACGCGTTCGGAATAACTCTCGATATTCATGGTCTGTCTCCCGTTTCCCCGCCCTGCCCATATCAGGCGCAGAACGGATGCTGTGGATCAGGCCCCCGGAACCGGCAGGCCATTGGCGCGGATCACCGCGCCGTTGAACGAGATATGGGAGCGGATTTGTGCCGTTTAAAGAGCCATTTAAACGAAAAACTCCGGGCTTTCGCCCGGAGTTTGCATTCGTCAAATGGAAGAGGATCGATCACTCGGTGTCGACCGAAGCGAGCGCCGGCGCATCGCCGCCCTCGCCGTCACCACCACCTTCACCACCCTCGTCGGAACCGGCGCTGCGGCGCGGCTGGCGACGCGGACGATTTCCGGCTGCCCGGCGACGTGGCTGGCGTTCGCCGCTGGCTTCGACTGCACTTTCGGCAACGGCGGCCACCACTTCTGCCGGCATGTCCTCGATGACAGGCTGCGGACCCGAACCGGCAATTTCCGGCTGCGGCTGAAGCTGCGGCTCTGGCTGACGCTGCGGCCGGTTCTGCTGCTGCGGACGGTTCTGCTGCTGGGGCCGGGCCTGCTGCTGCGGCGCCTGCTGGTTGCCGCGATCACCGCCCCGTTCATTCCCGCGATCACCGCCGCGATCATTTCCGCGCTCGGCGTTGTGACCGTTGTTGTCGTCGGAACCGTCGAAGTCTTCGCCGTCGCGCTCGTTATAGTCCTGGCGATCGTCGCGGTCGTCGTTGCCATCACGATCGTCGCGCTGGAAGCGCTCCTGCATCTGCGCCTGCGCAGCCGCAATGATGCGGTTGTAGTGCTCGGCGTGCTGCAGATAGTTTTCCGCCATGACGCGGTCGCCGGCACTGTGCGAGTCGCGCGCCAGGTTGGAATACTTTTCAGCGATATGCTGCGCCGTGCCACGAATTTTGACGTCAGGACCCGAACTGTCATAGGTCCGGGTCAGGGGGTTCTGGCCCTTGCGGTTGAAGTTGCCGCCGCCGCCATTTCCGCCGCCGCCGCCTCCACCACCGCCATTGTTGTTGTTACGCCCCCGACCACGCTTGTTCTGCTGTCCTGGCCTCATAGATGATTCACCTGAATGTCTCTGTTGTGCTGAAAAAGGGCAACGCTGCTGGTTCTGGTTAAACCGGACCAAGTCGCCACGCGCCGCCCGCAGACCGCGCTCTCGCCTTGCTCGCCGCTGGTGAAAGTCGAGTTTACTGAGTTACGCCCCGGTCCTATTGTGCTTCGCGGGGTTCGGAAGCGAACCACGATCGAAGCCGGCCCAGACACGAACGAATCCTCGTTCTTTCCCCGCCGCCCGTTGCGTGCCCGCAAACTATCCCGCTTCATTCGGAAAACCCAGTGATTTTCTCATCCTCCTGGAATTATCCTTAGCAGACGCAGCAAAGGTGTCATCAAGACTTACGAGCAAACACCAGTACACGGTCCTGGCCACCGTAGTCGCGCCGCGCCTCAACCAGGAAAAACCCTGATT
>JARXAQ010000179.1 GCA_029865825.1 Rhizobium sp.
TGGCCGAGTGCCTCGATGTCCGAGACGGTGTAGATGCAATCGCCCGTGTCCTTCGACAGCGATTCCAGGTATTTCGGTGTGTCGATGCCGACGACGATGGCGCCGTTCTGCTGCAAGCGCTCGGCCTGTTGCTGGTCGTCATTCTGCCAGCCACTCGCGTCCGAGAGCAGGACGACAAGCGCCTTGGGCGTGTCGTCGGGCAGAAGCGTCAGAGGTGCCGGGATCATGCCAGTGTCGAGCGGTGGAGCGTCTTGAGCACCTGCGACGGACGCCGTCGACAGCGCAAGGACCAACGCGAAGGCTTTGAGAATGGATTTCATTTCTTCACCACGCCTTTCAGTCCACCGCCGATCAGAAGCGTCGCATCGAGAAGGGCGAGGACAGGGTTGAGACCACCGGCGACCGCAAGATAACGCGGATGCCAGTCGGGATGGAACTTGGCCTTGAAGGCTCTCAGTCCCTTGAAGTTGTAAAAGCGCTCGCCGTGTTCGTAGAAAGTGTTGGCGATGCGGTCCCAGACGGGGGCGACCTGTCGGCGCGACAGTCCGGACAGTGGCGCCATTCCGAGGTTGAAGTGGCGATAGCCCTGGTCGCGCAATTCGCTCATCAGCCGGACGAAGAGGAAATCCATCGAGCCTTTCGGCGCGTCGGGCGAAAAGCGCATTAGGTCGATCGAGGCTTCATCTTTGGTGGCGGTCAGAAGAATGTTGGCGAAGGCGACGATACGCCCTTCGCAGCGCAGGATCGCGACCGGCTGGGCTTTCATGTAGGCGTCGGTAAAGGCGCCGAGCGAGAAACCTTTCTCGCGGGCCCGGTGGTGATCGAGCCAGGTGTCGGAGACATGGCGCAGCTGGTCAAGGATGGTCGGGATCTGTTCTGCCGGGAGGATCTCGAAGGACAGGCCGTCGCGTTCGGCGCGGGTGGCCGTCTGGCGCAGGCTCGCCCAGCGCCCGCCCTTCAGGTCGAAATGGGCAAGGTCGACCAGAGCGAGTTCGCCGAGCTTGAAGGCCTTCATGCCGGCATCGGCGATGGCCGGCAGCAGGACCGGTGAGGCCTGGTAGAAGACGGCGCGGCAACCCGCGGCACGGGCGGTTTCGACAAATTGCCAGACGAGTTCGTCACACGAGGCTTTCGGCCCGACAGGATCCAGGAAGGCGATGAAGGATCGACCCTGGCGCGCATACATCAGGAAGGCCTTGCCGTCGGGCGAGATCATGACGCTCTTGTCGCCGGTTCGCACCAGATTGGCGTCGGCCACGTCATGGGTGTCGAGGATGGAGATGGCCTTTTCCAGATCGGCCTCACCGGCGGGCGGCATGGCGAACGTTGCGGGACGCAGCAGGCTGAAGAGGCTGATGGCCATGGACAGGATCGTCAGGCCGAGGACGGCGCGCAGCGAGCGTGGCGCTTCGGCAGAAAACTCGAACTGCCACCAGAGATCGTGGCTGTACTGCACGTCGCGATAGACGAAAAGCAGCACAGCGATGGCGCCGAAAAGAAGGACGCCAACGGTGAGAAGCCAGGTTGCGTTGAGGGCCTGAAGGAGCGACGCGGGACGCTGGAACAGACGGCGGCTGGAGACGAGGCCGACCAGCAGGAGCATCAGCAAGGCGGCTTCGTAGATGGCGACGGCCTTGGCGAGCGACAAGACGAGCGCTGCAAGCGCCACAGAGATCGCCGACCACCAGGCGCCGTCCAGCCGCTGGGCGAGGCCGCGCGCAATAATCACAAGCAGCAGGCCGAGGATGCTGGCGAGGAAATGGGCGCCCTCGACGACCGGGAGGGGCAGCACCTGCGCCAAGGTGTCGAGATTGGCATCCGGCGCGGGCGTGACGCTGGATAGCACCAGCATGACCCCGAGCACGAGGGCGAGCGTCGCCAGGAGCGTCGGTGCAAGACGTCCAGCGGTGCGGGCAACGCCTGCGGAAAATGGCGTGGCTGCAAGTTGGCGAAGTTCAGCGATGGTCACGAGGATGATCGCGACGATCAGCGGCAGCACGTAATAGATCAGACGATAGGCAACGAGCGAGGCCAGCACGGCCTCCGTGCCGAGGTGGCTGCCAAGGGCCGCGACCATCACGGTTTCGAAGACGCCGATGCCGGCCGGTACGTGGCTGATGACGCCGAGGCCGATCGCGACCGCGTAGACGGCAAAGAAGGTCGGCCAGTTGATGTCGGCTCCTGCCGGGAGAAGAGCGTAGAGCACGGAGGCGGAGAAGGCGATATCGAGTACGGTGACCAGGAACTGGCGCGACATGGTGCGGCTATCCGCCAAGCGCAGACGCCGCCCGGCGATCATCACGCCCTTGCCGCTCGCGGCAATGAGAAGCACCGTAAGCACGGCAAGAAGCGCGAGATCCCCGCCGACCAGCCAATTCTGCGACACACCGACAAGCGGTGCGATGGCGCCGGAGACCGGCAACAGGGCCAGTGCCGTGATCAGCACGAGGCCGAGCGAAAAGGAAACCGTGACAAAGGCGATGACGCGCCCGATGTCTTCGGGCGACAGGCCGGCGCGCGAATAGGCCCGGTAGCGGATCGCGCCGCCGGACAGCGCGCCGAAGCCGGCGACATTGCCGACCGCATAGGCGCTGAAGGCGGTCAGCGCGACTTCCGCCCACGGGCGGCGACGCTCGATATAAGCAAGTGCATTGATGTCATAGAGGCAGAGCGTGGCAAAACTCAGCGCGGTGAAAACGATGGCGAGCGCAATCGAGCCGGAGCTCGTGGCGCGCAGTCCGTTGACGACGTCTGCGTAGGTCACCTCTTCCGTGAGCTTGTAGATCGCATATCCGACCGCGGCAAAGACGAAGAGGGCGGCAACGGCTGCCAGCGGGCGTGCATAGCGGTTGAGCCTGGAGACCCGGGGCGTCAGATCAGCCTCGTCGGGAGCGGGAGAGAAATCAGTGCTGGATGTCATGTGACCCTATCCGATTGACGGCGTCGCCATTGAGAACCGGCTCCCAGCCCGGTCAGGCGATGGTTGGCGCTCGAATTGGTTCCAAATTAAGGCAGCTAAAACGCGCCGGGTTAGGGGTGAAATTCCCATCCAGAGCGTACCGTTTCGGCCCCACCTGACCGTTGCGCCACGGGAACATATTCGATAAAAGCCCGGCATCCCGACGCCTTTGGCCGAGGGCGTCAGTTTTCTCGCCGCGCAGGCGGCGCTTTTTCAAGGGCATATGGTTCAAGTCTATGGCTCGCATCGTCATGAAATTCGGCGGGACCTCCGTCGCCAATCTGGAACGCATCCACAACGTCGCACGCCATGTGAAACGGGAAGTGGATGCCGGTCATGAAGTGGCCGTGGTCGTCTCGGCGATGTCGGGCAAGACCAATGAGCTGGTCGACTGGGTGCAGAACATGCCGAAGGTGGCCGGTGCCGACTCGCCGTTCTACGATGCGCGTGAATATGATGCGATCGTCGCCTCGGGCGAACAGGTGACGTCGGGGCTTCTGGCCATCGCGCTGCAGTCGATGGGCATCAATGCCCGCTCCTGGCAGGGCTGGCAGATTGCGATCAAGACCGACAATGCCCATGGTGCAGCCCGCATCCAGGAAATCGACGGCACCGACATTGTTCGCCGGATGGGCGAGGGCCAGGTAGCGGTGGTCGCCGGTTTCCAGGGTATCGGCCCGGACAATCGGATCGCGACCCTCGGTCGTGGCGGCTCGGACACCTCGGCCGTTGCCATTGCTGCCGGTCTGAAGGCCGATCGCTGCGATATCTATACGGACGTCGACGGCGTCTACACGACCGACCCGCGCATCGAGCCGAAGGCACGTCGCCTGAAGAAGATCGCCTTCGAGGAAATGCTCGAAATGGCGTCGCTCGGCGCCAAGGTCCTGCAGGTTCGCTCGGTCGAGCTTGCCATGGTGCACAAGGTCAGGACCTTCGTGCGCTCCAGCTTTGAAGATCCCGATGCGCCGGGCATGGGCGATCTGCTCAATCCGCCCGGTACGCTGATTTGTGATGAGGAAGAGATCTTGGAACAGGAAGTCGTCACCGGTATCGCCTATGCCAAGGATGAAGCGCAGATCTCGCTGCGCCGTCTGTCCGACCGTCCGGGCGTGTCTGCCGCCATCTTCGGACCGCTGGCCGAAGCCCATATCAATGTCGATATGATCGTCCAGAATATCTCTGAAGACGGATCCAAGACCGACATGACCTTCACCGTGCCTTCGGGCGATGTGGACAAGGCGCTCGCCGTACTCGGCTCCAGCAAGGAGGCGATCGGCTTCGACGTCGTCCAGAGCGAAAAGGGCCTGGTCAAGGTTTCGGTTATCGGCATCGGCATGCGCAGCCATGCCGGCGTTGCCGCCACTGCCTTCAAGGCGCTGGCCGAGAAGGGCATCAACATCAAGGCGATCACGACCTCGGAGATCAAGATTTCGATCCTGATCGACGGCCCATACGCAGAGCTTGCAGTTCGCACTTTGCATTCGTGCTACGGTCTGGATAAGAATTGATTCCTGAGAGCGGACCACCGATATCCGACCCCTAAAAAGGTAAGGGTAACAATCCGCTGACCAATGGGAAGTGGAGCCAAAACGCGATGAGAGACCTTTCTGCGGGTCCCCGCGTCCTGCTCAAGCGGCTGCGCGAATTGATGGCGGAGCCGCTCGAGCCGCAGGAGCGTCTTGACCGGATCGTTCGCCAGATCGCGAGCAACATGGTCGCGGAAGTGTGCTCCGTATACGTGCTGCGCTCGGACGGCGTGCTGGAACTCTATGCCACCGAAGGTCTGAACAAGGACGCGGTCCACCTGGCCCAGTTGAAGATGGGCCAGGGTCTCGTCGGCACGATTGCGGCGTCGGCGCAATCTCTCAACCTTTCCGATGCACAGGCGCATCCGGCTTTCCGCTACCTCCCCGAGACGGGCGAAGAAATCTATCACTCCTTCCTTGGCGTGCCGATTCTCCGGGCTGGTCGCAGCCTCGGCGTTCTGGTCGTGCAGAACAAAGCCGCGCGCAACTACCGCGAGGACGAGCTCGAAGCGCTCGAGACGACCGCCATGGTTCTGGCGGAGATGATCGCCACTGGCGAACTCAAGAAGATCACGCGGCCGGGTCTCGAACTCGACCTGACGCGGCCGGTTTCGATCGATGGCGACAGCTATTCCGAAGGCATCGGCCTTGGCTATGTCGTGTTGCACGAGCCGCGCATCGTCGTCACCAATCTGCTCAACGAAGACAGCGAGACGGAAATCCGACGGCTTGCGGATTCGCTAGGGTCGCTCCGTATCTCGATCGACGACATGCTGTCCAGGCGCGAGATATCCATGGAGGGCGAGCATCGCGACGTGCTCGAGACCTACCGGATGTTTGCCCATGACCAGGGCTGGGTGCGGCGCATGGAAGAGGCGATCCATAACGGTCTGACGGCGGAAGCGGCTGTCGAAAAGGTGCAGAGCGACACCAAGGCGCGGATGATCCGTTTGACGGACCCCTATCTACGCGAACGCATGCATGATTTCGACGATCTGGCGAACCGGTTGCTGCGGCAGCTGACCGGCTTTTCGCCGCGCAGTTCGGCCGAAGGATTTCCCAATGATGCGATCGTCTTTGCTCGCGCCATGGGCGCTGCCGAACTGCTGGATTATCCACGTGCCAATCTGCGCGGCCTCGTGCTCGAAGAAGGTGCCGTGACCAGCCATGTGGTGATCGTGGCACGCGCCATGGGCATCGCGGTTGTCGGCCAGGCGGCGGGTGCCGTGGCGCTGGCGGAAAACGGCGATCCCGCCATCATCGACGGGGACGACGGGACCGTTCATGTGCGCCCGGTTGCCGACCTGCAGAAGGCTTATGAAGAGAAGGTCAAGCTCCGGGCCAAGCGACAGGAACAGTTCCGGGCGCTGCGCGATGTGGAGCCGGTGACCAAGGATGGACGACGGATCAAGCTGCAGATGAATGCCGGCCTGCTGGTCGACCTGCCGCAGCTGGCGGACTCAGGTGCGGATGGCATCGGGCTGTTCCGCACCGAATTGCAGTTCATGATCTCGTCGACCATGCCCAAGGGCGAAGAGCAGGAAAACTTTTATCGCAGCGTCCTGAAGCAGGCGGCGGGTCGGCCGGTGACATTTCGGACGCTTGACATCGGCGGCGACAAGGTCGTCTCCTATTTCCGTTCCCAAGAAGAAGAGAACCCGGCGCTGGGATGGCGGGCGATCCGCCTGTCGCTCGATCGGCCGGGTCTGCTGCGCACCCAGCTGCGGGCGCTGCTCAAGGCGGCTGCCGGCGCCGAGTTGAAGATGATGCTGCCGATGGTGACGGAGGTCGCCGAGATCCGCGCGGTGCGCGAGTTGATGCAGAAAGAAGTGCAGCATCTGTCGAAATTCGGCCACCAATTGCCGAAGAAGCTGCAATTCGGCGCCATGCTGGAGGTGCCGTCGCTGATGTGGCAGCTCGACGAGCTGATGGCGGAGGTCGATTTCGTGTCCGTCGGTTCGAACGACCTGTTCCAGTTCTCGATGGCGGTCGACCGTGGCAATGCCCGCGTGGCGGATCGTTTCGACGTGCTGGGGCGGCCGTTCCTGCGCATCCTGCGGGACATCGTGCGGGCGGGAGAGCGCAACAAAACGCCTGTCACGCTCTGCGGCGAGATGGCTTCGAAGCCGATGTCGGCCATGGCGCTGCTTGGGATCGGCTTCCGTTCGATCTCAATGTCGCCGACGTCGATCGGTCCGGTGAAGGCCATGCTGCTGGGGCTTGACGTGGAGCAGCTTTCCGATCTGCTGGCGCTCGTGCTTGACGACAACACACCCGGCGTGTCAGTGCGCGACGTGCTCGTCCGTTTCGCGGCTGAGAACAATATTCCCGTCTGACATTTGACGAAGAAACCGGAGTAAAGGGTGGCGAAGCTTCCTGTCGAGAAAATGCGCGAGCTCGAACGCCGCTTCGGCGAGATCGAGGCGCGAATGTCGGCGGGTCCGGCAGCCGACGTCTATGTGAAGCTGGCATCGGAATATTCCGAGCTCGAGCCCGTGGTGAAGAAGATCCGCGAGTATCAGTCGGCGATCGACGAGGCGACAGACCTTCGGGCCATGCTCACTGATAAGTCGACCGATCGCGAGATGCGTAACCTTGCCGAGATGGAACTGCCCGACGTCGAGACCCGGATCGAGGCGCTCGAAGAGCAGATGCAGATCCTGCTTCTGCCGAAGGATGCCGCAGACGAGAAGAGCGCGATCCTGGAAATCCGGGCCGGCACCGGTGGCTCCGAGGCCGCCTTGTTTGCAGGAGCTCTCTTCCGGATGTATGAGCGCTTCGCCTCGACGAAGGGATGGAAGGTGGAGGTGCTGTCGGCGAGCGATGGAGATGCGGGCGGCTACAAGGAAGTCATTGCGACAATCAGCGGGCGCGGCGTGTTTTCCAAGCTGAAGTTCGAATCCGGGGTGCATCGGGTGCAGCGCGTGCCGGAGACCGAGGCGAGCGGTCGTATTCACACATCGGCTGCGACCGTCGCGGTACTGCCCGAGGCGGAAGAAATCGATATCGAGATCAAGGCCGAGGACATCCGCATCGATACCATGCGGTCTTCCGGTGCCGGCGGCCAGCACGTCAACACAACCGACTCCGCCGTGCGGATCACGCATCTGCCGACCGGGCTGATCGTGACCTCGTCGGAGAAGTCGCAGCATCAGAACCGCGCCAAGGCGATGCAGGTGCTGCGCTCGCGGCTGTATGACATCGAGCGGCAGAAGGTGGACAACGAGCGCTCTGCGAACCGGAAGAGCCAGGTCGGTTCGGGCGATCGGTCGGAGCGCATCCGGACCTATAACTTTCCGCAGGGCCGGGTGACGGATCACCGGATCAATTTGACGCTCTACAAGCTGGACAAGATGATCGAAGGCGATATCGACGAAATGGTCGATGCATTGATCTCCGACTATCAGGCCGGACAGCTGGCGCAGCTGGGTGAAGCCCAGTGAGCGACAAGAAGGTGACGGCGAGAGGTCTGATCCACGACGCCCGTCGGCGTTTCGAGGCGGCCGACCTTGCCGATGCCGATCAGGATTCGCGGATCCTGGTGATGGAGTTGCTCAGTCTCAGCCATACCGATCTCGTCCTGGACGGCGACAAGGCTGTCACCGACGAGAGCTTAGCCCGCGTTGAAGCGGCGGTGTTGCGGCGCCTCGCGCGCGAGCCGGTCTACCGGATCCTCGGAGCGCGGGAGTTCTACGGGCTGGACTTGCACCTCTCCGTCGGCACGCTGGAGCCGCGGGCCGATACCGAAGTGCTCGTCGAT
>JARXAQ010000280.1 GCA_029865825.1 Rhizobium sp.
GGGTTATGCGCATCTGCAGGCCATGGATTTCCTGTGCCGCGGCCACCAGTTGGCCGACGTCTCGGCGATCCTCGGCTCGCTCGACATCGTGTTCGGAGAAGTTGACCGCTGATGCTGAAGACCCTCGCGGCATTGCTGATCTGTCTCGGCGCCACCCAGGCGGTGGCCCAGGATAACAGCGTTGTTTCGACGAGGGGAACAGTGTCGATGGCCCAGCTGATCCAGGATGGGTACGAGATCAAGAGCTCCAGCTGGACCGGTTCGAAGCTCTTCGTATTCCTTCAGAAAGACAATTCGGCCTATGCCTGCGAATTCGCCAATGTGACGAATACGCGGTGTGGTTCCATAAACTGAGACAAGGCGTGAGGAAGTATGTCCGTTCGTCGACTAGCCGAAGAGCAATTCCAGCCCGCAGCGTTTTCCTTCAATGCGGAAAACACCGCCTGGGCTGAGGCCACAATCCGCAAATATCCGGCAGGCCGCCAGCAATCGGCGGTCATCCCGCTGTTGATGCGGGCGCAGGAGCAGGAAGGTTGGGTCACCAAGGCTGCGATCGAGTATGTCGGCGAGATGCTCGACATGCCCTTCATCCGCGTCCTCGAAGTCGCGACCTTCTACACCCAGTTCCAGCTGAAGCCGATCGGCACGCGCGCCCATATCCAGGTCTGCGGCACGACGCCCTGCATGCTGCGCGGTGCGGAAGATCTGATCCACGTCTGCAAGTCGAAGATCCATCCCGAACCGCTGCATCAGAATGCTGATGGCACGCTGTCCTGGGAAGAAGTCGAATGTCAGGGCGCCTGCGTCAACGCGCCGATGGTCATGATCTTCAAGGATGCCTATGAAGACCTGACGACGACGCAGCTTGAGCACATCATCGACCGCTTTGCCGCCGGCAAGGGCTCGGACATAAAGCCCGGCCCGCAGGTTGACCGCGTCTTCTCGGCCCCCGTCGGCGGTCCGGTCACGCTGACCGACGCCATCCAGCCGATCCGCTTCTCGGATGCGCCGGCAGCTGCTCCGGCAGCGGCAGAAGCGTCTGTCCCGCCGGCCAATGCGGCCAAGCCCGTGACGGATGCGCCCGAAACCGACAAGTCGCTGAAGACGCCGGCAACTGACAAGAAGGCTGCTGCGGCGAATACCAAGGTCAAGGGCGATAGCGCCGACACCGCGCGTCCCGTCAAGGAAGCTGTCGCCACGCCGGTCGCGTCCGCCCCGGCACCCGCCGCAGCCCTGGACGAGAAGAACCGTCCAGCCGGCATCGAGCGCCCGGCAACGCCTGATGACTTGAAGATGATCTCGGGCGTAGGTCCGAAGATCGAAGCCACGCTGAACGGCCTTGGTGTCTACACATTCGAGCAGATCGCCAAGTGGAAGAAGGCGGAGCGCGAATGGGTCGATAGCTACCTCAAGTTCTCCGGCCGCATCGAGCGGGACGACTGGGTCAAGCAGGCCAAGGCGCTCGCCAAGGGCGGCGAAGCGGAATACATCAAGGTCTTCGGCAAGAAGCCGCGTTAAGGGGTTAGGATATGTTGAAGGATCAGGATCGCATCTTTACCAATATCTATGGCCTCAAGGACAAGTCCCTGAAGGGCGCGATGTCGCGCGGCCATTGGGATGGTACCAAGCAGATCATCGAAAAGGGCCGGGACTGGATCATCAACGAGATGAAGGCATCCGGCCTGCGTGGTCGCGGTGGTGCCGGCTTCCCGACCGGTCTCAAGTGGTCCTTCATGCCGAAGGAATCCGACGGTCGCCCGCATTACCTCGTCGTCAATGCGGATGAGTCGGAACCCGGCACCTGCAAGGACCGCGAGATCATGCGCCACGATCCGCACACGCTGATCGAAGGCTGCGTCATCGCTGGTTTCGCCATGGGCGCGAACACGGCTTACATCTACGTTCGCGGCGAATATATGCGCGAACGTGAAGAGCTGCAGCGCGCCATCGACGAGTGCTATGACGCAGGTCTTCTCGGCACCAACAACAAGTGCGGCTGGGATTTCGACGTCTACGTCCATCATGGCGCCGGCGCTTATATCTGCGGCGAAGAAACGGCCCTGCTCGAAAGCCTTGAGGGCAAGAAGGGCCAGCCGCGCCTGAAGCCGCCATTCCCGGCAAACATGGGCCTCTATGGCTGCCCGACCACGGTCAACAACGTCGAATCGATCGCCGTTGCCCCGACCATCCTGCGTCGTGGCGGTGCCTGGTTCTCGTCCTTCGGTCGCCCGAACAATGTCGGCACCAAGCTGTTCATGGTCTCCGGCCACGTCAACAAGCCCTGCACGTTTGAAGAAACCATGGGCCTGACCTTCCGCGAAATCATCGAAACCCATTGCGGCGGCATTCGCGGCGGCTGGGACAACCTTCTGGCGGTCATTCCGGGCGGCGCATCCTGCCCGGTCGTCAAGGGTGAAGACATGGCCGACGCGATCATGGACTTCGACGGCATGCGCGAGGTGAAGTCCTCGTTCGGTACCGGCGGCATGATCGTCATGGACAAGTCGACCGACATCATCAAGGCGATCTGGCGCATCGCTGCCTTCTTCAAGCATGAGAGCTGCGGCCAGTGCACGCCGTGCCGTGAAGGCACCGGCTGGATGATGCGTGTCGTCGAGCGCATGGTGAAGGGCAATGCCCAGAAGCGCGAGATCGACATGCTGCTGCAGGTCTCGAAGCAGGTCGAAGGTCACACGATCTGCGCACTGGGTGACGCGGCCGCCTGGCCGATCCAGGGCCTGATCCGCAATTTCCGCCCGGAAATCGAAAGGCGCATCGACTTGTATACCCGCAATGCCATCGCTCATGGCGTCGTCATGGAAGCGGCAGAATAAGGACTGACGGGAATGGCCAGCGGTTCGGACAAAGACGGGAAGGGCCAGCCGGGCGATCCGGTTGATGAGCCACCCGTGTCCGACGCGACTGACCCTTTGATGAACCCGGCGGCCGCCCTGGCCGCCGCCACGGCTTTCGGTTTCGGCATGGCGGCCCAGATGAGCCGGTTTTTCCTCGGCTCTCTGCAGGGCGCCATGGACCTGACCGGAGAGCTTGCCCGCCAGCTCGAGGAAGAGCGAAAGGCGAAGGAAGCGAGCACGGCGCCTGAGCCTGCTCAGCAACCCGAACCGGTCGTGACGCCTGAGGTGGTGACGAAAAAGTTAAAGGTCAAGGCAGCGCCGGCTGCGCCTAAGCCGAAGACGGTCAAGGCAAGCCCGGCAAAGGCTCAGCCGAAGACCGTTACGAAGGTGGCAGCGAAGCCCGAGCCCGAAGTGTCAAAGCCGGTGGCCAAGGCCAAGGCGGCACCGAAGACGAAGGTGCCCGAACGGCCGGAAGCAGTGACCACCGCAAAGGCGGTCAAGGTTGCCAAGTCCGAGGCGCCGGAGAAGACGATTAAGGCCGCGCCGGCCCGCAAGGCTGGCAAGGCCAACGACCTGAAGCGGATCGACGGCATCGGGCCGAAGTTGGAACAGATGCTGAAGGGCAGGGGGATCTCCGGCTTTCAGCAGATCGCAGAGATGGGACCGGACGCGCTGGCCGCACTGGACACAGAGCTGGGACTGGACGGACGGACCCTGAGGGACGACTGGACCGGTCAGGCCAAGCGTCTTGCTGGCGGCAAGGCCCGCACCGGCAAGTGAATTTATGGTTCGGCGGCGCTGGGGCGCGAGCCGGACTTGGGGAAATGAACGGGCGACGGGCCACTTGAGGGCAGGTCGCCGGTGGAGCTGGAAGGCTCCGGAGAGATGCGCGAAAGCGTGAGGCAGGAAGGCGAATATGGCAAAGCTGAAGGTCGACGGTATTGAGGTCGAGGTTCCGGATCATTTCACGCTGTTGCAGGCGTGCGAGGAAGCCGGCGCCGAAGTCCCGCGCTTTTGTTTCCATGAACGACTGTCGGTCGCTGGCAATTGCCGGATGTGCCTCGTCGAAGTGAAGGGTGGCCCGCCGAAGCCGGCAGCCTCCTGCGCCATGGGCGTGCGCGACGTGCGGCCTGGCCCGAACGGCGAACTTCCTGAGGTCTTCACCAACACGCCGATGGTCAAGAAGGCCCGCGAAGGCGTGATGGAATTCCTGCTGATCAACCATCCGCTGGATTGCCCGATCTGCGACCAGGGTGGCGAATGCGACCTGCAGGACCAGGCGATGGCCTTCGGTATCGATAGCTCGCGCTACACCGAGAACAAGCGCGCCGTCGAAGACAAGTATATTGGCCCGCTGGTCAAGACCGTGATGAACCGCTGCATTCACTGCACGCGCTGCGTCCGCTTCACCACCGAAGTCGCAGGTATCGCTGAACTCGGCCTGATCGGTCGCGGCGAGGATGCCGAGATCACGACCTATCTCGAGCAGGCCATGACGTCTGAGCTGCAGGGCAATGTCGTCGACCTTTGCCCGGTTGGCGCGCTGACCTCCAAGCCCTTCGCCTTCACCGCCCGTCCGTGGGAACTGAACAAGACCGAATCGATCGACGTCATGGACGCTGTCGGCTCGGCGATCCGCGTCGACACGCGTGGCCGCGAAGTCATGCGCGTCATGCCGCGCGTCAACGAGCAGATCAACGAAGAGTGGATCTCCGACAAGACCCGCTTCATCTGGGATGGCCTGAAGACCCAGCGTCTCGACCGCCCCTATGTGAAGAAGGATGGACGTCTGCAGCCGGCCAGCTGGGCTGAAGCATTTGCCGCCATCAAGTCGGCCGTCGCTTCGACCTCGGCCGATAAGATCGGTGCCGTCGCCGGTGACCTCGCCTCCGTCGAGGAAATCTTCGCACTGAAGACCCTGGTTAACGCTCTGGGGTCGTCGAATACCGACTGTCGCCAGGATGGGACGGCACTTGATCCGTCGCTCGGCCGCTCGACCTACCTCTTCAACACCAGCATCGAAGGCATCGAAGCTGCCGATGCGATCCTGATCGTCGGCGCCAACCCGCGCTACGAAGCAGCGGTGCTCAACGCCCGCATCCGCAAGCGCTGGCGCCGTGGTGGCCTGCCGATCGCCCTGATCGGCGAAGGCGGTGACCTGCGTTACCCCTACGAATACCTCGGTGCCGGCACCGAAACGCTCTCCGATCTCGTCTCCGGCAAGAACAGCTTCGCTGAGACTCTGAAGGCTGCGAAGAACCCGCTGATCATCATCGGCCAGGGTGCGCTGTCTGGTGCAGAGGGTGCTGCCGTCCTCGCCAATGCCGCCAAGCTTGCTCAGGACGTTGGTGCACTCACCGATGAGTGGAACGGCTTATCGGTGCTGCACACGGCTGCTGCCCGCGTCGGCGCGCTCGATCTCGGCTTCGTGCCGGGGCAGGGGGCGGTTGCTGCTGGCCAGATGCTCTCCTCGCTCGACGTCGTCTTCCTTCTCGGCGCCGACGAACTCGACTTCTCGGCCAAGACCGCCAAGTGCGTCGTCTATATCGGCAGCCACGGCGACAACGGCGCGCATTATGCCGACGTGATCCTGCCGGGCGCGACCTACACCGAAAAGTCGGGTACCTGGGTCAACACTGAAGGCCGCGTCCAGATGGGCAACCGCGCCGGCTTCGCGCCGGG
>JARXAQ010000312.1 GCA_029865825.1 Rhizobium sp.
AACTGCTGGACGGCGTGTGGGGCCATGACATCTATGTCGACGAACGCACTGTCGACGTGCATGTCGGACGCCTGCGCAAGGCCTTGAACTTCTCCAATATGCAGGACGTCATCCGCACCGTGCGCGGCGCGGGTTATTCCATGGAAGCCTGAGGCTTCGACAATCGCATCTAAAAACAGGGGGCCGCGCGGATTATCCGTCGCGGTCTTTTCGTTTGCGCAGGTGCCAAAAGAAAACGGGCCCCGAAGGACCCGTCCAAAATCGTATCAGGTTGCGCTTGGTTCAGCGCGCAGCCTTGCGACGCTCGCTGACTGGCTGGTAGGCCAGCTTCGCATGGTAAGTGCAATAGGGCGCACTGTCGGCGATATCGCAGCCGCAGAAGTGGAAGTCGTCCTTCATCGGATCGCCGATCGGCCACTTGCAGGTGCGTTCCGTCAGTTCCGTCAGCACCAGGCGGCGCGAAATCGGCACGACGACGTTGAGCGGACGGCTGACTTCGATTTCCTGGAAGGCGTCGACTTCGACCTCTTCCTTGAGCATGGTGGCGCCGGCCGCGCGGGTCACGGTGCGGGTGGTGGTCGCTGCCGGGCGGGCCTGGAAGGTGGTCGGGCGCTGTGCCTGGACGGTGCGCTTGGCAGGGCGCGCGGAAGACGAACTGCCGCCAGCCTTGGCGCGGCCGGGAAGGTTCAGGCGGTGTACTTTGCCGATCACGGCGTTTCGGCTCACGCCACCCAGTTGTGCTGCAATCTGGCTTGCGCTCAGGCCTTCGGCCCAGAGACGCTTCAGTCTTTCGACCCGCTCATCAGTCCAATTCATGCCATACTTCTCCGCCGCTCGCGTGTGTCATGGCAGAATCCGTCACCGCTGCTTCGAACGAATTCGAAACAAAACCGCCTCGTAATGTCGGTGATAACTTCCGCCGCATGCAATCTATTAATGAAATTTAACCTACTGGCAGGCCGACTCCGTGACAAGAGTCGGGGGAATCATCTGGAATCGATTTCGCGGTTTTCCCCAACTTCCCTGTCGAGTGAGTCAAGTATGCAACAGGTGGAATCCGGACAGCGGCACGTCGTCGCGCCGCAGCCGGAATTGCGTCGGAAGCACGGCCGTTCAGCAAGTTTCGTTGACATTGCAGGGTTAAATGCAGATAGTGCCCCCGCCGCCGCAAGGCGGCATTTTTCATTTCCCGTCCCCGCATGGGCCGTGCCGCTGCGGCGGCTGGCCCTCTACAAGGATCGTGATTGCCATGGCCGAAGCTACGCCCCTCTACCAGACCTACAATCGGGCGCCGCTGCGTTTCGAGCGAGGCGAGGGCGTCTGGCTGGTGACTGAGACCGGCGAGCGTTATCTCGACTTTGCGGCCGGTGTCGCCGTCACCTCGGTCGGCCACGGCCATCCGCATGTCGTCGGCGCGCTGAAGGATCAGGCTGATAAGGTCTGGCATCTGTCGAACCTCTATGAAGTCCCGGGTCAGGAAACATTGGCCAAGCGGCTGACCGATGTGACCTTCGCCGACCGCGTCTTCTTCACCAATTCGGGTGCGGAAGCACTCGAATGCGCGATCAAGACCGCCCGTCGCTATCATTTCGCCAAGGGCCACCCGGAGAAGTTCCACATCATCACGATGGAAGGCGCCTTTCACGGCCGCACCATCGCGACGATTGCGGCCGGGGGTCAGGAGAAATATCTCGAAGGCTTCGGCCCTAAGGCGCCCGGTTTTGATCAGGTTCCCTTCGGTGACCTCGATGCGGTCAAGGCCGCGATATCCGAAGCGACGGCCGGCATTCTCGTCGAACCCGTGCAGGGTGAAGGCGGCATTCGTCCGATCCCGGTCGAGATGCTGCGTGCGCTGCGCGACCTCTGCGACGAGCACGGCCTGCTGCTGATCCTCGACGAAGTCCAGTGCGGCGTCGGCCGCACAGGCAAACTCTTCGCCCACGAATGGGCCGGCATCACGCCGGACCTGATGGCCGTTGCCAAGGGTATCGGCGGCGGTTTCCCGCTCGGTGCCTGCCTGGCGACTGAGGAGGCCGCTTACGGCATGAAGCCGGGCACGCATGGCTCCACCTATGGCGGCAACCCGCTCGCCATGGCCGTCGGCAATGCTGTTCTCGACGTCGTCCTGGCCGATGACTTCCTGGAGCATGTGCGTGACACGGCCCTCGTTTTCCGCCAGGGTCTGGCATCGCTCGGCGACCGCTATCCCGACATCATCGAGGAGGTGCGTGGCGAGGGTCTGATGCTCGGCATCAAGGCGAAGGTGCCCAACACGGACCTTTTGATGGCCATGCGTGACGCACACCTGCTCGGTGTTCCCGCCGGCGACAACGTTATCCGCCTTCTGCCGCCGCTCACCGTCACCGCCGCGGAAGCCCGGGACGGGCTCGCCCGCATCGAGCGCGCCGCCGAACACATCCGCGCAAAGGCCGCCGTAACCGCGTAAGTGCAAGACAGGTATCATCAATGGCATCCCCGAAGCATTTTCTTGATCTCTCCGCTGTTTCCGCTCCCGACCTGCGCCGCATGCTGGACGACGCCCTGACGCGCAAGCAGGCGACAAAGGCCGGAACGGCCGACAAGCCGCTGGCGGGCAAGATGCTGGCGATGATCTTCGAGAAGCCTTCGACCCGCACCCGCGTCTCCTTCGACGTCGGAATGCGCCAGCTCGGCGGCGAGACGCTGTTCCTCTCGGGCACGGAAATGCAGCTCGGCCGCGCTGAGACCATCGGTGATACAGCCAAGGTGCTGTCGCGTTACGTCGACGCGATCATGATCCGCACGACCGACCATTCGCGGCTGCTGGAACTGGCCGAACATGCAACCGTGCCCGTCATCAACGCCCTGACGGATCTGACCCATCCCTGCCAGATCATGGCCGATATCCTCACGGTCGAGGAGCATCGCGGCCCGATCGCAGGCAAGACGCTCGCCTGGACCGGCGACGGCAACAATGTCCTGCATTCACTGGTCGAGGGTGCTGCCCGCTTCGGCTATAAGATGAACATGGCGGTGCCGCTCGGCTCGGAGCCGGACGACAAGATCCTCAACTGGGCCCGTAACAATGGCGGCGAGATCATGCTGTGCCATGATGCCGACCGCGCGGTGGCTGGCGCCGACGCTGTGATCACCGACACCTGGATCTCGATGAACCAGGAGCACAAGGCCCGCGGCCATAACGTCTTCCAGCCCTTCCAGGTCAATGCCGCGCTGATGAAGAAGGCCAAGGACGAGGCGCTCTTCCTGCATTGCCTGCCGGCTCATCGCGGCGAGGAAGTGACCGACGAGGTAATCGACGGTGCCCAGTCCGTGGTCTTTGACGAGGCGGAAAACCGCCTGCATGCGCAGAAGTCCATTCTCGCCTGGTGCCTCGGCGCCATCTGAGGCGTGAGGCGGGCGCCCGGCGCGCTATCTTGACCTTTGGCGCAGGTGATCCCATCTGTGCGCTTTCTGATCGGGCCGCGCAGGCCCTGCGATTGGGCGTTCCGGCGCCAGGAGTACATTCATGTCGAACAGACAAGCAGAACTCGGCGAATTCGGATTCGCCGGTGACGATAGTGTGGTGCCTTTCCAGGTCGAGGGGCTCGACGTGCGCGGTCGCGCTGTGCAGCTCGGACCGCTGGTGAATACGATCCTCGATCGTCATGCCTATCCAGCGCCTGTCGCCCGCCTCCTGGCGGAAGCGATCGTGCTGACGGTGCTGATCGGGACCTCGCTGAAATTCGAAGGCAAGTTTACCGTCCAGACGAAGGGTGATGGCCCTGTCGACCTGCTCGTCGCCGATTTCACCTCGCCGGAGAGTGTTCGCGCCTATGCGCGCTTCGACGAAGAGGCGCTTGCCGAGGCGGTCGCTGCCGGTCGCTCTTCGCCCGAGCAACTGCTGGGCGCAGGCGTGCTCGCCTTCACCATTGATCAGGGCACGTTCATGCAGCCCTATCAGGGCATCGTGCCGCTGGACGGGACCTCGCTTGAGGATATCGCCGGCGTCTATTTCCGCCAGTCCGAGCAGATCCCGACGCGGGTGCGTCTGGGGGCTGCCGAACTCTTCGATCGCGACGAAAACGGCAAGCCGCGCCGCACCTGGCGTGCCGGCGGTCTGATCGCGCAGTTCCTGCCCGAGGCACCCGATCGCATGCGCCATCCGGACCTGCATGGCGGGGATGGAGACGACCGCGAGACCGATCTGCATGGCGACGAGGCTTGGGACGAAGCCCGCATGCTTGTCGATACGATCGATGCAGACGAACTGACCGACCCGCAGGTGGGCGTCGAACGCCTGCTGTTCCGGCTGTTCCACGAGCGCGGTGTGCGTGCATTCCCGCCGCAGGCGGTTCAGGATCGCTGCAATTGCTCGCGTGACAAGATCAAGGGCGTGTTGCAGGGCTTCTCGGCAGAGGAGATCGAGGCGAGCACCGAAGAAGGCCAGGTCACGGTGACCTGCGAGTTCTGCTCGACCAGCTATCACTATGCGCCGGACGAGCTGACACCCGCCTAACCTGGGATTGACGAGGCCGGGAGCCTCCCGACCTCGTCTGATTCGCGCCGTCCGATCTGAAGGATGGCAGCGGCATGGTGCGCAAAAGCCTACCTTGATATTCACATATTCTAAACGGCGGCGACCTACACTCCGGATCATATGTGATCGAGGGTTGTGATGGGGCTGGATACGAAGGACGCGGTGTCGCCGGGCATTTTGAACCCGCCAGGGAATGCCGTGACGGGCCATCAGGCGTGGAGCATGGCCGCCCTGTCGCGCAGCCTCAAGAACCAGTATCACGCCTGGACGAGCGCCACGCGACGCCGCGCCATGGCGGATGCCTACCGGCCGATCGTCCGGGGTTTCCTGCTGCCGGGCTGCGCCTATTACCTTGTCGTCACCTGGGGCCACTGGCAGGATGAGAGTGGCAGCCACTTTCTCATCCTGGCGGGTCTCAGCCTCGCCACCGCACTTGCCTACGCGCTGTTTCGCTGGGTGCTGCTGCCGGCGGGCGGCACGCCACTGGCGCGGCTCGAGGCCGTCGGCCTTGCCACCAATGCCCTGATGTACAGCAATGTCGTCGCCTACATGACGCTGCACTTCGAAGAACAGAAGCTGATCTATTTCGTCTTGATGGCGGTCGTCTTCTCCACCACCGGCGTGACTTTGCGCGCGACGCTCGCGAGCGTGGTCCTTTCGATCGCCAGCATGTTCTGGTTTGCCACCAAGGCGTCGCCGGAGGTGGCCCACCAATTCGCCTTTATCGGCGTTGCGACGTCCTTTGCCTCGCTCGGCATGGCGACGCTTTTGCGCAAGGCGATCCTGCGCCAGATTGACGCGCGCCTGTTCGCCGACCAACTCGCATCGCTCGACAGCCTGACCGGCATCGCCAATCGCCGCTCGATTTTTGCCAAGATCGATCGGCTGGTCGAGAATAAATCCCCGTTCTGGATCGGCATCCTCGATCTCGATGGATTCAAGTCGATCAACGACATCTATGGTCATGCGGTCGGCGACCATGTGCTCTGCGAGGTCGTGGACCGCCTTGGGCATCGACACGATGCGGACGTCCAGTTTGGTCGGATCGGCGGGGATGAATTTGCCGTCGTGATCGTCGGCGAACGAGAGGCCACCGAAGTCGAGCGGATCGGCAACGACCTGATCAATGAAATCAGCCGGCCCTATGAGATGCAGCCGCTGCTGCTGTCGATCGGCGGTACTGTCGGCTTCGCCCGGTTTCCGGCCATGGGGTCGACCGCCCGTCAGGTCTACGAAAAGGCTGACTTCGCGCTCTATCGCGGCAAACAGTTTGCGCGAGGCCATACTGTGCTCTTCACGGCCGACCAGGATCAGGAGATGCGTGAGGCTCTGTCCCTGGAGCGGGCGCTCCGTGAGGCGAACCTCGCCGAGGAACTTTATCTGCATTTTCAGCCGCAGTTCGACCTGAGGCGCCAGAAAGTCGTCAGCTTCGAGGCGCTCGCGCGTTGGCAGAGTTCGACCCTCGGTCTCGTCCGGCCCGACCGCTTTATTAGAGCCGCGGAACGCGCCGGCCTCATCCAGAATGTCACGCGCGTCCTGTTTGGCAAAGCCCTGGATGCGGTGGATCTCTGGCCGGAGCACATCACCGTCTCCTTCAATCTGTCGGCCCAGGACTTGGTAGACCGGGCCTTCATCTTCTCGCTCGTGGCACAAGTCACGAAGCGCGGTATCGCGGCGGCGCGGATTGAATTCGAAATCACCGAGACGGCGGTCATGAAGGACATTTCCGCCTCGCGGGTGCTGCTTGAGGATCTGTCCGCCCTCGGTTTCAAAATCGCGCTGGACGATTTCGGTTCAGGGTATTCGAGCTTCGAATATCTGGATCAGCTGCCGCTCGACAAGGTGAAGATCGACAAGAGCTTCGTCCGCAAGGTGTCGGTCAACGCCACCTCCCGCGAAATCGTTGCGGGCATCATCACCCTGTGTCGCAATCTCGATTTGAAATGCGTCCTGGAAGGCGTCGAAACCGATGACGAGATGCGCACGCTCGCGCCGCTTTCGCCGGAGCTGATCCAGGGCTACCTCTTCGGCAAGCCGATGTCGCAGCGCGACGTGCTCGGCCTGCTGCTTGCGGCCGAAGAGGCCGAGGCGAATGTGACCGCAGCCTGAGGTCGAGCCTCGTCGGCTTGCCATCCGCGCCTGTGCGCGTTAGGAAGACGGCATCCGCAAGGACCCGGTGCAAATCCGGGTGGCTCTTCTGGCCGCCGATCCGCCAGACAACCTCAGCAACGCAACCTTCCCCCGTCCGGGTTCCGCCCGGCCCGTTGTCCCATTCTGTGGTTTTTCATGACAAATCTCATCGCCTATCGCCGCGAGTGGTCCGCCAACCCTCTGCGCGAAATGCTCGCCGGCGCGGTCGCGACCTTCGCACTCATCCCCGAGGTGATCGCCTTTTCCTTCGTCGCCGGAGTCGATCCGCAGGTCGGCCTGTTCGCCTCCTTCGTCATCGGCATTGTGATCGCCTTTACCGGCGGGCGCCCGGCCATGATCTCGGCGGCTGCCGGGTCCGTCGCCCTGGTTGTGGCGCCGCTGGTGGCGGCCCATGGCCTTGCCTATCTGCTTGCCGCCGGTCTGCTCGCGGGTCTGCTCCAACTCCTTTTCGGCATCCTCAGGCTCGGCGTGCTGATGCGTTTCGTATCGAAATCGGTGCGCACCGGTTTCGTCAACGCGCTGGCGATCCTGATCTTTGCGGCGCAATTGCCGCATATCCTCCATGGCGGCTGGCTGAACTATGCCATGATCGCAGCCGGCCTCGGCGTCATCTATCTTGTGCCGCGCCTGACGACGGCGATCCCGTCGCCGCTGATCTGCATTCTCGCGCTGACAGTCGGTGCCGTGGCATTCCAGTTGCCCGTCATGACGGTGGCCGATCTCGGCACCCTGCCGGATGCGCTTCCCGTCTTCGCCTGGCCAACGGTGCCGCTCACCCTCGACACGCTGAAAATCATCGCCGGCCCGGCACTGGCGATTGCCATGGTCGGCCTGCTGGAATCGATGATGACGGCAAGCGTGGTCGATGACCTGACCGACACACCAAGCCCGAAGAACCGTGAATGCACCGGCCTCGGTCTCGCCAATGTCGCGGCCAGCCTATTCGGCGGCATCGCCGGTTGCGGCATGATCGGTCAGACGGTCAGCAACGTGAAATATGGCGGCCGCGGCCGCCTCTCCACGCTGTTTGCCGGCGCGCTGCTGCTGGTGCTGATGGTTCTGCTGAAGCCTTGGGTCTCGCAGGTTCCGGTGGCGGCTCTGGTGGCCATCATGATCATGGTGTCCGTCGACACTTTCGACTGGTCGTCGTTGCGAAGCCTGGTGGTCCATCCGAAGATGTCGAGCGTGGTGATGGTGGCGACCGTCATCGTCACGGTCTTCACGGCCAACCTGGCGCTCGGCGTCGCCGTCGGCGTGTTGCTGAGTGGGGTCTTCTTCACCTTCAAGGTGGCGCGTCTGCTGAAGATCGATGCCGTGGACGGCGAGGCGACAAAAACCCTGACCTACCGCGTCTCCGGTCAGGTCTTCTTCGCCTCTGCCGACATGTTCGTCGAAGCCTTCGACTTCCAGGATGCGCTCGGCAAGCGCGTCGTCATCGATCTGACCCATGCGCATTTCTGGGATATCACGGCGGTGGCCGCACTCGACCGCGTCGTCCAGCGTTTCAAGGCGCATGATATCGCGGTGGACGTGCTGGGCCTCAACCAGGCGAGTGCGACGCTGATCGACAGGCTCGGTGTGACCGGCGATGCCGATCCCGCCTGAACCGACCGATCTCCAAAAAGAAAAGCCGCCGCGCTCCGAAGGAACGCAGGCGGCTTTGATCGTTCGGAGCCGACGGTGACCGCCGTCAGGCCGAGGCCTGCCCAAGGGCAGCTTCGACCGCCAGATCCGCCATGGCGAGGATGGCCTCCCGTGAGGACGCGGCCGCGATGAAGCGGCCGTTGTGGCAGAAACTGGCACCCTTCACACCGCAGACGGCTTCGAGATCGCCATTGCTCAGGCCCGCCCAGGCGGCGGGCAGATCGGCCCTGAGTTCGAAGCCTTCGTCAGCCCGCCGGATCCCGGTGATGCACCAGTCCTTGTCGCGCGGGTGGACCACGAAGAGCAGGTGGTCGGCTCCGGTCTTTACGACGGCCGGGCGGAAGGGCATGCCCATGGGCAGCTCGAGGACCCGGCGCTCACCGGTCGCGCCGATGGCATCGATCACCAAGGCTTCGGCCCGGCATTTGGCGGCACGTTGCGCAATGCCGGCCTCGACCAATGCGCGGGCAATGGCGAGGGCAGCGTGAAAGCTGCGATCCTCGGAGTCCGGATCGCGATCGTCGAAGACGGGCTTCAGCGTTTCGAGCAGGCTCGGCAGCGTCAGGCCGGCGAGTGCGCCCGCGCTGGCGGGGCTGAGCGCGCCGTTGTCCATCAGGTCGACCGGCAGCACGAATTTCGAATCGAAGCCTGAATGGATCGCCGCGATGTCGGTCTCGGGAACGCCGAGTGCGGCCAGATAGGCCTGGCCGTAATGCTTCCAGACGAGGCCGAAGGAGCTGTAGGGCTGGCCGTCCTCACGCAAAGGCGCGCCGCGCTGATGGTGGTCGAAGATCTGCGCTGCAGGATCATAAATCCCGCCGACGTCATAGATGATCCGGTCGCCGGAAGGCGTAATCCAGTCGCGCGCCCGGCTGCGCACGATGCGCGCTTCAGGAAAGAGCCGGGTGAGGATAACGCTGGACAGGAGCTCATCGGCATGGAAGCCACCATTGTGGGTGACGAGAAAGTCTGGGGTCATGCCGGCTTCACCTTTTGCTGCGCATCGCGGGGTTCTCGCTCCAGATAACCTCCGGCGCAATCGAACTCAACCCGCACGTTTCAGTTGAGGGTGCGCTGCATGCCCGGGCTGTCGAGGGAGAAGGCGGGGATGTCGACATCGAAGGCTTCGCCGTCGTCTGTTTCCATCCGGTAGGAGCCGTACATCATGCCGGACGGCGTATCGAGCGGGCAGCCCGAAGAGTATTCGTAGGTGTCGCCCGGATCGAGCTTCGGTTGCTCACCGACCACCCCCGGCCCGCTC
>JARXAQ010000140.1 GCA_029865825.1 Rhizobium sp.
GAGACCGGGCTGGAGACGGAAGCAAGCCCCAAGATCTGGGAAAACATGGATGACTTCAAGGCCAAGTCGGCCAAGCTCGCAACGGTCGCCGAAGCCCAGCTCGCCGCCATGCCGGCCGACCAGGCCGCCGTCGGCGCCGCACTTGAAGCGATCGGTGGCACCTGCGGCGAGTGCCATCAGAGCTCCCGCCTGAAGAAGTAAATCCCTCCGGGCGGATCGCTGCATGGCGATCCGCCATTCCCGGGCTCAACCAAGCCCGCTTATCTGCAAGGAGGGCCGCATGGCATCGACATGGCTCAAGGGTCTCGGCGGTCTCGCCGTGCTGGGTGCGGCCGGCTTCGGCACATTCCTCTGGTTGACCGCGCCGCAAAGGCAGGACCCGGCCGCATGGGCAAGTCTCGGTGATGCCGATATCGCGCACGGCCGCGAGCTCTTTTATGCCGGGGGCTGTGCCAGCTGCCATGCGCCGGCCGGATCGGAGGGCGACGCGCGGCTCGTTCTGTCAGGTGGTGCGCCGATCAAGAGCGACTTCGGCACCTTCCATCCACCCAACATCTCAAGCGACCAGAAGGTCGGTATCGGCGCCTGGACGCTCGCCGAATTCGGCGATGCCATGACCCGTGGCGTTGGCCCCGACGGAGAGCATCTTTATCCGTCCTTTCCCTACGGCTCCTATGCCCGGATGACCCCGAAGGATGTCAACGACCTCTACGGTTTTCTGAAGACCCTGCCGGCGAGCGACAAGGTTGCCCCGGACCATGAACTGGGCTTCCCTTTCAACCAGCGTATCGCCGTCGGCGGCTGGAAGTTTCTGTACTTTACCGATGCTCCCCGCGTCGATCTCACAGATGCCTCCGACATGGTCGAGCGTGGACAGTATCTTGTCGAAGGCCCAGGCCATTGCGGTGAATGCCACACGCCGCGCGATGCGCTGGGTGGCTTCAAGCCGGGCCAATGGCTGGCCGGCGGCCCCAATCCGGAAGGCGAAGGCACGATCCCCAATATCACGCCGGGCTCGAAGAGCATTGGCGGGTGGAGCGCGGGCGACATAGAGAGCTATCTGGAAACCGGTTTCACGCCGGACTTTGACAGCGTCGGCGGCACGATGGTCGAGGTGCAGAAGAACATGGCGCAACTCCCCGCTGCCGATCGCGCGGCCATTGCCGCGTATTTGAAGGCCGTGCCGGCGGTCCAGTAAGCCGACCTCGCCTCGGAACCTCCGCGCCAGCATCGCGCAAGCCTGACCAGGCACTCTGGTCCCCTCGAAACGCCTTCGGAGGGGCCATGAGCATTGAACGCCGGCGGATGGAGAGTGCGTTACGCTCGCTGCTCGACAACTATCCCGATCCCGCGCTGCATCTGTGGGTGGACCAGACTGTGCGCGCCTTCGAGAAGCGGCTGTCGGCCATCGTCGATCCGCGCGAGCGCGACCATGCCCAGCAGGCAGCGCTCATTTTGATCAAGACGACCTTGCAGAAATGGTCTGAAAATCCGCCGGTGCGCCATTGACGGCATGACCGAGCGGTTTGTTCAGCTCCGATGCTCGCCGGCAAAGGCGGAAAGCTCGGTTTCGGCCTCAGGCCCGTAGAGATCGAGCGCCTTCAGCACTTCGATGGTAAACGTATCAGGCGAGGAACCGGCAGCGGTGACGATCCCGCCGTCGCGGACGGCTGGCGCCTGGTCGCGATAGTGATCCGCGCCGCGATAGGCCGGATAGCGCTGATGCGAGGCGAGCGCGTTGCCGGTATGGGCGACATCGTTCAAGACGCCCGTCGCGGCCAGCGCACTCGCCGCAGCGCAGATACCGCCCAGCACCTTGCCCTTGTCGCGAAACGCAGTTGCCAGCGAGGCGAAGTCGTAAGCCACGCCCTTTTCCCAGGCGTAACCGCCCGGAATGACCAGCGCGTCGAAACTGTCGGGGTCGATGGCGTCATAAGCGATGTCGGGCGTTACCTTCAGACCTCCCATCGAGACGACCGGCCCGCCATCGGGCGATGCGGTCACCACGTCGCAGTCGAGCCAATAGCGCGTCGCGGCCATCAGCAAGGCGGGCTCCCAGTCGGCAAAGTCGTTTTGCAGGGCAATGGCGATGCGTTTCATGTCCATTCTCCGTCTGGCAGGAGGATCTTGCGTTCAGTTGAGCGCTTGCAGGTAGCGCATGCCGGTGACCGGGCGCGGCACGAAATCCATGTTTTCGTAGAAGCGGTGTGCCGCGACATTGCCGGTGGCGGCCGAGACGGACAGGTAGTCGCATCCCGCCTGACGGGCGATCTCACGGGCGCGGTCAACGAGGTGTTGGCCGATGCCGTTGCCGCGCTGGCCGTCGCGCACGAAGAGATGATGCAGGTCCATGCCACGCTTGCCTTCGTCGGCCCTGTAGAGCGGGACAAGGATGGCATAGCCGATCAGGCCTTCTCCGGCATCGGCGACCAGCGCCTGGATCCACGGCAGGGAGCCGAACAGATCGCGCTCGAGCTTTTCCGACGTCATGGCCGATGCATCGCCATGGTGCAGGGTCAGGGCCGCGATCATGGCGTTGAGTTCCGGCAGGTCGCGCGGCTTGGCGTGGCGAATGGCGACCACGGGCGGGCGGGGCAGGGTGATGTCAGTGTCTTCGGTCATGTTACTTTCCCTAAGGTGTTCTGCGCCGTCAGGGGGAAAGTCGTCTGGAAAACAACAAGGCCGCCTGACGGCGGCCTGTTGACAAAGTGATCTGTCAGGCCGCCGGTTACCGGTAGGCCCAAAAATACGTGCAGGAGATGATTGCGCGGATATCGATCATGGCGGCTTAGATGCGCTGAATTGGAGCGATTGTCAACGGGGCGTCCGATGGATGTTGCGGCCCTGATAGGGTGCTACATTTTCGTCCATAGGAGGCCGACTTATGACGATCAGTCTGAAGCTCGATGACAGTGACCGGGAGCGGATCGAACGCCAGTTGGCGAGCGGTCGTTTAAGAGATGCCTCGGCCGTTGTCAGCGCCGGGCCTGAGTTGCTGGAAGAACTCGACACCGCGCGCGATCATTGGTTGGAAGCTGAAATTCCGGCCCGCTTTGCAGATGCCGAGATGAATCCAGAAAAGCTGATCTCCGGCGAGGACGTCTTTGCGCACCTCGAAATGCGCCATTGCAGCCGCGAGAGCGGCCGGTAGGATGGTCCGGCCGCCTGTCATCCATCCGGATGCAGCCGCAAAACTGGATCGCTTGTATGACTATATCGCCGAACAGTCCGGACACGCGCGAGCCTGGAGTTATGTCAGTGCCAGCAGGTCGTTCCTCAACGATCTCTGCGTCTATCCGGAGCGCGGCAGTCTGGGCATGGCAAGGTGGCCGGGCTTCGCCTCATCGGATTTCGTCGAAGCCTGAGCATCGCCTTGGCCGCGCGAACAGAGGATGTTCTGGTGCTGGGCTTCTTCTATGCCGGCCGTAACATCGATCCGGCGCTGATCGGCCTAAGGGCGATGCTACCCGAAAGCAACTGATCGACCTTCACCGCTCGACCTTCACCCCCGCCTTCGTCGTCAGCCGCTTCTCGAACCCCACCTTGGTCAGCAGCAGATCCTTGTCCGTGTAGTGCACCATATCATCCGGCGAACGCGTGCCGACCACCAGATAGGTCGCAGGCTGATCCGATCTGTTCTCCAGCCGGTGGCCGACGGCGACGCTTGCCTTGAAGGTCGCAGCATCGCCCGGCAGCATCTCGGTCAGCGTCTCGCCCTCGTTCAACATCACGCGGCCTGAGAGCACATAGACGAACTCGTCTTCCTGTTCGTGCCAGTGTTTGTGCGAGGAGAATGAGCCAGGCGGCAGCGTCTCCAGGAAAGCCCCGAATTGTGTGAGGCCACCGGCATCGGAAAGGAGCCGGGCGGAATACGGGCCGAGTTCGGCGTTGTGGCCCTGCGGCGCGATCGCTTCGAGCGGAGCGTCTTTTATCTTGATCACCGGCATGGTTTGCGTTTCCCCTCAATGCTCGTGTTCGCACAGCCCGTGATCGGCCAGCGCCTGGATCACATAGCAGTTGCCGATCGTGTGGTTTCCGCAATGGGAGACAATCCGCGACAGCTCTTCTTCCAGCTTCTTCAGTTTCGCGATCTTGTCCCGCACCTCGTCCAGTTGCTCCCGTGCGATCCGGTCGGCAGCCCCGCAGGGTTCTTCCGGATGCCGGCTGAGGGTTAGCAGTTCCCGGATAGCCTCGATCGGAAAGCCGAGGTCGCGGGCGTGACGGATGAAGGCCAGCCGCTCGAGATCGGCCTTTTCATAACGCCGCTGGTTGCCCTCTGTCCGATCGGGCGCCGAAATCAGCCCCATCTGCTCGTAATAGCGGATAGTCGGCACCTTCACCCCGGTCCGCCGCGACAGGTCGCCAATCGCATACATGAAAAAACCTCTTGAACCTCTAGTGACTAGAGATCCTAAGGTCGAGTCATGACCACATCAAGACCTGAAGGACGAATGATATGAGTGCCTCCTGCGGCCATGACCATGCCCCTTTCGACGGCATGTCCGACACCTACAAGCGACGCCTTTGGATGGTGATCGCCATCAATGCGGCGATGTTCGCCGTCGAAATGACGGCCGGCCACTTCGCGCGCTCCCAGGCGCTGCAGGCCGACGCGCTGGACTTCTTCGCCGATGCCGTCACCTATGGCATCTCGCTCGCCGTCATCGGCGCCTCGCTCAAGACCCGCAGCCTCGCCGCCGCTGCCAAAGGTGGCAGCCTGTTTCTCATGGGCCTCTGGGTCTTCGGATCGACACTTTACCGCGTGTTTTACCAGGGCGTGCCGGAAGCGCCGATCATGGGTGTCATCGGTTTCCTGGCGCTCGCCGCCAATCTTGCCAGCGTTTTGCTGCTGATGAACTACAAGGATGGCGACGCCAATGTCCGCTCGGTCTGGCTCTGCTCGCGCAACGATGCGATCGGCAATGTCATCGTCATGATCGCGGCTCTGGGTGTTTGGGGGACCGCAACCGCTTGGCCCGACCTGATCGTGGCGGCCATCATGGCGGGTCTTTTTCTTTATTCGTCGAGCCAGATCCTGTCGCAGAGCTATGCGGAATGGCGAAGGGGAGAGCCGGCGCTCGCCTCGGAATCAGGCGTTTCAAAGGGGCATGCGGGCCATTCCCATGACGCCCATGCGCATGATGATCATGGACACCCGCATCACTGATCGGATCGGCAAACAAAAAAAGGCCGGCGCGGCATCATGCCGGCCGGCCTTTTTCACAGGCAAACTCAGAATTCCTCGTAGATGGCAGGGTCTTCGTATTCCCGATAGGCGGCTTCGACCATCTGCAGTCGTGCGCTCTCACCGAGTTCGTCCGCACTTTGGGATCCGTTCAGCGACGCCACAGCTTTGCGTCCGCCTTCGACTGTCCACAGCGCCGAGGCCAGTTGGTTCGACAGCAGCGTGCTCGAAAAAGTGCTCGCGCCCGTCGCGCGTCCCGAGGACGTCGTCGCCGTCTCCGCCGAAGCATCGTCGATGACCGTCGTGCCCGGCACGTGGCGGCTTTGATAGGAATAGCTGCTGAGACCGCTTTCGATCCTCATGGCGGACACCCCGGTTTAAGAATTAACCATTTGTTAACCTTTTAACCTTGCGCGAGGCTTGCGTCGTGGCGCCGGTGATGACGATTGGCCCTTGCGAAACGGCCGCACTGACAGTACGCGCGTCGAATCACGGAATGAAAACGGGCCCGCCTCATTGCCGCCGAAGCGTTGGAGACGAGCCCGTCTGGCTCACAGTCAGTCTGTTTGCAGAGATTACATCTTCCCCGCCACCTTGATCGCATAGGCATATTCAAACGCGATCTCTTCCAGTCGCTGGAAGCGCCCCGATTTGCCGCCATGGCCGGCCGCCATGTTGGTCTTTAGCAGGAACGGTCCAGCCTCCGGTGACGTGTCGCGGAGCTTGGCGATCCACTTGGTCGGCTCCCAATAGGTCACGCGCGGATCGGTGAGGCCGGAGAGCGCGATGATCGGCGGATAGGCCTTCTTCTCGACGTTGTCGTAAGGGCTATAGGCCGCGATCCAGCGATATTCCTCTTCCGATTCGATCGGATTACCCCATTCCGGCCATTCCGGCGGGGTGAGCGGCAGGGTGTCGTCGAGCATGGTGTTGAGCACGTCGACGAAGGGCACGGCGGCGATGATTCCGGCGAATTTCTCGGGCGCCATGTTGGCAATTGCCCCCATCAGCATGCCACCGGCCGATCCGCCCTCGGCGATGATCCGGTCAAACGAGGTGAACTGCTCCTTCACCAGGTGGTCGGCAGCCGAGATGAAGTCCTTGAAGGTATTGACTTTCTTTTCCATCTTGCCGTCTTCGTACCAGGAAAAGCCCTTGTCCTTGCCGCCGCGGATATGGGCGATGGCATAGACGAAGCCGCGATCGGCGAGCGACAGGCAATTGGTGTTGAAGCCAGCCGGAATGGTGATGCCATAGGCGCCGTAGCCGTAGAGCAGGCAAGGCGCCGAGCCGTCGAGCTTCGTGCCGCGGCGGTAGAGCAGGGTGACCGGCACCTTCTCGCCGTCATGCGCCTCTGCGAACACCCGGCGGGTGACGTAGTCTTGCGGGTTATGCCCCGACGGCACTTCCTGCGTCTTCAAAAGGGTGCGTTCGCGGGTCGCCATGTTGTAGTCGAACAGCTGGGACGGCGTCGTCATCGACGAATAGGAGAAGCGGATGACGTCGGTCTCGTATTCGGCAGCCCCCTGCAGGCCCAGCGAATAGGCTTCTTCCGCAAAGGCGATCGAGTGCTCCTCGCCGGAGGTGCGGTCGCGGATCATGATCACAGGCAGGCCTTCGCGGCGCTCCAGCCAGACGAGATGGCGGGCATAGGCCATGTGGTTGAGGATCAGCCGGCCCGGCTCATGCGGGACGAGCTCTTTCCAGTTGGCCTTGCCCGGTGCAGACACCGGCGCCTCGACGATCTTGAAATCCTTGGCATCGTCGGCATTGGTCAGGATGTAGAAGACGTCGCCGCCTTCCGTCATCGAATATTCGACGCCCTCTTCGCGCTCGGCCACCAGTTGGGGCTCGGCGGTCAGGTCCTTGGTCGAGAGCAGCCGGTACTCCGAGGTCTCGTGGTCGTGGATGTCGATATAGATGACATCGTCGAGCAGCGAGCCGCCAACGCCCATGAAGAAGCCGGGATCCGTCTCCTCGTAAACGAGGCGATCTTCAGACTGCGGCTGGCCGACGATATGGTGAAACACCTTGGACGGCCGGTGGTTCTCGTCCTGCAGCGTATAGAAAAAGCTCTTCCCATCAGGCGCCCAAACCCCGCCGCCGGCGGTGTTCTCCAGCACATCGTCGAGATCCTGCTTGGTCGCGAGATCGCGCACCCGCAGAGTGAAATATTCCGAGCCCTTGTCGTCATAACCCCAGATGCCGAAGGCGTGGTCGGTCGTGTGGTCGATGCCGGACAGGCGGAAATAGTCCTTGTCCTTGGCTTCCTTGTCGCCGTCGAGCAACAGGTCGCGCAGGCCCTCGTTCTTCGGGTCGCCGTCGCGCGGAATGCGGAAGTAGCGCGGCTGCTCGCCGCCGGTCACGAAAGCCGAGCCATAGGCGAAGGCCCCGTCTTTCATCGGGATCGACGAATCGTCTTCCTTGATCCGGCCCTTCATCTCGGCAAAGAGCTGTGCCTGCAGCGCCTTCGTGTCGCCCATGGCGGCGTCCATATAGGCGTTTTCGGCCTCCAGATACGAGCGGATCTCCGGATCGAGGATCGAGGTGTCCTTGAACATCTGCTGCCAGTTGTCGGCGCGCAGCCAGGCATAATCATCCGTCCTGGTGATCCCGTGGCGGGTATCGGAGACGGGTTTCTTGGCGACAGTGGGCGCGGCGGGCAGGTTTTTGAAAACGGACAAGGACATTCCTTCCGGGAATTGAACAGCTGATGTCATCGAGAGATAGAGAGGCGCCGGCATGCGATCAAGCGCAGCCCGTGCAAGATCAGCCATCCGTCCCGTGGCTGGATTTCGCCCAGTCCATATAGAGGTCGAGCGCCTTGCGCGTCACGGGCCCCTCCTGGAACTGCGCATCATCCAGCCGCGTGACGGGCACCACCTTGGAATAATTGCCGGTCTGGAAAATCTCGTCGGCATTCATGAAATCCTCGGCCGACAGTGTCGCCTCGCGCACCTCGAAACCGGCTTGGCGGAGCAGGCCGATGATCCGGGCGCGGGTGATGCCGGCCAGGAAGGTGCGGTTGGCGGCGGGCGTGAAGACCACGCCGTCCTTCACCATGAACACGTTGGACGAGGCCGTCTCCACCACATTGCCGATCATGTCGCGCACCAGCGCATTGTCGAAACCGCGCGCGCGGGCATCGATGATCATACGTCCGGAATTCGGATAGAGGCTGCCGGTCTTGGCATCTGTCATCGCCGATTCCGGCGTCGGGCGGCGGAAGGGAGAGAGTGTCAAGGACGAGGGCTTGGCCGTGTGCATCGGCGCCTCGAACAGGCAGAGCGCAAAACGCGTCGAGTCCGGATCGGCCGCCACCACCGAGCCGGTCTGTCCGTGTTCGGCCCAGTACATCGGCTTGATGTAGATCGCTGTGCGGCCATCGAACTTCTCGATCCCCTCCCAGGCGAGCCGCTCGATCTCCTTCGCGTCCATCACCGGCTTCAGGCCCATATTGATGGCCGAGCGGTTGACCCGCTCACAATGCAGGTCGAGATCCGGCGCGATCCCGTCGAACCAGCGCGCGCCGTCGAACACAGTCGAACCCAGCCACATCGCATGCGAGGTCGGTCCGATCAGCGGCGGATTGCCGGAAAACCAGTCGCCATCGACATAGGTGAAGGTCGGGGTGCGGGCGGATGTGTCGACAGCCATGGGAAACTCCTTGTTCTCGTTGCCATGCAGCAAAGGCGCGGGCGCCGGAGAGGTCAAGGACAAACTGGCGGCTCGGGCTGGAAATCCCGGGATCGTTCGCGCCGATCGCCCAACCGGACGATTTCGTCGTCTCATCAGCAGCTTGGCTGATCGATCCATCACTGCACCCGACCGGGGACGCCCTTCTTCCATCCGCCGTCGTGGTTAAAGGTGTTGTAACGGATTTCCGCGATATTGAGTGAAAGCAAGGCGTATGCCCTGCCAGTCTGTCGTACTGCGTAACTCTGGGGGTCATCATGCAAAAGGCATCTCTCGCCGTTCTTCTCGCCGCGGGCATTGCGCTCGCCGCGTCACCGGCCACTGCCGATGGCCTCTTTTCCGGTAACTGGTACGTGACGCTCGGCGGGGCCGGTATTTCGGCGCCGACCTTCGAAGGGTCGAAGAACCGCAAGCTGTTCTTCCAGCCCATCATTTCCGTCGGCCGGGGCGGCGCGCCGCGGTTCGCCTCGCGCAACGACAATCCGAGCTTTGCGATCTACAGCAGCGACGTGCTGCGTGCCGGCGTGGTCGGCAAGTTTCTTCCCGGCCGGGATGCCGGCACCGACGACGCACTGGCCGGTCTCTCGGAGATCGAGTGGGGCGGTGAACTCGGCGGTTTCGCCGATGTCTATGTCACCGACTGGATGCGCGCCCGCGCCGAACTGCGCCAGGGCATCCGCAGCCATGACGGCCTCGTCGCCGATGTCGCGCTCGATGCCTTCACCGATGTCGCTCCTGGCCTGCGCGTCTCGGCCGGTCCGCGCCTGACCTATGCCACCAGCGGCTATACCCAGGCCTATTACGGCGTCAACGCCACCGAATCGGCGGCCTCCGGCCTCAGCGCATATGATCCTGACGGCGGTCTCACCTCCTATGGTGCCGGCGGCGCCATAACCTGGGATGCCACCGACAAGATCTCGATGAGCGCCTTTACCGAATACAAGCGCCTGGCCGGCCCCGCTGCGGATTCGAGCTTGGTCCAGGAAGGCGGAAGCCGCAACCAGCTGATGTTCGGCGTCTCGGCAAGCTACAAGTTCGGCGTCAGCTTCGACTGACAAAACACCGCAGTCGTTTTTCGAGCCGGAAGGGCAGGGGACAGTTTTCTTGGACCCGCCCATGCTCTATCAACTGGGATATGAGCACAGCCGATCCCCTCATCGACCGCGTCGCCGACGCGCCCTCCGACAACTTCGTCTATCGCGTCCTGCCGCGATGGCTCTGGCCGCATGCCCAGCTCGCCCGCTGGGACCGGCCGATCGGCTGGCAGCTGCTGATGTGGCCGTGTTTCTGGTCCTCGGCGCTCGCGGCCAATGCGCTCGCCACAGAAGGCCGGCTGCATCTCGGCCTCTTTGCCTTCCACCTCGTGCTGTTCTTCCTCGGTTCGGTCGCCATGCGCGGCGCCGGCTGCACCTATAACGACCTCGTCGACCACGAGATCGACGACAAGGTGGCCCGCACCCGCTCACGCCCGCTGCCGTCCGGCCGCATCTCGCGCCGCAACGCCAAGATCTTCATGGTGTTGCAGGCGCTGGTCGGTCTTGTTGTCTTGTTGTGCTTCAACGTGTTTTCGATCGTGCTCGGCATTCTGTCGCTCGCCATCGTCGCGATCTATCCCTTTGCCAAGCGCTTCACCGACTGGCCGCAATTCTTCCTCGGGCTCGCCTTTTCCTGGGGTGGCCTGATGGGCTGGGCCGGTCTTCATGGCAATCTCTCTCTCGCCGCCGTGCTCGTCTATGCCGGCTCGATCGCCTGGACCATCGGCTACGACACGATCTATGCCCACCAGGACAAGGAGGATGACGCCTTGGTGGGTGTTCGCTCGACCGCGCGCCTGTTCGGTGATGACACCAAACTCTGGCTGATCGGCCTTTACGGCCTGACATTCGTGTTGTTGCTGGTGGCGTTTCTGTCTGCTGGCGCCGCCTGGCCGGCGGTCCTGGGTTTGATCGCCGCTGGCGGCCTCCTCGCCTGGCAGATCAAGGTGCTCGATATCGATGACGGCGCCCAGTGCCTGGCGCTTTTCAAGTCGAACAATCGAGTGGGTGCCATCATTTTTGCAGGCCTGATTCTGGCGCTGCCCTTCGCCTGAGCCTGCGGGGCTTTCTTGCGCCGCCGATGAGTCGCAATGGCACATCCGGCAGCAAGAACCCTCTGAATCGAAAGGCCCGGAAGTCGCCTTCCGGGCCTCGATCTGTCCCGGGACGGGACACAATCAGTTGCGGGCGATGATTTCCTTGCCGGAAATCTTCATGGTCACGCCCAGCTTGCCGGTCGTGCGACGCACGAGGAAACGCGGGCGGCGCTCGGCGAAATAGGAGTGGCGGCGGCGCGGCTGCATTTCCTTGGTGCGCACGTCGCCGATATGCTCTTCGAGCGGTCGGGCAACGCCATCGGCTTCCACCATCAGCATCGGAATGCGGAAGGCATCGGCCCAGCCACGCCAGTCGGCGGCGATATCGCAGAGGTCATGGGCGACCAGCAGCGGGATACACAGTTCCGGATCATCGTGATGCAGCTCCAGCGTCACGGTGACTTCGCCGTCACCATGATCGATGGCCCGTGCTGCCACACCCTTGAAGGCGCGGGCAGGCAGGGCGAAGGAGAGCGGCAGTCCGCTGCCGGCGAGGATCTTGCGCAGCACGGCGCCGCGTTCATCGATGGTGATCGAAACGTCTCCAGAGGCGCCGCGCAGAGCGTAGGTGACCTGCTGGGGGAACCGCGAGGGATCCAGTCGCAAGGTGGCGCCGGCCCATGCGGGCTTCAAAACGGTGTTCGTCATCTTCAAGCTACCCTTGTTTTACCCGAGAGCGCGTCATGTGCTCGTCTGTTCGGGACTTTGCGTCCTCTATGACGCCAAGATAGCCGCGCCCCCTTCGAGACAGCTTAAAAATTGCGGTTAAAAAAACCTAGCGGTCTCAAATGGTTAGTTTTGTCATAGCGGGTAGGGTTTCGGAAAAGTGAACATCTGGCCGCACTGTTTCAGCCCGGGACGCACGACCGGTCGGCCGGTCGGACCGAGCCGTTCCGGGCGTTCGGGGAAATCTGCATTTCGATCCGCTTCTTCAGGGTTTCATAAAGCTACAGGCAAGGATTAGGGCGCATACTGCGATTCGCGCTATCTATGTGTCTGTCGAGGAATGCCCCATGGTATCCACCTATTTGAGCTACAATCTGGTCACCCGTGACCTGAAGGGGAGCCTCGATCGCGTCGCCTCGGACAGCACCGTCACGCGCCAGACGCAGTATTTCAAGGACAACATAGACAAGGTCACATCGGTCGAGTAATTCCTCGACGACTACCAGCTCTATTCCTATGCGATGAAGGCCCATGGCCTCGAAG
>JARXAQ010000126.1 GCA_029865825.1 Rhizobium sp.
AGCAGCGCATTGATCTCCTTGAGATAAATGTTTGCCTCAGCGCGCAATGTCGGATCTGTGGGTGACAGAACCAGCGCCTTCATGTCCCCATGATCGGCGATCAGTGCGGGAAGGGGCTCGTAACGGCTGAGATGCCCGGCAAGGGCAGCGGTGGCCAGCCGAAGCGCACTGCCCGCCTGCAGCGAGGCCTCGGCCATGACATTGCGTGTCAGCCAGCGATTGCCGGCCGTCAACAGCGCGAGCGCCGCCACGACCAGCAGGACAACCAGCAACCCAATAACGCGCCGCGCTCTCCCGAGCGCCTTCGATCTTTGAACTGCCGCTACCAAATCTATCATCCTCCCAGGTCGAGGATATCGGGCCGCGGGCGGATTTCCAAGGTGGGGAGGAAGTTTAGCTGCGCAGATGTGGCCTGCTGCCGGGTATCGTGGACACCGCGTTAAGGTTGACCTGAGCCGCTGCATTTTTTCCAGCCCAGCCACGCTCCAGAACGCAAAAACCGCCCCCGGTGATAGCGAGGCGGTAATTGATTTATGTTTGAACTGGTTGCGGGGGCGTGAATGCGGCGAAACTTGTACGAAGTCACACAGATGGAACCATGATCCAAGACGCGTGTTGGTTGAGCGCAATCATAGAACCCTCTGGCGTTTCTGAGCGGCGTTTCGCGGAATTGGCACCGAGACAGAGCTACGCCGCCCACCGCTAAGACCGGACGCCGAGCGGCAATATCAAAACGGCCAGACGGCAGGCTTCAAGCTCAGCGGCAAGACATCGGAGATCAGCATCGGTTGGGGGGTCTCGAGCCAGGAATGCAAGGTCACGCCACCGGGTTCTATGGCCAGAGAGTGCACCGCATCCGGCCGCAGGTCGCGGTGGACAGAATGCGCCGTGGACGGGCCAATCAGGCAGCTTACCTTGCCAATCTGACCTGAAATGCTGCGATGAACATGGCCGGAGATCATCTTCGCAACGCCGTCATAGCCTTCCAGCAGGTCCATCAGGGCTGCACCATTGCGCAGATTGTCCTGATCCATAGGCACAATGCCGCAAGGCAACCACGGATGGTGGGTCGCCACGATCACCGGCTGGCCGTTCAGGTCGCTCAAGCACCGGTCGACATAGGCAAAGCCCTCCTCCGACAGCCAGCCGTGATGCGCGCCTTCCAGCAGCGTATCAAGGCCGATGACGGCAAAGGGGCCAAAGTTGCGCATCCAGTGAATGGCACCGTTTCGTGGCATCCAGTCGGTATGACCAAAGGCTTTTCGCATGCCGTCATGCGTGTCGTGATTGCCGGGAATGGCGAGCCAGGGCAAAGCGAGATCGACCATGATCTCGGCAAAATGCGCATATTCCTCGTCCGTGCCGTGGTCGGTCAGATCGCCGGTGACGATGGCGCAATCCACGGGACCAAGCGCCGGCAGGCGTTCGTTGATCGAGGCGACTGCCGTGCGCAGCGCGGTTGCCGTATCGGAATGACCGCAAACAAGCGCGCCTTTGGCAACAATATGGGGATCACTGATCTGGATGAAGGCTGGCATTCAGGCGGCTGCTTTCTCGGGAGTAAGGGTAAGAATGGATTGCGGCGCGATCGAAAGACGGACAGGTTCACCCGGTTTTGGCGCGCTCAGGCCCTGATGCAGACAAAACAGGGTGTCATCGGCAGCACCTGACAAGGCGATGCGGTAATGCGTGCCAAGGAAGGTGACGGTTTCGACCCGTGCGGCCAAGGCGCCGTCGTCTACGATCTTCACGTCTTCAGCGCGGACAAAGGCGGCCTTGCCATCGGCGGGTTCACTGAGCGTGAGCACGCCGCCGGGCAGACGCAGGATTGCCCCGTAGATATGCCCGCCAAGTGGCATCGAATTCCCCACAAACCGGGCGACAAAAGCACTATCAGGCGCGCGGTACAAAGCCTCGGGCGTACCGATCTGCTCCACCCGCCCCTGGCACATGACAGCGACACGATCGGCAATCGCCATGGCTTCATCCTGGTCATGCGTAACGAAGACAGCGGTAATGCCGAACTGCCGCAACAGGGCTGCGAGCTCATCGCGCAGCGTCGTGCGCAAGGCGGCATCGAGCGCCGACAAGGGTTCATCGAGAAGAAGAAGACGCGGTCGCGGCGCAAAGGCCCGCGCAAGCGCCACACGCTGGCGCTGGCCGCCCGAAAGCGCCGTGATCGAGCGCGCCGCATAAGGCTCCAACCGGCAAAGGGCGACCACCTCATCGACACGGCGATCGATTTCATGACGCGGCAGGCCCTGCATTTTCAGGCCGTAACCGATATTGCCGCGCACCGACATATTGGGGAAGAGAGCATAGGACTGAAACACCATGCCGATCTTGCGCCGTTCCACCGGCTGGTCGGTCATGTCGCTGTCGTTGAAACGGATTGAGGCACCGGCGTCAGCGGTTTCGAGGCCGGCAATGATGCGCAGCAGCGTGGTCTTGCCGCAGCCGGACGGCCCGAGCAGCGAGACGATTTCGCCTTCTGCGATATCGAGATCGGTCGGCTGCAGCGCACGGGTGCCGCCAGGAAAGGTTTTAGCGATGTTGCGAAGGGCAAGGGTCATTGTGTGATCCTCTGGGCACGGGCGCTGGCCCATTGCATGGCGAGAAGAAGCGGGACGATCATCACGAAGAAGATCAGCGTATAGGCCGAGGCGATCTCGAGCCGCATGGAGGCGTAGCTATCGGCGAGCCCCACCGGCAGTGTTTTTAGATAAGGCGTATGCAGCATCCAGGTCAGATTGAACTCGCCGATCGACAGCGTGATCACGGTGAGCGCACCGGCCAGAATGCCCGGCAGCGCATTGGGCACCACAACATCGACAAAACGCCGGGCGGGCCCTGCCCCCAGGCTCGCTGCGGCCTCCTCCAGCGTTTTGAGGTCAATCGCCGCCAGAACGGCCATGACGGAGCGGACCATGAAAGGCAGCGTGTAGAGAACATGCCCGACCAGGATGAAGGTCCAACTCAGGCGGAAGCCCTTATAGGTGCCGTAGAGCTGCAAGAGCGCAAGCGCGAGTGCGAGGCCTGGAATGGCAAGCGGCAGCGAGATGAATTCTTCAAGCGCCCGCGTGAGGCGGCCGGGATTACGCGCCATGGCATAGGCAGCCGGCACCCCGATGATCAACGTCACGACAAGGCAGGCAAGGGCAATGCCGATGGAGAGAAAGATCGAGCCGGCATAGAGCTCCCAGACCTCGACGATCCACTTCAACGTCAGGCCCGACTTCAAGCCTTGAAAATAGTTCACCGTCACGCCGGCCAGAACCGACTGGATTGTCGGCACCAGAAGGAAGGCGGCCGCCAGCAAGGTGACGATCAATTGCAGTGCTTTTCCTGCGCGCATGGTCTTCAGCCTCCCGCTGCAACGGTGGAGCCGGAGAAGATCCGTGCCACAAACAGGATTGCCCACGTGACGACGCCCAGGCAGACCGAAAGAGCTGCGGCCATGGCGATATTCGCCGACAGGGTGAATTCGGTGTAGATCACCATCGGCAAAACATCGATATCGGTGGCAAGCGTAAAGGCCGTGCCAAAGGCGCCCATGGCGGTCGCAAAGGCAATCGCGCCGGCGGCGATCAGTGCGGGCGACAGCGCCGGCAGCAAGACATCGAGCACGACGCGGTGCGGCGGTGCGCCCAGCGTACGTGCAGCCTCTTCCAGCGCGGGGTCGATCTTTTCAGCGGCAGCCATGACGGTCAGCAGCACACGCGGGATCGAGAAATAGAGATAGCCCAGGAAGAGCCCGAAGATGGAATAGGCAAAGACGGCGTGTCCGGGCAGGATCGTGTTGAACAGCCCCTGGCGTCCGCCGAGAAGAATGATCATGAAACCGACCACGACACCGGGAAAGGCCAGAGGCAGCGTCAGGATCGACAACAATACCGAGCGTCCGGAGAAGCGGTTGCGGGTCAGGAAAACGCCGACCGTGGTCGACACCAGAAGGGCTGCCAGTGTGACGGCGAACGAGACAAGCACCGTCTGGATCAAGGTCGTCAGATAGCGCGGCGTGTGCAGGATCTGCCAATAAATCGCCCAGCCCGCCTCTCCCTCGCCGGAAGCCAGGATCAGCCGCGCGATGGGCAGCGCCAGAAAGGCCAGCGCAAAGATGGCCAGTGGCACAAGACACAGGCTGACGAACAGTCGGGATGACATGGGGGATAGACTCCTTAAGGTAGGCAAAAGCCGGGCAGCGCTAAACGCCCTGCCCGGCGATGAGAGTCGTTACTTCACTTCGGCCAGATAGCGCTCGCCAAAGCCCTTCTGGGCAGCAGCCATCGCGGAATAGTCGACGGCAACGGCGCGCTCATATTCGCTGTCGGGAAGGAAGCGAGCAGCAACATCGGCGGGAAGTGCCACCGGGCGGGCGGGTTTCAGATAGGCATTCGTCCAGATGGCCTGGCCTTCATCCGAGAGAATGAAGTCGAGTGCCTTCTTGCCGGCCTCTGCATGCGGTGCACCGGCAACGAGGCTCATGACGTAAGGCACGCGGATGGTGCCTTCGCAGGGCATGACAAACTCGAAATTGCCGCTCTCCTTGTACTTGGCGCGATAGGCATTGAAGTCGTAGTCGAAAAGGATCGGGATTTCGCCTGAGACGACGCGGGCAAACGACGTCTGCTTGGGCACGATCGGGCTGTTGGCGGCAAGATCCTTGAAGTACTTGATCGCCGGCTCGAAATTGGTGAGGTCGCCACCGAAGGCCTGGTTGACGGCAACGGCACCGGCATAACCGACAAAGGCCGATGCCGGATCGAGATAACCGACCATGCCCTTGTATTCCGGCTTGGTGAGGTCTGCCCAGCACTTCGGCGCAGGCGCGCCGTTGAGTGCATCGACATTCACGAACATGCCGAGCGTGCCGTAGTGAACGGCAAACCAGTTGCCTTCCGGATCCTTCAGGCCCTCGGGGATCTCCTCGAAACCCTTCGGCTTGTAGGGCTGGACAACGCCTTCGGAGATGGCGGCGATGCCGGTCGTCACGCCGTAATAGGCAACATCGGCGACCGGTGACGCCTTTTCGGCGATCATCTGGCTGAGCGCTTGGCCGGAGTTTTTGTTGTCGTGCGGCATCTGAACGTCGACTTTTTCGTCGAGCGCCTTGAGCATGGAAGACCAATCTGCCCATTCCGGTGGGCAATTGTAGCAGATGGCATCTTCGGCTAATGCGGGTGCAGCTATGACCGTTGCGAAGAGAACGGCAAGAACAGTATGTTTCATCGGTTCATCCTTGTTGAGCGTGAGGTTCGGCAGGGAGAGCAGACGGCGGTTGGGTGGCACCCCGACCGTCGTCACCTTTTTCCGGGCTTGGCGCGGCAAGCGTGGCGCCGGCCCGGAAATGGAATGGCAAGGCCGGCGGCTGAACGGGCGCGCCCCCCTGCAACATGTCTAGAATGCATCGGGCAGCCTGGCGGCCCATGGCCTCCGGCGAGGTCTCGATGGTAGCAAGCGGCGCTTCGAGCAGGCGACCGATCTCGATCCCGTCGAATCCCGCGACGGAAAGATCCTGCGGCACCCGCCAGCCAAGCAGACGGGCCGCCTTCTGCACGGCGATCGCCAGGAAGTCGTTCGAGGCAAAAATCGCGGTGAGATCCGGATGCTGCGCCAGAATGCCCGCCAGGCACTCCGGCTGACTGGCCTCGGCTTCGCCGATCTCGATCAGGGCAGGTGCGGGCAAGCCGCGAGCACTGCATTCCGCATGAAATCCGGTGTAGCGATTGCGCGAACGATCCGATGTCGAAAAGCGCAAGGCCACAAATCCCGTGCGCCGATGTCCCAGTTCGACAAAGCGCCGGGCCACCTCTTTGGCGGCATCGAAATTGTCGATGTAGGACGTGATGAAGCCATCCATGGGATCGTGGAACATCAGCGCAATCGGAAGGCCGCGTTGGCGTGCAAGCTGCATGGCCGGGCTCCGGTCAGGTGCGACCATGGTCGCGACAAGCGCATCTGTCTCCTTCGACAAAAGCATCTCGACCGCCGCATCATCGGCTGCTTCATCATAGTTCGAGCAGGAAATCAGCAGCTGATAGCCTGAACCGGAAAGCTCCGACTGGATACCCTGAACGGCCTCGGCAAAGACCGGATTGGCCAATGATGGGACCAGACAGCCGACGGTCATCGATCGGCGGCTTTGCAGCGCCCGACCGAATGCCGAAAAACTGAAGCCGAGGTCGCGGGCGGCGCGTTCGACACGCTCACGGACATCAGCACTGGCGGATCCGGAATTGTTCAGCACACGGCTGGCTGTTGCCACACCACAGCCGGCAGCCTGTGCGACATCCTTGATGGTGACATTGGTATTCGCGGTTTTGCTCATTGGTGCAGTCTATTGGAAACGTTTCCAACTTATAGCGCACGCAGAACAACAGAAGTATGACAAGCCCCAAAATTCCAGTAACTGCCGCGGCCTGGTCCTGCTCCAGTGTGACTGCGACGAAAGCTTCGTTCGGATCACGGAAAACGACGCTCCAATCCCCGTCGTAACCGACATGATGCTTATCGAGCAGTTCCGCGCTGTAGGCTTGCAACCCATAATCAATTCAGCTTCAGTGAATGGGCGAGACACCCCTAGCCGACCAGAAAACTCGGCTCATTGCTCCGAAAATGCCCGCGTCATGCTGTCGGTTACCGGTTTGGCGATGTAGTTGAAGAAGGTGCGCTGGTTGGTCTGGATCATGACCTCCGCCGGCATGCCGGGCGTTGGCGCGAAGCCCGGCACGCGGGCCAATTCGCTCGGTGCGATGTTGATGCGGGCGAGATAGACATCATGCGGGGCAGAGGACGCATTCCCGGACTGCTGCAGTGCATCCGCGGAGAGATAAAAGACATCGCCTGTGATCACCGGCGTGGTCCGTTGGTTGAGGGCAACGAGCCGGATGGTAGCCTCCTGTCCGAGCTTGACGCTGTCGATGTCGTTGCGAGAAACTTGCGCCTCGATGATCAGGGGCACGCCGGCCGGCAGGATCTCGAGGATCGCCTTGCCGCTTTCGATGACGCCCCCATTGGTGTGATAGTGAATCCGCACGATCGTGCCCGAGACGGGGGAGTTGATAGTCGCACGATCGAGGATGTTGACGGCTTCCCGCAACTGCTCCCGGACCGCGTCTCTTTCGCCCTGAATAGCCTGAAGTTGCTCCAGTGCATCTTCGCGGAAGACACCCTCGGCGCGCAGCACCTCCTGTTGGCCCTTGGTCCGCTGTGCCTGGGTTTCGGCGATCTCGGCCTCCAGTCGCCCGATCTGTCCCTCCGCTTCGGCGATGGCACGAAGAATGGCCTTCACCTCGTTGGCGCGAGCAACACCCCTCTCCAGCAGAACCTGCTTGGCCTTGTGCTCCTCGCGCAACAGATCAAGCTGCCGGACGGACGCATCGCGTTGCCGGGTGTAGCCAAGTTCACGGAATTCGAGCGCCCTGATGTTCTGCTCGAGAAGCCCAACCTCGCTCGATAGCTTCTGCCGCTGGGCTCGGAAGATCAGCTGCTGGCTGACGAGGATCTCCCAGACATCCGCATCACCGCGATTTTGCTCAAGGAGCTTCGAGAGATCGAGGGTCTGCGCGGTCTCAAATTGTGCGGTCAGCCGAGACGCCGTGACTTCCAGGCGCATGCGACGCAGGAACAGCTCGCGCTTCTTTGCCATGGCAGCCGTCTTGTCCAGCTGCACCAGGGCCTGCCCCTCGACCACCTGATCGCCTTCGCTGACGAGGATCTGTTCGATGATGCCGCCTTCGAGGTGCTGCAAGATCTTGTTCTGGCCGGTTGCCACAAAGCTCCCCTGGGCAATGACTGCGGCTGCGAGCGGCGCCGTGAGCGCCCATGTACCGAAGCCGCCGAACGTCACCAGGAGGAGAACAAGACCGATGATGGTCTGGGTACCGATGGAGCGCGGGACGTCCGAATACCACTCGATATCGTGAACTTTGGCGATGTCAGCCATGTTGGTCACCTCCTATTGCATCTGATGGCCGAAGGTCCCGCCTTCGACATCGATACCGCGAGCCTGCAGCGCCTTCAGCACGTCTGTCCGCGTGCCGAAAAGGGCGACCGTGCCATTGACCAGGAGAAGGATCTTGTCCACGCTTTGCAGCAGCGACGGACGCTGCGTGATGGTGATCATGGTGATTTTCTGTTCCTTCGCATGCTGAAGCGCGCGCATGAGGGCGATATCGCCTGCGGTATCGAGGTTGGAATTCGGTTCATCCAGAACGACGAAATGCGGATCGCCAAAGAAGGCACGGGCCAGCGCGATACGTTGTTTCTGACCACCGGACAGGGGAGAGCCATCGGCCGCAACCATGGTTTCGTAGCCATGCGGAAGCGTTGCGATCATCTCGTGAACATCCGCCAGCATCGCTGCACGATAGATCTGCTCATCATCCGCGTCGGACCGCATCCGGGCGATGTTCGCCTTGATCGTACCCGGGAAGAGCTGCACATCCTGTGGCAGGTAGCCGATATTCTCGCCGAATTGCCGCTGGTCCCAGTTGCGCAGGTCCATCAGGTCCAGCCGGACATTTCCGGAGGTCGGCAGGATGGATCCGACCAACATCTTGCCGAGCGTGGTCTTACCGGCGCCTGAATTCCCAATGACGGCGAGCGATTCACCTGGTTGCAGGGCAAAGGACAGCCCGTTCAGCACTACCCGTTTGGTGCCCTGCGGCACATAGAGTAGCCTCTCCACATCAAGTCGACCTTCAGGCTTCGGCAGATTCAAACGCTCGAAGTTGAATGGCGAGGCTTTGAGCAAGGTGGCGATCCGCCCATAGGCGGCGCGCGACTGGCTGAATTGGTTCCAGCCCTCGATCGCGCCTTCGATGGGCGCAAGTGCGCGACCCGCAATGATCGACGATGCGATCACCATCCCGCCGGTCAGTTCGCCTTCGATCGAGAGATAGGCTCCCCAGCCAAGCATCGTCACCTGGGTCAGCAGACGCATACCTTTCGACATCGCGGCAATCAGGATGTTCCTGTCCTGCGCGATGACCTGGGCCTTGAGCGAGGTTGCGGTATCCTTGCCCCAGATATGCACGGCCTCCGGGATCATCGCCAAGGCGTTGATGATCTGGGAATTGCGGGTCATGGAATCGAGATGCAGGTTGGCCTTGACCTGCGCAGCATTTGCCTCCGCGAACGGCGCTGCCGTCACGCGCTGGTTTATCTGGGTAAAGATCAACAGCAGGATCGCAGTCACCACGACGATAAAGCCGAGATGCGGGTGGATGAGAAAGACTGCCAGGAGGAAGATCGGTGCGATCGGCGCATCGAGGAAAGCAAGCAGCGTGCGCGAGACGAGGAACGAGCGGACCTGCTGCAGATCTCCGAGCGTCTGGTACTCCCGCCCGTTCCCCTGCAGCGAAGCTCGCGCCGCAGCGCTGAGGATCGGCGCGCCCAGTTGCGCAGCGAATTCCACCGCCGTTCGCATCAGGATAAAGCGGCGCAACGCGTCGAAGGCGGCCTGAAGCATGATGGCGCCGACGATGACGACCGTCAGCATGATCAAGGTATCCGTCGATCTGCTGGTGAGCACCCGATCGGAAATCTGGAAGAGGTAAATCGGTATGGCCAGCACCAGAACGTTGCTGGCGACTGTGAACACCATGACAATCAGCAGATTGCGTTTGAGGGCGTCGACACCGGCCTTGAGACTGGCATTGAAGTCGACCTGACCGAGGCGTTTGTGAAAGCTGCCTCCTCCCCCTCCTCCGCCCTTGCCATTCCGGAGCGCTGCGTCATCCGCTTTCGCTCCCTCGTCCGCAGCATGTCCCCGGTTGACGTCAAGTGGGATGCCGTCGGTTGCGCGGGCCGTGGCCGGAGTGGTCTGCCGCTCCTGCGGATCTCGCCTGGCCACCAGGTTCTTGGAATCGTCACCGGGATCGCTCTGGCTATAGGCCACGCGAATGATGCCCTGAGATGGAGTGTGCGTGTCAGAAGCAGCCGGTCTCGGAGCGGGACTGCCGAACACGGCTTTGATGTAGCCCTCGACGACCCGTCCCAGTCGCACATAGGTGCTTGAGGTGTCATTCGAGGCTTCGAGCTTAAGCGAACCCAAATCCGAAGAGGCCAATGGTTCGATCGAAGGGTCTAGCCGCCTTCGCAATTCCGACATGCATGCCCCCTCAATGTCCGATGATACTGTTCACGCCATCGCCCGCATGGCTTTCGTAGTCCGACGGCAGGCAGAACGTATCGGATGCCGCGGAATGGTCCTCGGACCCGAGCATGGAATCATCCAGAAAGAGCACCGCTTCACTCACGAGGGCGTCCGCGTTCGGATTGCCGAAATCAGGCTGAGATGAAATCAGTTCCGCCTGAAAGAGCGTTTCCTGCGAATACTGCTGCCCCCCGACATAGGTCTTCCCCACCGAGTCGAGATCAATGATCGTTGCACTGTTGAGCAGCGCATTGGATCCCGTTTCGATCGTCCAGTCGGCATCGAGATTGGGCGCGATGGCGTCCATTGCCAATGCGATCTGATCGCTGTCACCGAGGATATTGGTCTGGCGGATGTACTGAAGATTGATCAGATCACCGCTGATGTAGAGGACACGCAGCGCCTGCAGCCCGGCAAAGGCCGGATCGGACAGCAGGTCGGACGAGATGGTCGCATCACCGTCTCGACACGAGGCGATCGTCTCGACCTGATCCTGTGACAGAGCCTCGAAGCGGTCGGCGTCTCCAACGGTCCCGATCCGGGCCTGGTTCCAGAGAAGGTTGCCGGACGAAGAGACCGATCCCTCCCCCGCAGTTTGAAAGTTCCCTACGGCCCCGACGACATCATTGTCGAACAGAACATTCATCTGGTGGATGATGTTCGCATCGAAGACGGAACCACCGACGATGATGAGATCGTAGCGGAAGCCGAGTTCGAACAGAGAGACGTCGTTGACGCTGAAGTTGTCGCCAGCTGTTACCCTGGTTGTGACACCAGATGACGAGAGGATGCCGACGTCGTCATCGCTCATGAAAATGATCTGTTCGAGCCAGTTGACGATCATCAGATCGCCCTTGATCTCGGTCACCGCCCAGAAGGACGGATAGACAGCACTCTCGCCGGCGTCAGGCGCGCCGCCGGTTGACGCCTCCAGATGATCGAAGGTCGCGATATTGAACAGCTCGTTTGCGGCGGCCTCCGCGGATGAGGGAGTGATCGCCGATGTGATGGCATCCTCGTCCCAGAGAGCATTGGTCTGCACGATCGCATTCAGGTCCAAATGGTCTCCGGCGACCAGCGTGATCGTCGCGCCCGTCCAGAAATTCTGCAGGACAACATCGTTGACGAGCGTGTTGCCCCCGGTATGCACCTCGACGGATACATCGACCGCCAGCACGCCATCTTCTGAGATCAGAACGTTCGAGGTAGCCTCGTCATTTCCGTCCTCGTCCTTGGCTTGGCTGAAGGCGTGATGGTCCTCGATCTCCGGCGCAACATCCACCAGCTGACCATTGACATAGATGCCGTCGATCGAGCTTGCGCTGATATGGATCTGGACAGCGTCACTGTCTCCGTCTTCGGAAACCTCTCCCGCCTCCTCCATGATCATCTTGATGACCTGAAGGACCTCTTCGCCCGAACCCGGGCGCGTGATCTCAGGAAGCGGTGACAGGGCAGAGACGCTTTCGGCCGCATCCAGCAGCTCGGCATCATCGATCGGATCCGGCTGGAAACGCAGACCGTGTCCCCCGATACTGAAGACATCGTCATCGGACAGCGAGATCGCCTGGCTGATATAATTTACGACCGACCCCGGTGCTTCGATCTCTGCCGTGAAGGAGCGTCCCAGTGTGCTCGACGATCCTGTTCCGCCAGGGAATGGGGTATCGATATTCACCTCGACATGATAGCCGACCGTTCTTGCCGCCGTCAGCACCGGTACATCCGGCGATTTCGTCGCGAGCTCCGGGTGACCGGGAACCGGTGAACGATAGCCGATATCGGGCTCGAACCCGAGGAGTGCAAAGGGCGCCGCAAAATCACCGGTATGCACCGGTAGCTCGTCCACCGTCGCCTCGACCTTCTGGAAGGCGAACTCGCTGTAAGCCTCTCGCGCTCGGGCATGCTCGAGACTGGCATGCAGAGCACCGATGAAGTGACTGATTTCCTCAGTGAATTTGTCCAGCATCGTCAAGGCCGTAACTCCTTGTTCTCGAAATGCCGCCATGGCGGAGCGCCCTGAGGGACAAGCGAGCTGCGCAGGAAGCCTGCGCAGCTCCATGATGTATGGTCAGTGGTCGCAAGCGGATTCGGCTTACACCCCGTCGTCGCCGTCTTCGCCGACAACCGTGCTCGTCAGACTGCCGCCGACGATCGTCATGTCGATAGCGTTCTGCTGCAGGTTGGCGCCCATAACGATTTCCTGGTTGAAGGCGCTGGTATCGACGCCGGCATCCGCGCTTGCGGAGCTGCTGCCGGTGACGTAGCCATCATCGCCATTGCTGGAACCCCAGGTTCCCGCATCGCCAGCGCCACCATAACCATTGGTCGCCGTACCACCCGCGCCGCCATAGGCTCCATCGCCGCCATCGGCCCACCCGCCGACAGCACCGCCACCGGTACCCGAAGTCCAGGCACCGCTGAGCGCCTCGCCACCGGTTCCGCCATCGGCCCAGGCACCGCCACCATAACCGTCACCGGCCGATGCGCTGCCGGATACGCCACCTGCGCCACTGCCGGCGCCACCGGCACCACCCGCACCGCCGGCACCCCAGCCCGCGCCGTCGCCGGCGCCGAGGCCGAGGCCTAGTCCGCCGGCATCACCGCCACTGGCACCCTTGCCGGCGTCGGTCGCGGATCCGCTGCCGCCGCCCGAACCGCCCGGGCCTGCCCCCGACGATGCACCGCCGACGCTGCTGCCACCCGGACCGCTGCCGGCATCGCCACCGTCAGTGTCGATGAGGATCGGATTGATAAGACCGAGCGACAGGCCGAAACCGTCGCCACCGTTGCCACCGTCTGCATCGCTGTCGCCGGCATCGTCTGCATCGCCCGCGTTAGAACTGCCGCCGCTGCCGCCGGACCCGGTGTTGCCCGTGCTGTTGCTGCCGGAGCCACCGTCACCCGCCATGGCGAGCCCCGCGCCGAGGCCAAGACCGAGCCCCAGGCCAAGGCCCGTGCCCTGGCCGCCATCGCCGCCATAGCCGCCCACGCCAATCCCGCCGAGCGCTGCACCCGAATCCGCATCGGTCTCGCCATCGCCGCCATCGGCGTCGCCACCATCAGCGGATCCGCCATCGGCACCGCTAAGCGCCAGGCCGCCAAGGCCGATCCCGCCAAGCGCCGCACCGCCGCCTGCAAAGCCGCCATTGCCGCCTTCACCGCCATTGGCGTCGGCATTGCCCCCGCCATTTCCGCCCTCGCCGCCGGCATTGATGCCCTCATCGGCATTGGCGGTACCGCCCTTGACATCGGCCTCCACCTTGAAGTCGCCGTCGTTGCGGACGTCGGCATGATCAAGCCTGTCGTTGTCCTGCAGATTAGCGATCTGGCTGAAGACGTTAGCGACATCATCGCCCTCACCGAGAGCGTCGTTCATCACATCTTCGAACTGCACATTGAAGAGGCCTTCGACCGAGGAGCCGTTGCTCACATCGACATCGGCAAAATCGTCGTCATCGGGCAAAGGCGGCTCGATACCCGAAAGGTCCACGCCGACGGTGACAGACGTCGTGCTTATATTCTCGTTGAGATTGGCATTCAGGTTGCCGTTGAGATTGACGGAAGAGCTGAACTGCTCCTGGCCCTGTCCTTGCTCCTGTCCCTGCCCCTGGCCCTGGTCTTGCCCCTGACCTTGGTCTTGTCCCTGGGCTTGCGCCTCAAGCTGTGCCTGCAACTGAGCCTGCGCTTCAAGCTGAGCCTGCGTCTGTTCGCTACTATCCTCGTCATCGTGATAGTGATGGTTTCTGGATCTGTCTGACATAGTCATTTCCTCCGTTGAAGGATTTCGCGACCGTTTGACCGTTCTTCATCTTCTGTCCGGTCTTCGCGGGCGAGTTCCTGATGGGTTTGCGGTTCGAGGCGCTTGACCCAAGCAACCGCCATCGCCCTCACTGTGCCATCAGTGGGGGCGAGCAAAGGGAGCCCGAGATTGCGGTTATGAGTGTCGACCTTCGTTCCGGGCGCGTCTCAGCAAGAGATACCCGACGCGAACAACCAGATCGTCGCCTCGGCCCAACTCTGTGCATTTTGCCGACCGAAGATAAGCTGATAGATGGAGCTAGTAATCCGCAACGCCATTCTCCTCGTGTGGTCACTGAGAATAGTTTTCGTGTGTCATCTACTTGATTCAACAGGGCTTGTTTGGACAGACTTGGCTGGACGCGGTTGTCCCTCACGTCGTTCGCCAGGCTGATTTTTTTGCATTTGCCGGTATTTCGGGCGCGCCAACTGCCCACGAAAAAGGCGCTCAAGTGAGCAATCAAGCCGCTTAATGAGCAGAACCTCAAGTTACGCGGGCGCGGTCCATCCGGGGATTGACGCTATTTCAGACACATCAGCCCTTCTGTCTATGGCTTTGACCACTGAACTGACCCGCAAGGACTACCCGCCCTGCAAGCGTGTGGTTTGCGCATCACGGGTCTCGCTCAACCAAGCTAGGAATATGTCGAGTAGCTCGATCGGACTATTCCCAAGCCCTCTCGTTTGGGTTACCGTTTTCTTAATAATAGAAGACAGTGCTTACTAGCCAGGTCTCGGATACTATTTGTAGCGGGAGGCGTAATGCATGAGACAACTTGCACCCCACGTTGCAGTCGGCAGCGCGCTTTCTGCGACGCAGCCTCAGCAGATGCCCCATCTTCGAACACTGCTTTTTGTTGGTCCAAGTGATCTTGTCTCTGGCGCGATGGCGGCGGCCATCCAGCGGGAATTCCCTTTTCTGGTTGTTTCGCAAAGTGTCGACATCAGATCGGCACTGGAGGAATTTGACATTCCGCTGCGCCTCCTTCTGGTGGATGTGCCGCATTTGAACGAACTGAATGCCTGTGTCCAACAGCTCCTGGCCCAACATCCCACCCTCATCCTGGCAATCGTCACAGACAGCGATCTTCGAGAAACGGCAGAACGTTTGCATGCACTTGACACCCAACACATCCACGGAATTCTGCCTCTGAATGTCAGCCTCGACATCCTCCTGTCGATGCTGCGGATCATCCTGAAGGGGGGCACATATTTTCCATCGATCACCTTCAAAGCACGGGAAGTAACGACCCGGCCTGCTGAAGAAAGCTCGAACCGGGACGCCGTGAAGGCAGGTCTTGAACTGGAAGCCCGGAGCAAGGTGATGGGCCAACTGACCAAGCGAGAGAACGAAATCCTCACCAAGATTGCCCTCGGCAATCAGAACAAGATCATCGCGTCGGCCCTTGGTCTTTCGGAACACACGGTCAAGATCCACATCCACAACATCATCAGGAAGCTTGGCGTGCACAATCGAACCGAGGCCGTGGCCCTTTATTTCGATTACAAGGAAAAATCGTCAGGCAAGCCTGGGATACGGGCGGAAAGATCAGGCTCCAATTCGGCACATCACGGCGATGCCTAGGTTTCAGGATATCCTCCTGCTCATCGGACAGCTGAACTACACCTGGACCAACACCGAAAGTCTCCTGATCCACATGATTGCCGGCCTTGCGCACTCCGACAAGGAAACCGCAATCGTCATCTTCCTGACGCTCAACACGCCCCGCGCACGTATCGATCTCGTTGAACGTCTCGCCAAGATGCAAAAGACACCGCCGGAGTGCCGCGCAGAGGTGCTGGAAACCACCAGGCGCTTGTCCGAAGAAGCCAAACTTCGCAACAAATACAACCACTGCATTTATTCCTTCGACCCAGACAGCGGCCGCGGCCTCACCCAATCGATGCGCATTTTCGAGGGCCGGGAGGACATTAAGTATGGCAAGATCGAAGAACTCGACGACCAGGAGGTCGGCCGAATCCGCGAAAGCATCCACTCCCTGATCGCCATCAACCAGTCATTCTGGCGGATAACCGACAAATACGGTTTCCCGAAGTGAGCGGAGATTAAGCGGAACGTGAACCAAGGGGACACCGTCTTCGTCGGTGCTCTGCAAGAGTGAGATGGCAAGCCCCGTACAAATATAGTGACCTGAGACCCAATTCCCCTCCAGTTTTTAGGGATCAAAGCAGCATCGGCGACCCTCCAGATCCAGTATGTCTTTCCCTCGATGGAGACCACCATCTCATCAAGCTGCCACTTGCCTGCAAAGTGACCGCGCGAGCGGCGCCGGAGCTGATGAGCATAATTGAGACCGAGCGTCACCGCCCGCGCCGAGACAGTTTGCAACGCGACCTCAATGCTACGCTCGGCAAGCAGGTTTTCAACGTCGCGAAAGCTGAGCGGAAACGCAGTATCGCAGTGGATGCTAAATTAACTAAAGCCGCAGATATGATGCACTCGTTCTGATGGAATTAACTGCTGTCTCACCACAGTGTACCGCCAGCATGATGCCCCCGCTTAAATTGGTGCGGCGGACGATGGCAGAGAATGACGGATAAACTGATCTTGAACAGGCGGGTCGATGGGTCGGGAAATGGGTGAAGCGGCTTTCAAGACATCTAGCGTTTCAGCAGGCGCTTCTCAGGCGGAGCACGCGGAATATGTCGATCACATGGAGGCGGCGCGCTCTTTGATTGAGAAGCGGTTCCTCGAGGGGGGATCGGCACTGCTCTCCATTCTCGACGTCTTGAACAAGCTCATAGCTTCGCTGGATCAACTCAACGGCGCGCTTGACGAGGAGACCGCGACGGAAACGATGGCCAAGCTGACCTCGTCCATGGATCGCCTCTCTCAGCAGACCAGAATAGAAGCGGGTCGGCAAGAGGGGTTCCAGGAGATCCTGCGGGCCGAACGGGCGCTCGAGCCCCATGTCGATCTCATGCAGGAAACGCTGCGATATCTGCGCACTTTCGCCCTGACGGCCAAGATTACCGGAGCAAGCATTGCCGATTTTGCCGGCTTCGCCGAAGAAATCCTCGAACGCATCCGGGAGGGCACCGAGCAGGTCGACGATTTCGCTGGCAAGGTCATGTCGCTGGGAAGCGGCCTCGGGCCAGCGATCCGCAAAAGCCGCGAAATCGTCTTGAGCTATGATGACGCCGTGCCACAGATCCTCCGAAGCCTTTCGGCCGGCGCCGAGGATCTCGGCAACTATCGCAGGCTTCTCGTCGAGCGGGCGACAAGTGTCCGCGCCGTCGCGAGTGGCATACAGATGAAGCTCGGCGCAATTCTGTCGTCCATGCAGGTCGGCGACATCACGCGTCAACGGATAGAGCATTGCCAGTCCAGCCTGCAGATCCTGTCGGACTATCTCGCATCGGAACCTGGACATGCGCTGACTGAGGCGCAGAGACAGTCGCTGACCCTGATGATCCGCAGCCTTGTCTACCGGCAGTTGGAACAGACGATCGAAGATTTCGACCGCGACACCGGTAAGATCGTGGCGACCGTATCCAGCTTCCGCTCGGATCTTGCGGAAATCGAAGCGCTAAGCGCCACCATGTCTGAACGTGCCTCGGGCGGAAAGAGCAACGCCATTCGACAGCTTGAGACAGGGATAGACAGTGCCCGCACCGCCGTCCGAGAGGTGGACCATGTCGGCGCGGAAGCATCCCGACTGAGCCTTGATACCGCAAATATCGTGCGCCAGCTGCTCGAAGGCATCGGCACCGTCCGCGCTGTCCGCACCGACATCAATTACATTGCGCTCAACACCAATCTCCGCTGCAGCCGGATTGGTGAAGAGGGCAAGGCCATCAATGTCGTCACGGCCGAGCTTCGCCATTTCGCCGGAAGGCTCGACGAGACCGCCGAGGACATCCTTGCCGAGCTCCGCAGCCTTGAAGCGGCCGCCCAACAACTCGTCGGCCAGATGAACGGTGAATGTGAAGAAAGCCTCGACGCACAGCTGGAACAGGTGCGCGACAATCTTCGTGCTGCCGGTGACCGGATGGACACGCAACTGGCGGCACTCAACGAGCAAAGCCAGACAGCACTCACCGAGATCAACGGCTCCCTCAGGAGACTGGATTTCAACGAGGCGCTTGGCGACGTGCTTCGCGATTGTGCGGCACGGATGGAGATCCTTGAAGACGTATCGCCAGCAGAGGGGCCGGCGGAGGCTCTCGATGCAATCGGCAGCCAGATCGGCCGCCTCTATACGATGGTCGCCGAGCGGGAACTGCATGCGCAGATCATGGGCACCGAGTTTCCTGCGTCATCCCTCACCGAAAGCGGCACTCTCAGTGACGACGACCTAGACGACGCCTTCTTCTAAGGGAATGGCATCCGCAATAGGCCGCCTGGCTCGTGAGAGAGCGCGTGCTCATGAGCTTTTCCGTCAGAGTCTGAGGAGGCCCAACCGGTGAGTTAGAGACCACGTCTCGCATGCGGACACGCAACTCAAGGCAGAGCGATCTCAGCGCCAGTCACCCGATTTAAGCTTGAATGCAGCTTTGGCGCTCGTCTTCTGCCCGGTCATCAGGCTGGTCGATCACCGCCGTTTGTCGGCGGCGATGATCTCGGCAGCGATCGACCCAAGCGGCACCACGCGGTCGACGCCACCATGCGCAATGGCTTCCTTCGGCATGCCGAAGACAACGGAGGTCGCCTCATCCTGTGCAACGGTGTAGGCACCGGCGGTGTGCATTTCCAGCATGCCGCGAGCACCGTCATCGCCCATCCCGGTCATGATGACGCCCATGGCATTGCCACCGGCCGCGCGCGCAGCTGATCGGAAAAGCACATCGACCGAAGGCCTATGGCGGGACACGAGCGGCCCCTGCCGGACCGAGACGTAATACCGCGCGCCTTGCCGCTCGAGAAGGGTGTGACTGCCGCCACCAGGCGCAATCAGAACATGCCCCCGCAACACCGTGTCTCCGTCTTCGGCTTCCTTCACTTCCATCGCACACAGACTGTCGAGGCGCCGTGCGAAGGCCGCGGTAAACTTTTCCGGCATGTGCTGCACGATCACGATGCCCGGCGAATTGGCTGGCAAGGCTTCGAGCAACTCGCGCAGCGCCTCCGTGCCCCCGGTTGAAGCACCAACGCAAATCACCATTTCCGTTGTCTTGGCCATGGCCCGACCGGACGGCGGCGGCAGAACGGCATCTGCCGTCAGCTTCGCTGCCGGGCCTTCCGACGGTGATCCGTTTCCAGGGCCGCGCCGCCGGACACCCGGGCGGGCATGCGATGCCGCCTTCACGACATCGCAGATGCGGCTCGCCTGTTCTGCCAGATAGTCTGCGGCGCCGATCTTGGGCTTTAGGACAACGTCAACCGCGCCCGCTTCCAGTGCCTGCATCAGCGTCTCCGTGCCGGCCTCCGTCAGTGACGAACACATCACCACAGGGATCGGCTTTTGCGACATGAGCTTGCGCAGAAAGGTGATCCCATCCATGCGGGGCATCTCGACATCGAGCGTGATGACATCCGGAATTTCTTCCTGAATGCGCTTGGCAGCCATGAAGGGATCGCCAGCGGTGCCGATTACCTCGATATCAGGATCAGACTGCAATACGTTCGTGAGCGTCTGGCGCACGCTGGCGGAATCGTCGACGATCAGGACACGGATCTTTTTTTTCATCTCGTTCTCACAGTCGCTTGAAGACGGTATTGGCAATCTGGCGCAGCGGCAGGTTCATGCCGGAGATCGATTCCGAATGTCCGATGAACATGTAGCCGCCGACCGATAGCTTGCTGCAGAGCTTGTTCAGAACCTGCTGCTGCGTATCTTTGTCAAAGTAGATCAAGACGTTGCGACAAAAGATCATATCGACGGCTTCGCCGATCTCGTAGGTGGGGTCCATGAGGTTGAGACGGCCAAAACCAATCCGGGACCGCAGCTTGGGAACGATGCGCACCTGGGCCCGTTCCGGATCTTTCGAATAACGGACATATTTGGAGATCAAGGCCGGAGGCACCGGGTCCATCATCTCCTGGCTGAAGATGCCCCGCCGGGCCTTGTCCAGCACGTCCGTCGAGAGGTCCGTCGCGAGAATGAAATAGTTGGGACCGTTCTGCAGCGTCGAGAACTCCTCGAGCAGCATGGCGATTGTATAGGGTTCGGCACCGATTGAGCACGCCGAACTCCATATCCTGATTGGCTGGCTTCCGCGTCGGGCAAGTTCCGGCAGGATGTGACTGCACATGAATTCGAAATGATTGGGCTCGCGGAAGAAGTCCGTCTTGTTCGTGGTCACGACATCGATGAGGACGACGGCCTCCCTGTCGAGCCCTCGCTCATCGAACAGGTAGTCACAATATCTGTCGAAGCTCTCATGTCCGGTCACGCGAAGTCGCCGCCGCAGGCGACCTTCGAGCATGGTCACCTTGGCCTCGGTTATCTTGATCCCGCTATAGTCGTAGATATAGCTCGCCAGGCGCTTGAAATTGCGACTGCTTAAGCGATCGTCGAAATTGATCTGGGTGGCAGTGTTGGGTTCAGCGAACACGATGTTATGCCACCTGCCGCGCGTCTGAGCTGGCGCGCTGGATCTCTTCACCCTGATGGGCGAAGAGACGGGGCAGATCGATAATGACCACGAAATCGTTTGTCCGCCGGACAACACCCTGGATGTAATCGGACTCCCAGCGCACCCCGATCTGCGGTGCACTGTCGATTTGATCCAAGCGGAAGGGTGTAACCTCGAAGACCTTGTCTGCCATCATGCCAAGCGTCAGCACCCGCCCATTGCAGGGAATGTCGAGCACCAGAACGCGGGTGTGGTGGGTCAGGACGGTCGCCGCCATGCCCAGGCGGCGGCGCAGGTCGATGATCGGCACGCCCTGGCCGCGCACATCCCTGAGGCCCAGGAGGTAGTCCGGGCCCTGCGGAATTTTAAAGGCATGCTCGTGGTCGAGGATTTCACGCACCACCTCGACCGGAACCGCAAAGATCTCTTCACCCATGGCGAAGGTGACGAACTGGGCCTCGGACTGCGCCATCATGCGATCTCCCGGAAATCGCGATCGGCCTCATCCGGTCCACCCACCGACATGTCGAGCGTGAAGCCGTTGACGCGGGCCTGCTGGGCGGCAACCGTCATGCCCGAACCAGGTTTGGCCGACCTAGCCGAGGGGCTGGTGCCTTGCCGACCGGCCAATCCCGCACTCCGATGCTGTTTGGGAGATTGATGAGGGCGACCGGCAGCGGCCTGTCCGATGCGGAAGAAGCTGATCGATTCCAGCATCTCCTCAGCCTGCGCCGACAATTGTTCAGACGTTGAGGACATCGCCTCGGAGGCTCCGGCATTCTGCTGCGTCACCTTGTCGAGCTGCTGGATCGCCTCGTTGATCTGCGAGGCGCCGATATCCTGCTCGCGGCAGGCGGCAGAGATTTCCGACACCAGCTCCGCGGTCTTGCGGATATCAGGCACGAGCTTGTTGAGCATTTCGCCGGCTTGTGTCGCCACGCTGACGGTTTCACTCGAAAGCGTGCTGATTTCGGCAGCGGCAGCCTGGCTGCGTTCGGCAAGCTTGCGGACTTCGGATGCCACGACGGCAAAACCTTTGCCATGTTCGCCGGCACGCGCCGCCTCGACAGCGGCATTCAGCGCCAGAAGATCGGTCTGTCGGGCAATCTCCTGCACGATGGAGATCTTCTGGGCAATCGTGCGCATGGCACCAACGGCCCGGTTGACGGCACCACCCGATTCCTCGGCATCTTTCGAGGATTGCCGGGCAATCTTTTCGGTCTGCGACGCATTGTCGGCGTTCTGCTTGATGTTGGCAGCCATCTCTTCCATCGAGGCAGAAGCCTCTTCCGTTGCGGCGGCCTGCTCGTTTGCCCCTTGCGACAGCTGTTCACTGCTCGAGGACAGATTGTGGCTGCCGCTGGCGACCTGATCGGCGGCGGCGCTGACCGTTGTCGCGAAGGATGTGAGGTTATCGACAAGCGAGTTGATTGCCGACTTCATGGCCTGATGATCACCTTCGCAGTCGATTTCGACGCGTTCCATGAGGTTGCCCGATGAGACCTGATTGAGCACGCGGTTGCCCTCTGCGATGGGCACAAGAATGGCATCGAGCATGCCGTTGATGCCCGAAACGATCGCAGCAAAATCGCCGACGAAACGATTGGCCTCCCCTCTTTCGCTCAGCCTGCCCGCCGTGGACGCGTCAATCAGGCGTTGGATTTCGGCGATGATGGCGCGGAAGTTGGCGCGAAGCGTGTCGATCGTATCGTTGATGAAAGCCTTTTTGCCCGGAAGCTGTTCGAGCTGCGCATGGAAGTTGCCCTCACCGAACGCCTTTACCACCGCCATCGCCTTCTTCTTCACAGCGATATGACCGGCGACCATGTCATTGATGCCCTTCGCCATGCTGGCAAAGTCACCCTTGAACTTCTCCACGGGGACGAAGACATCGATATCGCCTTTGTCATGCTCGGCGGACATGTTGTTCATTTCCGCAATGAGCCCCTTCAGGTTACCGCG
>JARXAQ010000241.1 GCA_029865825.1 Rhizobium sp.
CCTTCTCGACACAAACTACAGCGCAGCCTTCTGCTAAATGTAGAGGGCTGCGATATGAATGGACTTGCGGAGAGAACACCCTTGGAAGCCTCAGCCGAAATCCTGATCGTGGATGACGACGGCCAGATTCTGATCCTAGTCGCCAAGTTCTTACGGGCGAACGGCTTTCGCGTTCACACGGCGCGAAACGGCGTGGAGATGGCCGAGTCCCTGAAACGCACGTCGGTCGATCTCATCGTGCTCGATCTCATGCTCCCGGGGAAGAACGGGCTGGAGATCTGTCGCGAACTGCGCCGCACTTCCTCCGTCCCGATCATCATGCTGACGGCCAAGGGCGACGAGACGGATCGCATAATTGGTCTTGAGGTTGGCGCCGACGACTATCTGCCCAAACCCTTCAATCCTCGCGAATTGCTGGCACGCATCGGCGCGGTCTTGCGCCGTACCCGTGCGGTTGGTAGCCCGGCGACGGAGCGTGCAGGCAGAAGCTTCACCTTCGCCGGATGGTCGCTCGATACGATGAAGCGGGAACTGACCGCTCCGAGTGGCGTGGTCGTGGATCTGTCGACAGGGGAATATGATCTGCTGCTCGCGTTTCTCGAAGCGCCGCAACGAGTGCTCAGTCGTGAGTTCCTGCTGGACGCGGCCCGCAATCGTGCGATCGAAGGCTATGATCGGTCGATCGATGTGCAGGTCAGCCGTCTGCGTCGCAAGCTCGACGGGCGTGAAGATCTCATAAAAACTGTACGAGGTGCAGGTTACCTGCTCGCCACGGATGTCGCCCGTGCCTGATGGTCGTCACGGAACACGTCTTCGGCGTTGGTGGCGGTCGATCGACAGCCTGAGACTGCGGACAGCACTCGTCGTCCTGTTCGGCATCTCTCTCGTCCATTTCGGCAGCCTGTTTACCTATCATCAGAGCCTGGAACATGAATTGGACCTGGCGAATGAAGTGCGGCTCGCTGACCAGCTTCTCACCATCAAGCGATCCGTCATGCGTGCGCCGCTCGATGAGCGCGAGAATGTAGCGCACGACTTCTCCGGCGGGTCGATCGACGCCCACTGGGGCTCCACACCCTATGCGGTTGTAGGCGGGAACGGTACGGAGATCTGGGAGCCGCTTCGACGTAACCTTAGAGCGCTTGCTCCAGAAATTGCCGAGGATGGTCTCATCATCGGACCGGACAACCAGGCGAGCGACGATCCGCATCTGGCGGTCGTGTCGATCAAGTTGCCAGATGCTTCATGGATCAACGTCAATCTGGTCTCCTGGGACCGCAAAGTGCCGCCGCCGGGAGGAATGCTGGTTTCGACGACCTTGATGGCTCTCGGGGCAATCATCGTCTCCATGCTTCTGGTGCGTTGGTTTACTCATCCGCTGACAGCGGTGGCTACTGCGGCCAAGGATTTCTATCGAGGCAAGACTGTCGTTCCCGTTCCGGAAACCGGTCCAAGGGAGGTGGTTGAACTGGCTGTCGCCTTCAACGACATGCAGCGGCGCATCGAGCGATTGATTGAAGACCGCACCCAAGCGCTCGCAGCTGTTTCGCATGATCTGAAGACGCCGATCACACGACTGCGATTCAGAGCCGAGGATCTGGCCGACGGCGCGGTTCGTGATGCAATGGCCGAGGATTTGACGGAGATGGAGCGGATGCTCGATCAGACGCTATCCTTCCTGCGTGGCGATCGCAGCGACGAGGAACTGAAGCCGATCGACGTCGTCGCGATCCTCGGAACGCTGGTCGACGATGCGGCCGATCGTGGCGCATCCATCGAACTGTCCGGGGCCGCCCATGCGATCGTGAGGGGCCGTCGGTTGGCGCTCAAGCGCGCCTTCTCGAATCTAATCGACAACGCACTCAAATATGGTGAGACGGCTAGGATCCAGATCGACGATCGGCAGTCCGACGTACTTGTTGCAATCAGTGACGACGGCCCCGGCATCGCCGCTAAGGACGTCGAGCGGGCCCTCTCGCCCTTCGTCCGGCTTGAGCCATCGAGAAATCTCGAGACGGGAGGTTTCGGGCTAGGGCTGCCAATCGCTCAGGCCATTATCGACGGGCATTCCGGTACGCTTCACCTGGAGAACGGTCAAACGGGAGGACTCATCGTCAGTGTCCTCCTCCCGAAGGACTCGGCAAAACCATCCTGAAACATTCTGTAACAATCGGGACATCGACGGACAAAGAGGCGCAGCTACACCGGAGCAAATCAACTTTTGCTCAGGGTTACGATGGTCGACCGATTCGCCTCTGTTCTCGCTGGAATCTGCCTTTCTATAACAGGACTTGCTGCATCCTCCGCTGCGGCGCATGAGGGCCATGATCACGGCGCTCCTCCTCCGCCTGTCTCCACCACGATCGCACCTCGGGCCGACGCATCGACGGCCGATATCGAGCTCGTGGCTGTGGCACGTGGAGAGCGGTTGGAAATCTTCCTCGACAGCTTCAAAGGCAATGAACCGGTCGACGGAGCGATACTGGAGATCGACGGTCCGTCGGGTACGCTGACGGTAGACGCTGCGGGCGAGGGGACCTATGTGGCGGCGGCACCATGGCTGACAAAGCCTGGCTCGTACGATCTTGCCATCACCGTTATGGCCGGTGACCTCTTCGACGTCCTAACAGTCACAATCGTCATCCCCGAGATGGCCAGTACCACTGTGCCAGTGGCTGTCGCAGATGGTTTCCTGGTCAGTTCGGCTTTTGCGCAGGACGTGGGTGCGCGGCTGCAGCGACAGGACATGACACTCTGGGCCGTCGGCGGTGGCGGTATCGTTCTCGGGATTCTCCTTTCTGCACTCTTCCGCCGCCGTAAGCCTGCCGGATCTGTCGCCGCGATCGCGGCAGCCCTCCTGTTTGCCGGAGCACCGCAGTCGGAGGCCGCTGGTCCTGCAGCACTCACGGCGCAAGCAGCCGAACGGGATGTCGCTCAGCGTTTTGCTGATGGCTCAATCTTCGTGCCGAAGACAACCCAGCGGATCCTTGCCATCCGCACGATCTTCACGGAACAGGCAGAACATGCCGGGACCGTGGAGCTGCCGGCCCGCATCATCCCAGACCCCACGACGTCAGGCTATGTCCAGGCCTCTGTGTCGGGAAGGCTTCTGCCGCCACCCGGCGGCTTTCCGCAACTCGGTGCGAAGGTGTCAGCCGGGGACGTGTTGGCGCTTGTGCAGCCCTCGCTCAATGCCGCAGATCTGACGAGCCAGCAGCAGCAGGCCCGAGAGCTTGACCAGGAGATCATGCTGGTCGAACGCAAGCTGCAGCGCTTCGAGCGGCTTCAGTCGGTGGTGGCGCGTGCCGAGATAGAGGATGCGGCACTAGAGCTCCAGGGCCTGAAGGCACGGCGCGCCAATCTTGAACAGGCGCCGACGGCAGCCGAAAAACTGACCGCACCCGTATCAGGCGTCATCGCTGCGGCCCAGGCCGTTGCCGGACAGATTGCCGAGCCCAATACCATCATCTTCCAGATCATCGATCCCAGCCGTTACTGGGTTGAAGCTTTGAGCTTCGACGCGCATTCGGTCACTGGTATGGCCAGAGGCAAGTTCATGGACGGCCGAACCGCCGAGCTCACCTATCGTGGAAGCGGCCTTGCCGATCGTAATCAGGCGATCCCTATACACTTCAGCGTCGAGGAGACGCCTGATGGTATTCGCGCCGGGCAATTGCTAACCGTCTTGTCGTCGACTACGCAGGAGCGTGCAGGCATCGCTGTTCCGCGCACCAGTGTGCTGCGTGCCTCAAACGGACAGTCGCTCGTCTATGAACATACCAATGCGGAACGTTTCGTACCGAGAGAAGTGCGCACGGAGCCGCTGGATGGCGATCGTCTTCTCATCGTGTCCGGGGTCGAAGCCGGAAAGCGCATCGTCACACAGGGTGCCGAACTCCTGAACCAGATCCGCTGAGGCTCCGATGTTCAATTTTCTCGTCACCCAGTCACTCAAGAACCGCCTCTTCGTATTGGCGATTGCCGCCGTCCTGATGATCTACGGAGCGTTCACGGCCACACGTTTGCCCGTCGATGTCTTCCCAGATCTCAATCGGCCGACCGTCACGATCATGACGGAGGCCGAGGGGCTCGCACCGGAGGAGGTCGAACAGCTCGTCACCTATCCGCTCGAATCCCAGATGAACGGGCTTCCCGGAGTGAGCCGAGTCCGCTCGACTTCGGGCGTCGGTCTCTCGATTATCTATGTCGAATTCGACTGGGACACGGACATCTATCGCAACCGCCAGCAGATCGCCGAGCGTCTGTCACTCGTGCAGCCGCAATTGCCCGCCAATGTCGTGCCGCAGATGGGACCGATCAATTCGATCATGGGTCAGGTCATGCTGATTGCTGTGACCGGGCCTGACAACATTTCGGCCATGGAGTTGCGGGAACTGGCCGATTTCACCGTCCGTCCGCGCATCCTGAGTATTCCCGGCGTTGCGCAGGTCATTCCGATCGGGGGCGAGGTGCGCCAGTATCGCGTATCTCCCAACTCCGCCGCCATGCGGGCACTCGGCGTGTCCTTCGAACAGATCGAGCAGGCTCTCGCGCAATTCGGCTCCAACACCGGGGGCGGCTTCACGGACCAGTACAGCCGTGAGTTCCTGATCCGGAATGTCGGCCGCACACAGAACATTGAGGATCTAGCAAGTGTCGTCGTGGCCAGTGTCGATGGCCAGCCGGTTCTGCTGAGGCAGGTCGCCGAAGTTGGGTTTGCAGCGCGCCTGAAGCGCGGGGATGCCGGTTACCAGGGGCAGTCTGCCGTCATCGTATCGGTGGAGAAGCAACCTGATATCGACACTGTGAAATTGACCCGCGAGGTCGAGGCCGCCCTCAGCGAAATCAGCGCCACGTTACCTGCGGGCGTGAAAGCCGATCAGGTCCTTTTCCGCCAGGCCAATTTCATCGAAACCTCGATCGGCAACGTACAGAAGGTGTTAGGCGAGGCAATTGTCGTCGTTGCGATCATCCTCTTTGTCTTCCTCCTGAACACCCGAACGACGGCGATCTCGCTGACGGCTATTCCGGTTTCCATTCTGGTGACCGCCATCGTCTTTCATTTGCTCGGGTTGTCGATCAACACCATGACGCTCGGTGGTCTGGCGATCGCCATCGGTGAACTGGTCGATGATGCCGTTGTCGACGTCGAGAACATCTTCCGGCGTCTGCGGGAAAACCGGGAAAAGGACAATCCTCGTTCAGTGTTCGACGTCGTCGTCTCCGCGAGCCAGGAAGTCCGCTCCGGCATCGTCTACGCAACGATGATCATAGTTCTGGTCTTCGTGCCCTTGTTTGCCCTGTCAGGTATCGAGGGACGGCTCTTCGCGCCGCTCGGCCAAGCCTACATCATCTCCATCCTCGCTTCGCTCGTGGTCTCGATCACGCTGACCCCCGTCATGGCCTACTACATGCTGCCGGGCCTGAAGCGTCTCGATGAGCATGAGGGCGTGGTCGTGCGGGTTCTCAAACGCGCCAACCGTCGGCTGCTCGACTGGTCCTTCGGTCATCCGACGATCTTGATGTCAACCGTGGTCGCAGGTGTCGTGGCAGCGGTTTTGTTTGTCACCCAATTGCCGCGTTCCTTTCTGCCGCCCTTCAATGAAGGCACGCTGACGATCAGCATGCTGTTCAACCCGGGTATCTCGCTTGCGGAGAGCCATCGGGTCGGCCTGATCGCGGAGCGGTTGATCATGGAAGTGCCCGAGGTCGAGCAAGTTGGTCGTCGTACGGGACGAGCCGAGCTCGACGAACATGCAGAGGGTGTCCACTCGTCCGAAATCGAAGTGGCGCTCGCTGCAGACGGTCGGTCTAAGGACGAGATCATTGCCGATATCCGCTCGCGGCTCTCGGTCCTGCCCGTCGCCACCAATGTCGGCCAGCCGATCTCGCATCGCCTCGATCATATGCTGTCGGGCGTGCGGGCTCAGATCGCACTCAAGATCTTCGGCGAAGATCTCGACAGCATTCGCGGTTTTGCCGAAGAGTTTCGTGGCAAGCTGGCTGAGATCCCTGGGATCGTTGACCTGCAGGTCGAAAAGCAGGTTCGCATCCCGCATCTCGAAGTGATCGTCGACTACCGCCGTGCGGCCCTTTACGGCATCCAGCCAGCGGCTGTCACCGAGCAGCTCGAACGTCTGTCGAACGGGACGATCGTGTCCCGCATCGTCGACGGCAACAAGCGGTTCGACGTCGTGCTGCGTCTTGAGGATGAGACACGCAGCACCAAGGGGCTCTCGGATCTCCTCATCGAAACGCCAGCAGGCTGGATCCCCGTCAGCCAAATCGCGGAAGTCCGCGAGACGGACGGTCCCAACCAGATCCTGCGCGAGAACGGCAAGCGCCGTGTCGTTGTGCTTGCCAATACCGATGGTGAAGCCGACATGGCGACGGTCATTGCCGAGATCCGAAAGGTGATCGCGACCTCGACCCTGCCACCCGGTTTCTTCGTCAGTCTGGAAGGCACCTTCCAGGCGCAGGAAGAATCGATGAAGACGATCGGCCTCCTCTCCATCATCTCGCTGACGATGGTGTTTGCGATCCTCTATTCGCGTTATCGCTCGGTGCTCTTCGTCTCGATCATCATGGCGAGCGTGCCGCTTGCGTTGATCGGCTCGGTCACAGCACTCTGGATCGTAGGCCAGCCGCTTTCCGTTGCCTCGATGATTGGCTTCATCACGCTGACGGGCATTTCGACCCGAAACGGCATCCTGAAGATCAGCCATTACATCAACCTCGCGATCCAGGAGGACTTGCCGTTCGGCAAGGAATTGGTCATGCGGGGATCACTGGAACGTCTGACTCCCGTCTTGATGACGGCCCTGTCGGCGGGTGTCGCGCTGATCCCGTTGATGATCGATGCGACCGCTCCTGGCAAGGAAATCCTCCACCCGGTCGCGATCACGATCTTCGGGGGATTGGTGACAGCGACCGTACTCGACACGCTTCTCACACCGACGCTGTTCCTGAAATACGGCCGCAAGCCACTTGAGCGCCTCGTCGAGCAGGCTCGCAGTCAGGCGAGTGGTGCGCAACAATCCGCAGGAACGCCCAATCAAACAATTGAAGCCTTTTAAGTCCTACTAGGAGAACACCATGCGCCGCAGTCTGCTCGCCCTTTCCCTCGTCTTCGTTATGACGGCTCTGCCCGCCTATGCACACGCTCCACGCCCTGGGCCGAACGGCGGGCTGAAGGTTGACGCAGGCGCAAACCACCATGTCGAACTCGTGGCGACAGGAACGACTGAAGTGACGGTATATTTGTTTGACGCTGCCGACCAGCCCGTCACTGCAATCGGACACACAGGCAATGCAATCCTGTTGATCGATGGCGCTATCAGGCGCTTCGCGTTGTCTGCTGCCGATGGCAACCGCCTCACGGGGACTTCGCCTGTTCCGGTTAATCCGGGTGTCAAGGGTGCGATTCAGGTGATCACCCCGGACGGGACCACCGCGCAGGGGAAGTTCTAATGTTGGAAGCGCGCGACGGAGAGTGGCAGGATCCTTGACTTGCGGCAAAGATGTCAGGCCTTGGCCGTGCCTAGATCAGGTCATTTACTGTCTGCAACCTTGCCATGCATCGCCTTTCATTTTTGGCAAGCTAACCGAAGGTCGCAGGAGAGAGAATGAGACGCAGAGAATTTTTGGCTGTGGCCGCCACCGTGGCCCTGACACCATCCACTGGCTTCGCCGCAGTGCCAACGGTCATCCTACACAAGGATCCCAATTGCGGCTGCTGCTCGTCATGGGGCGATGCTTTCAGCAAGGTCGGCTTCTCAATTCGCACTATCGAAGAACCGGACATGGATCAGGTCAAGGAACGCCTCAAGGTGCCGCCGTCCGTTCGAGCCTGCCACACTGCAGACGTCGACGGCTATTTCCTCGAGGGACATGTGCCGATTGATGCCGTGAGAAGGCTCCTCGATGAACGACCGCCCCTAGCCGGGCTGGCAGTTGCAGGGATGCCATTGGGTTCGCTCGGCATGGGCGGTTCGCCGGAACCCTACGACGTGATCGCAATTCCCCGAGACGGTGACGAGTTGTATGTCTACCTGTCATTCAGGCCGGGCTGAAAGATACGGTCGCGTACCGCCCGAACGACTTGAGTATAGGGCCGGGGCCGCTTTTGCCGGCTGACCACTCTGCAACCAGGCGCTGAAGTGCGTCGCGAGTTAGCCAACATGGAACGGTGTTTCGCAGGCGCTGCGATCGTCGCTTCTCAGCTGCGGGGGTGGGAACTTTAAATGGGCGATTATTTGCAAAATCTTGTCTAATCGATTTTAGAGAAATTAAGCGGGTTAGAATACAAAGAATGACCTCTTTTCGCGAGTTCGCCCATGAACCGACTGTTCCGCCAGAAGCCCTTTCTAGCCGTAGTGCTGCCGCTCGTCGTCGCCACGCTCACAACCGGTCTGTTGTTTGGCGCTTTATTTCTCTCTACCCTAAAGTCTGATGAAGCGGCGATCCAGCGTCAGCGGGACCTTTTGAGCTTCGTTGTAGGCAAGCTGGAAGAGGAAGTGGCCCACAACCAAGAAAGCGCAACGGTCTGGGACGACGCAGTCACACATGTGCAGCAGCGTGATCAGGACTGGATGTCATCAAACCTTGGCGAATGGATGCATACCTATTTCCGCCATGACGCGGCGCTCATCCTCGATAGTCAAGGCAGCCTTGTCTACGAATTCATCGCCGAACCATCTAGATCTGCTTCCGGTGGAACCATCGCAACTGTGGCCGCGCCCCTGATTTCAAAGCTGCAGCAGAGACTTGTTGCCGGGGAGGTGGCCACTGGCGCTACCATTCTGTCCGTTGGCGAAAGTGATCTGCTCGATCTCCAAGGACGGGCTGCGATTGTCAGCGTCAAACCGATCGTTTCCGACAGCGGAGAAATCGAGCAGGAGCCGGGCGGCGAGAATCTTCATGTTGCCGTTCGCTATCTGGATGGAGTGCTCCTTTCTGAACTGGCTACCGACTATCAGTTCGAGAACCTTGCCTTCGTACGCACTCCTGCTGTCGGTGCCGACGTTTCCAACGTCACTTTGAAGTCTGGATCCGGGCAGACGATCGGTTATTTTCAGTGGCAACCCTTCAGTCCAGGAGCCAGCGTCATCCAGGCTGTTTATCCGGTCGTCCTTCTGGTGGGCGTTTCGGCCTTTCTTCTTATGAGCTTCCTCGGTCATGCGATCTGGCGACGGTCTCGAAGCCTTGCGGCGAGCCAGCGGGAGCTCCGGCAACTGGCCATGCACGATCCACTGACGGGACTTGCAAACCGGACGACGTTCCATTGTACCCTTGTGCAGCGCCTCGAAATCGCCGGCAAAGAAGACGGTGTCGCGGTCATGTTTGTCGATTTGGATCACTTCAAGGAGGTCAATGACACCTTCGGGCACCCGGTGGGAGACGCGCTCATCAAGGAGGTTGCGAACCGCCTGCTGCAGATAGCACCATTGGCGCTTGTGTCTCGCGTTGGCGGCGATGAATTCACAGTTCTTCAGGATTTAGGCGATCTTGGTGAAGTCGAACTACTCGCCGGGCGGATCATTGAAAAACTACGTCTTCCGTTTCAAATCGAGGGCAGTCTCATTACGGTAGGGGCGAGCATTGGAATTTCGCTCGCCGCACCGGGATTGGAGGCGACTGAGATGACAAGACGCGCCGATATCGCGTTGTATCATGCCAAGGCTGCTGGTCGTAATACGTTCGCAGTCTTCGGTAGCCACATGGAAGAAGTGCTCAGACGTAGACGAGTGTTGGAAACCGACCTGGCGACCGCGCTCCAAACTAGGACGCAACTCGCTGTACACTACCAACCTGTTTACTCAGCAAAGGATGGGCGCATGTCGTCCATGGAAGCTCTGTGTCGTTGGAGGCATCCGACTTTTGGGGCAATATCGCCAGACGTGTTTGTTCCGATTGCCGAGGAATGTGGACTGATTCAAGCACTCGGTCTTTATGTGATGGAAGAGGCCTGCGGCCTGCTTGCGGACGTCCCCGATTGCGACGTGGGCGTGTCCGTCAATGCCTCAGCGATCGAACTGATGTCGCCTGGCTACTGTCTTCGTGTTCTGACGATACTGTCAAAGTTCGGCATACACCCTTCACGGTTGGAAATCGAAATCACGGAAAGGGTTGCGACGGATGCCGACGGTAAAGCTGCGGCAGCAATTAGGGCTTTACGGAACGTAGGTGTGAGGTTCGCCGTCGATGATTTCGGGAAGGGCACCTCGTCGTTCGGGCAGCTTCTTAACCTCGACGTTGATCGCATCAAGATAGACAAGATGTTTGTTGACCAGCTTCATCACGGAGGAGGTCGACCGCTGGTCGAGGCGATCGTGCAGATGGCCCGGCACAAGGGGCTGCAGACCACGGCGGAAGGTGTTGAGACGGCCAATCAGAGAGAAACACTGAGGTCGTTGGGCTGTGACAGCCTTCAAGGCTTTGAACTTTCAAAGCCACTGAGCCGGCTCGATATGATAAATTTGATGTCGGAGCACGAAAGCAGAATGAACTTCGCCAGGTTTGCCGGAGACCGTTTAGACTAAGTGATGCGGCCATAGCAGGTGTTTTCAGCCTGGCGTAATTTCGTGCTCCGGCTTGTGCGGGCGCCATCTTCCGGATGGCTCCAAAATGCGGCGTTTTTTAAACCAGAAGACCAATCCTAGCGTGGCGAACTTCAATGCTTCGAAGTTGCGCTATGGTCCTTGCCGATGATTGATCGCGGCCTTGTAAAGGGCGTTAATCGTCTCAGCCAGAGCGTCCTCATAGGATCGCCAACGCTCCCGACTGACGGCTCTGCACTTGCCTGAGCCAGTCGTTCGAAATAGGCAATGGACACGTACGAACGATCTATATTCGGTGAACTTGTATGCATCGCAGTGCTGCGTGCTATCGTCTCAACAACCGTGGCGCGTTCGTGCTGACACCTGAACGTTCCATAATTGTGCTTTACGCTACATCGGTCTTTCCAGCGGCTTAGATGCTCCAAGACGAAAGCTGAAGGTTCGATCTAATATTGCGCCTGCACCTACAGAGTGATTGGTTCTGGGTTATGTCCCAGCACCGGTAGATACGGGTGATCGGCATCTTGCTCGAAATAGAAGGCCCCTCCATGCGATAGCGGAACAGAGCATCGCGGCGGTGGCGATATACCACATATGTGCTAATGTGGGCTTGCAGTTTGGGAGTACGTCAGATGAGCCGATTGACGATCGACATAACGGACCTACAACATCAAAGCCTCAAAGCCTCAAAGCCTCAAAGCCTCAAGGCGCTGGCCGCTTTACAGGGCAAGACAATCAAGCAGTACGCACTTGAGCGCCTCTTTCCCGGGGATATCGAGGGAGAACGGGCCTGGGAAGAATTAAAGACGTTGATGAACACGCGCATCAGTGACGGGCTCGCGGGAAAACTATCGACGAAAACCGTAGGTGAGATCCTCGACGAGGAGATTGCCGAGGCGCGCGCTTGACGGCCTACATCCTTACCGCAGAGGCTGAATTGGATCTACGTTCGGTCATTCGGTACACACGTGCGCAATGGGGTGCCGCCCAGGTACGCCACTACGTCTTGGCTTTCGAGCGAGGAATGGGGAACCTTGCCGTGGGCAAAGTTCCCTTCAAGGATATGAGTGCGCTCTATCCAGCGTTGCGGATGGCGCGTTGCCAACACACTACATCTTCAGTCTGCCTCAAGAGGATGCGCCCTCCCTCATTGTTGCGATTTTCCACGAACGAATGGATCTCATGAGGCGTTTGGCTGATCGTCTGAACGAATGATGTTTTGACGAAGGGAGATTACCTGAGCGCGAGACCGATAAATCGTTGTAATCGAGTGGTCACAAAGAGGGTCTTCAGTTCTGATCCCCTCAAGCCGAGACGCTGGAGAGACGTGTTGCTGGAGCCAGCGACCGAATTGCCGGATCCTCAGGCTGCGACTTTCTGACCGGGATTTCCCTCATATCTAGATGTCACTGGGCTGGACTGAGAGATCAGCAGTCCCTATTTTCTAGGCTTGTGGCGACGCTGAGCTGCCGCCCAACAATCCCTTCAACATGCAAGGCCCCCTACTTTGAAAAAAGTTCAACGCAGTTTTGCCGTGGAATACAAATCCGGCCGGCGAAAATCAGATGCTAATTCCAAGTCGATCTGGGGCAATGTTGATCTCAAGTCCGTTGCCCGCGATGTCGAAGAAGAAGCAATGTCATTTCCGCCGCACGAGCAGCATGGTAAATCCATCGAGGGTATACCCCACTTCGCAGACCTGACGGCCAAGGCGATGTTGACACCGCTAAGCAGCCAGCACAGTAGTGAGGCAGTGAAAGAGGAGACAGACATGGCCGACGAGAACAATGCGATGACTAAGACAGATGCGGCGGCCGTTGTTGAAACGCCGATTGCCCAAAAGAAGCAGCGCAAACCACGCGCCAAAAAAATAGCTCCTGATGCAACCGCTGTCGAAGCAGTCTCTGACAAGGCGACCGGAACCCCCGAGAAGCAGAAGCGGGGCCGCAAGCCGAAATCCACGGCTAGTGCGATCACTGCTAGGGCGCCACGCGTGGCGCGGGATCCGAAGGTGGTGCAGGCTGTACCTGCCACGTCTACTGCAAGTGACGAGATGGCGGATCTTCTGCAGTTGGAAG
>JARXAQ010000260.1 GCA_029865825.1 Rhizobium sp.
TGATGGCAGTCTCTTGATGGCGCGCGGCCCTGTCCATCCGACTGTCATCAGCCGGCCCTCGAATGCCGAGACGCCGGCGCCGACGCCGATGGACAGCCTCTGGCAGGACAATGCCGAGGACCGGGCTGCAAGCGACCCCGCTCTGCTAATCGATGTCGCGGGCTTTGAAGGCCCGCTCGACCTGCTGCTCTATCTTGCCCGAAACCAGAAGGTCGATCTGGCGCGCATTTCGGTGCTGGCGCTCGCCGAGCAATATCTGCTCTTCATCGACAGCGCCCGGCGCATTCGCATCGAGCTTGCCGCTGATTATCTCGTCATGGCCGCCTGGCTCGCCTACCTGAAATCGCGCCTTCTCATTCCCCAGCAGGCCAAGGACGAAGGTCCCTCGGGCGAGGAGATGGCGGCCTCGCTGGCGTTCCGCCTGAAGCGGTTGGAAGCGATGCGCGATGCAGCTTCGCGATTGATCAACCGCAATCGGCTCGGTCGCGACATCTTTGCCCGGGGGGCGCCCGAACACGTGCCCGCCCGCGCCGACAGCGCCTATGAGGCGAGCCTCTACGATCTGCTGTCAGCCTATGCGTCTCTGCGCCAGCGCCAGGCGGTGATGCAGGTGACCATCGAGCGGCGTCGCGTCTGGTCGCTGGCCGATGCCCGCGGCATCCTGACGCGCATGATCGGCGAGATCGACGACTGGACGGCGCTCGACCAGTTCATGATCAGCTTCCTGGCGACGCCCGAAGATCGCGTCACGGCAATCGCCAGTGCGTTTGCAGCTTCTCTCGAACTTGTCCGCGAGGGCCGGCTCGAAATCCGTCAGGAGGGCGCCTTCCAGCCGATCTACATGCGCGGCGGACCGAAGGCCGAAGCGCTCAATGCGGTCGAGTGAGGTGTGATGAGCGACGTCGAGATGCGGGACATGGACGATGATGCGGAGGACGGCGGTGAACGCCTGTCAGCCGAAATCGTCGCCGCGCGCCATCAGGCCGATTCGATCCGGATCGCCGAAGCCTTGGTGTTCGCGTCTGCCCAGCCGGTGTCCACCGGTTTCATCGAGGAACGCCTGCCGCGTGGCATTGACGCCCGCGCCATCCTGCACCGGCTGAAGGAAGAATATGCCGGGCGCGGCGTGAACCTCGTCCAGGTCGACGACCATTGGGCCTTTCGCACGGCGGCCGATCTCTCCTTTGCCATCCGTACGGAAGAGACGGAGGTCAAGAAGCTGTCTCGCGCAGCCCTCGAGGTCCTCGCGATCATCGCCTATCACCAGCCGGTGACGCGGGCAGAGATCGAGGATATCAGGGGCGTGCAGACTTCCAAGGGCACGCTGGATGTCCTGATGGAAGCCGGCTGGGTGCGGTTTCGCGGCCGTCGGCGCTCGCCCGGCCGTCCCGTCACGCTCGGCACGACCCGCGATTTCCTCGATCACTTCGGCCTGGAGGAGCTGCGCGATCTGCCCGGTCTCGAAGAGTTGAAGGGGGCAGGGCTGCTCTCCGGCCGCATCCCGGCCAACTTCAATATTCCTCTGCCGCTCGGCTCCGATGACCTGACCGACGAGGAAGACCCGATCACCCAGCTCGATCTGGAGGAACTCGGCCTCTTGACTCCGGGCGGTGAAGCAGAGGAATAGGGTCAGCTTTTAATTGGTAACCGGCCTTTTCCGGACCCAGCTCTCCGGCATCTCCGGCGCGGCAAGGTCGGCAGGCTGCGCGGACGATGGAATGAACCCAGCGAAGACCAAGCACGGGAACGGTCAGCGGACGGCGGGCGTGACATTCGCCGCGCGTTTGACCTTCGAGGATATCCGCCACGGCTATCATGGCAAGGACACCATCCGTGGCCTGTCGCTGACAGCAGAACCGGGCGAGGTGCTCTGTCTGCTCGGTCCATCCGGATCCGGCAAGACCACGCTGTTGCGCATCGCTGCAGGCATCGAGGCGCAATCGAGCGGGCGTGTTCTGATCAATGACCGCGAGGTCGCCGGTCCTGGAAGTTTTCTGCCGCCGGAAAAGCGCGGCATCGGCCTGATGTTCCAGGATTTCGCCCTCTTTCCGCATATGTGCGTGCTCGACAATGTCCGCTTCGGCCTCACGGCCCTCCCGGCTGGCGAGGCCATCGCCGAAGCCGGCGTGGCGCTCGAACGCGTCGGCCTGTCGCATTGCGCCGGCAAGTATCCGCATGCCCTGTCGGGCGGCGAGCAGCAGCGCGTGGCGCTTGCCCGGGCGCTCGCCCCAAGGCCGAGCGTGCTGTTGATGGACGAGCCCTTTTCCGGCCTCGATTCGCGGCTGAAAGACACCGTGCGTGCCGATACGCTGGCAATTCTTCGTGAAACCCGCGCGACCGCCGTCGTCGTCACCCATGATGCGGAAGAAGCCATGCGCATGGCCGACCGGATCGCGCTATTGCGAGATGGACGGCTGGTTCAGGTCGGCACCTCGGATGATCTTTATCGCCGCCCTCGCGATATTTTTACCGCTGCCTTCTTTTCCGAGATCAATGAATTCTCCGGCCGGGTGGCCGGTGGCCGGGTGGAAACGCCGCTCGGCTCCGCCGATTCCGGCGCAATCGCGGAAGGGACAGAGGTTTCTGTCGCGGTCCGCCTGTCTGGATTGTCCGTTCGCGAAACTGGCGGCCCGATTCCGGCCCGCATTGTCGCACGCCGTTTCCTCGGCGTTGTTGAACTGCTCGACCTCGCGGTTCCCGGCACCGAGAGCCCGGTCCGGGCTCGGATCCGTGCGGATTTGTTGTCGCCGGGCGTGCGTGACGTGACGATTGCGGTTGAGCCCAAGGATATTTTGGTGTTTGAAAAGTCAACGGAAAGTCCCTACATCGGGGAAACGACAATCTAAGGAGTGGCCGGCATGGGTTCGTTTAGCATTTGGCACTGGATCATCGTTCTGGCGATCGTCCTGCTTCTCTTCGGCCGTGGCAAGATCCCCGAATTGATGGGTGACGTTGCCAAGGGCATCAAGAGCTTCAAGAAGGGCATCAGCGACGAGGACGACAGCGACAAGCCGTCGACCCCGAGCACCGGCACGACGACTGCGAAGACCGTCGACCACAAGCTCGACGAGACCAAGTAAGCGATACCCCGCTCACGATTGACGGGTGGCTCTCCGGGCCGCCCGCGACGCTATGGCATAGGCCGCCGATGTCTCTGACGACGTCACGGCGCGGCATCAGGAGCCCGTTTGAATGCTGGATATTGGCTGGACCGAGCTATTGGTGATCGCCGTGATCCTCATCGTTGTGGTCGGTCCCAAGGACCTTCCCCCGATGATCCGCGCCTTCGGCAAGATGACGAAACGGCTGCGCCACACGGCCGGTGAGTTCCGAGCCCAATTCGATGAGGCCTTGCGCGAGGCGGAGCTGGACGACCTGAAGAACACGGTCAACGACCTCAAGTCGATGAACCCGGCCAATTCGATCCGCGAAACGCTCAATCCGCTGCGCCAGATGGGCCAGGACATCAAGACTGACCTGCAGAAGGCCTCGCGTGTCGATACGCCGACGCCGGCATCGTCGTCCATGGCGGCCGCGGCCGCCGGCGTCTCTACGACGGAAAACTCCATCCTTCCCGATCTGCCGACCGGTGCGGCCAGCGTGCCGCCGGATCTGGCGCCCGCCGCAGCCCCGGTCACAGCGGCTGCGCAGAGTGAGCCGGCCTCCGCCGTTCCCGTTCCGCCGGCGGCGGCACAGCCGCGCAAGGCGGCGACGAAAAAGGCTGCCGTGGCGGTTGTCGAGCCGACAGCGCCGTCGGCTGTCTCGACATCTCCCGTGCGCAAGACGGCGAAGCAGCCTGGGAAATCGAAGACAGCGGCGTCCACGGCCGTTGTCGCGGCACCGGCGCCGACGCTGCCGGTCCCCGTGACCGCCAAGGCCGCCAAGCCGAAAGCCGTTGCCATTAGGCCTGTTGCGACGGAGCGTGCAGCGATTGCCCCCGTGGCGAGCGTCGGTGAGGCCTCGCCGGCGACACCCGCAGCCCGCAAGCCGCGCCAGAAGAAGAGTGAGGACCGCGCATGAGCGGCGACATCGACGACAAGCCGCAGCCGCTGATCGAGCACCTGATCGAACTGCGGTCCCGGCTGATGTGGGCGCTTGGCGCGTTTTTCGTGGCCTTCCTCGTCTGTTTCTATTTCGCCAAGCCGCTCTTCAACCTGCTGGTCGTGCCCTATAAGTGGGCAGTCGTCTGGGCGGGTCTCGACGTCACCAAGGCCGAATTGATCTACACCGCTCCGCAGGAATTCTTCTTCACTCAGGTGAAGGTGGCAGCCTTCGGCGCCATGGTCATCGCCTTCCCGGTGATCGCCTCGCAGGTCTACAAGTTCGTCGCGCCCGGCCTTTACAAGAACGAGCGCGCCGCCTTCCTGCCGTTCCTGGTTGCCTCGCCGGCGCTTTTCCTGCTCGGCGCCTCGCTCGTCTATTTCTTCTTCACGCCCATGGTGATGTGGTTCTTCCTGGCCATGCAGCAGAGCCCGGGCGAAGGCGAGGTGGCGATCTCACTGCTGCCCAAGGTCTCGGAATATCTGAGCCTGATCATGACACTGGTCTTCTCCTTCGGCCTCGTCTTCCAGCTTCCCGTCATCACCACGCTCCTGGTGCGGGTCGGCATCCTGGAAAGCCAGTGGCTCGCCGAGAAGCGCAAGTACTTCATCGTCGTCGCCTTTGTCGTGGCAGCCGTCCTGACACCACCCGATCCGCTCTCCCAGATCGGTCTTGCACTGCCGACAATCCTTCTCTACGAGGTGGCTATCTACGCGGCGCGACTCGTCGAGCGGAACCGGGCCAAGTCGGCAACCGCCGAGGTGGTCTCGACCCAGACGGAGTAGGCGGCAGCAACTGCCGCTAAGCCACCGCTTAAACCCATGCCGACATGGGGCCGGACGTGGCCGCCGGCCAGCTCCGATCCCGGTCGAAACACAAGACCTGGAACGACGATGCTCGATATCAAGTGGATCCGTGACAATCCCGAAGCCCTGGACGCAGCGCTTGCCAAGCGGGGCGCAGAGCCGTTGTCGGCCTCCCTGATCGCGCTTGATCAGAAGCGCCGCGCGGTTGCCCAGGCGATGCAGGACATGCAGTCGCGCCGCAACAGCGCTTCCAAGGACATCGGCGCCGCGATGGCGCAGAAGAACATGGAGCTGGCCGAAAAGCTGAAGGCCGAAGTCGCCTCGCTCAAGGACACGCTGCCGGCAGCCGAAGAGGAGGAGCGCCAGCTCACATCAGAGCTGAACGACGCCCTGTCGCGCATCCCGAACATTCCGCATGACGACGTGCCGGTTGGTAAGGACGAGCACGACAACGTCGTGGCCCGCGTCACCGGCGATAAGCCGACCTGGAACCACAAGCCGCTCGAGCACTACGAGATTGGCGAAGGCCTCGGTTACATGGATTTCGAGCGCGCGGCCAAACTCTCCGGTTCGCGTTTCACGGTCCTTACCGGTCCGCTCGCCCGGCTTGAGCGTGCCATCGGCCAGTTCATGATCGACCTGCACACCTCCGAGCACGGCTATACGGAAGTGTCGTCGCCGCTGATGGTGCGCGCCGAAGCGCTTTACGGCACCGGCAACCTGCCGAAGTTCGAGGAAGACCTCTTCAAGACAACCGACGGCCGCTACCTTATCCCGACGGCCGAGGTGACGCTGACCAACCTCGTATCAGGTGAAATCCTCGACCAGGAAAAGCTGCCGCTGCGCTTCACCGCACTTACTCCGTCCTTCCGCTCGGAAGCAGGCTCTGCCGGCCGCGACACGCGCGGCATGCTGCGCCAGCACCAGTTCTGGAAGTGCGAACTCGTCTCGATCACCGATGCCGAAAGCTCGATTGCCGAACACGAGCGCATGACGGCCTGTGCTGAAGAAGTGTTGAAGCGCCTCGGCCTGCATTTCCGCACCATGACGCTCTGCACCGGTGACATGGGCTTCGGCGCCCGCAAGACCTATGACCTCGAAGTCTGGCTGCCGGGCCAGAACACCTATCGCGAAATCTCGTCCTGCTCTGTCTGTGGCGATTTCCAGGGCCGCCGCATGAATGCCCGCTACCGCAACAAGGACGGCAAGGGCACGACCTTCGTGCACACCCTGAACGGCTCGGGCACGGCTGTCGGTCGCTGCCTGATCGCGGTCATGGAAAACTACCTGAACGAGGACGGTTCGATCACCGTGCCGGACGTGCTTCTGCCCTACATGGGCGGCATCAAGAGAATCGAGAAGGCGGCCTGATCACGCCGCGACCGGAGTGACCATGCGCATCCTGCTGACGAATGACGACGGTATCCACGCTCCGGGCCTCGGCGCCCTGGAGCGGATCGCCCGCAGCCTCTCCGATGATGTCTGGATCGTGGC
>JARXAQ010000349.1 GCA_029865825.1 Rhizobium sp.
GCTCGGAGAACGAGATCGGGCGCGACAGGAACGAGATCACTTCGATCGCCACGACCAACGGCAGAAGTGCGCCGGGGACACCACTCGGCACGAAAACCTTCAGGAAGTGAAGGCCGTGCTTGTAGAAACCATAGACCACGACCGTACCGATGACGAAAAGCGCGAGCGCGAAGGTCACGATGATCTGGCTGGTGATGGTGAAGAAATACGGGACCATGCCGAGCAGGTTCGCCGTCAGGACGAACATGAACAGCGAGAAGACCATGGGGAAGAATTTCATGCCGTGGCTGCCGGCGCCTTCGCGCAGCATCGAGGCGATGAATTCATAGGACATCTCGGCGACCGACTGCATGCGCGTCGGGATCAAGCCGCGATTGGCCGTGGAGAAGTACAGAAAGCCGGCAGCAGTCGCGACGGTTGCGACCATGAACAGCGAGGCGTTGGTGAACGAAAAATCAATTCCGCCAATTTCGATCGGCACAATCTTCTGAACCAGGAACTGATGAGTAGGATCGTTCGACACGTTCTGCTCTTTCGCTTTTGCCGCCGGAAGGCGGGCACTTTCGTCCGGCTTTAACCGACTAGCGGTCTTCGCCCTTGTTTTCCAAATCCATCTTGCGATCGCCAGGATGGGGCGAGGCCACCACTCCCACGGTCCGCATGACGTTCAATACGCCGGCACAGAAGCCGAGCAACAAAAGCACGATCATGCCCCATGGGCTTGTGCCCACAAAGTGGTCAAAAAGATAGCCCAGAAGTGCACCGACGATGACGGCCGAGATGAATTCGCTCGAGATCTTCATCGCCATTCCGTAGCCCTTGCGGGTTTCTTCGGCGCGGATCTCGTCACGTTCCTCGGCCTTGTCCGCGATACCTCGCTGTGCGAGCTCCGCAGCCAGTCGTCGACGACGTTCGTCCAGACTTTCTTCCCGGTTATCCGTCATGCTTTGTCCGCCCGCTCCGTCTTCCAAGGGCCGTTTGTGGCCGAAATGAATGCAGAAACGGCCGGAGACAAACCCATCTGGCCCGCTTTGAAGTCGGCCGCACCATAATTTTGAGGCCCCATATAGTCAAGGCATAGAACGGGCAACTTACACGACAAATTAACCCATAAAAATCATTGACTTACGTGCTAAACGGCGTTTCGTCGCGGATGACACCGGTCAAATCGTGTCACTTGGCCGCGGCGGATGACGAGAATCCTCGGATCTTCACGGCGACGGAGTCGGGCAGTTGACTGCGGTGACTAGAGCCTGCGGCGGGCTTGCATGGCAGGCCCGTTCCATGGAAGCTGAGCCTCGCACGGGACGAAAGCGGATGGCATGACACGGTTTTTCACGCGTTTCCTGATCAGCCTGGTGCTCGGCTGGCTTGCCGGCGTCGAAACCGGGATCGCGTTGGCGCCCGAGAGCAATCTGGCGCCGCTTGCCGGAATCCTGGTGATGGTGCCCCTCACCTATCTTGCGTCGTTCCTGGTCGTGCCGCTGTTGTCAGGCTGGCTCGACCGGCTGCGTTGAGACGATCAGCTCCAACCACCGCCATAGGTGCGGTAGAAGATGTGTTTGCCGATCTTTTCCACCCGCTTCATCGTCGGGCCCCAGGCCGGGCGCACATAGGTGGCGTGATAGTGGGTGGCGGAGCCGACATCCTTGAACCAGATCTTGCCGGCGGTCACCGCCATAGCGATGTCCTTGGCGACACGCCAATGGCTGGGCGAGGTGATGCGGTCGGGGATGCGGTCACAGGCGAAGGAGAACTGGCACCGGTTGCGCCAGTCCTCGTTCTGGTAGACCACACCGCAAATGGAATTGGGATAATAGGGATTGCGGACGCGGTTGAGGATGACCTGGGCAACGGCGGCCTGGCCCTTCACCGATTCCCCGCGCGCTTCGAAATAGATCCCTTCAGCCAGGCACTGCTGCTCTTTGGCTGAGAAGACCGAGGCGGGAAGCGGGGTCGCGGCCCAGGCATGGTCCTGAGGGCCGATTTCGGGAATGAAACGTCCGGCGTTTTCACTCTTGTCGGCCAGGATCGAATCGAAAGGCGATACACTGGCGTAGTCGGGTGCCGGCGGCGCATAGGCGGTTGCGAGCACGTCCGGCGTGGTGTTGGTGACGAGACCGGCGATCATGGCCGGCACGGCCGGATCGATGACAGGGGTCTCGCGCTTGAAATAGAAGCTTGCCAGTTCGACCGGCTTGGCCTTCCGGTCACCGGGTGCGAAGGCGGCCGGCGTGTTGACCTCGGGGTCGAGGAGAAAGCTCGTGCGCTCAAGGATCGATCCGGCGGAGAAGGCGCGCGGAGGCAGCATCGGCTCGACGGCTATCACCCTGCCCTTCTTCAGGTCACGGGTGACGCGCATCTCGTCAGGCAGGGCATCAGCCGCAGCCTTGCCGCCATCGAACGCGATGCGGCGGCCATCCGGCAGGATCAGACCGGCGCCGGGCTCCAGACCTTCCGACTGTTCATCCGGTGAAAAGGACAGGCTCGCCGCATGAATGGAGCCGGCCGGCGAGGCCGTCAGCATCATGCGCCAGTTGCTGCCGCCGCGATCGAGGCCGGCCAGCATGCCGGCCATGTCGGCCTGGGCCGCGACGGTTGGGAAAATCAGCCAGGATGCGAGGCCGAAGACCAGGGGAGAGGCCAAGGTCTCCAGGCGAGACAGGACCTTCTTCGAAGGACGGATCGAGAGACGCAAGGCCACACTCCAACGCTACGCGGAACCGGTGAAATTTACATTAGCAAACTATCCCTCGTTAACCTTGATGCTTGGTTAACGGCGCGATCAAAGAACTCGGGTGCGGGCTGTCGGGAACGCAAAAAGCCGCCGGAGCGCTCCGACGGCTTTTAAGCTCACGGCGCTTCGATGCCGGTCAGATAATCACATGGGATCCCAGTTCCACCACCCGGTTGGCTGGCAGGCGGAAATAATCCGAGGGGTCGGCGGCAAGATCGGCAAGCGCGATATAGAGGCGGTCCTGCCAGTGCGGCATGCCCATGGCCTTGCCGGGCACGAGCTTGCGGCGGCCGAGATAGAAGGAGGTCGACATGATGTCGAACTTCAACCCTCCCCGACGCAGGCTGGCCAGCGCCTTCGAGACGTTCTGGGTCTCCATGAAGCCGAAGCGGATCTCGACGCGCGAGAAACGTTCCGACAATTCCTCGAACTCGAAGCGCTGATCCGGGGCCACGCGCGGGCGGCCGAGCGTGCGGATCGTCAGGATGATGGTGCGCTCGTGGATGACATGGTTGTGCTTCAGATTGTGCATCAAGGCAGCGGGTGCACGGGTCGGATCGCTCGTGAGGAAGATGGCGGTTCCCGGCACGCAGGCCGGGCCGTGATCACTCTTCTTCTCGATCATGGCGATGAAGGCTTCGAGCGGAATGTCGTCGCGGCGGGTCTTCTGGAAGATGATCGCCGTGCCGCGGCGCCACGTCCACATGACAATGGTGAAAGCTGCCGCGAACAGGACGGGGACATAGCCACCGTCATGCACCTTGAGCAGGTTCGCGCCGAGGAAGACCAGTTCCAGCACGAGCAGCGGCGACAGAACAGTCACAGCCAGAGCAAAACTCCACTGCCACCTCTTGCGGACGAACTCGAAGGCCATGATCGTCGTGACCACCATGGCGCCGGTGACCGAGATGCCATAGGCCGTTGCGAGTGCTTCCGAGCTCTGGAAAACGATGACCAGGGCGAGGACGCCGAAGAGCAGCAGCGTATTGACCGAGGGGAGATAGATCTGCCCGGTCTGGGTTTCCGAGGTGAACAGGATCTGCATGCGCGGCAGGAAGCCGAGATGGATGGCCTGGCGCACCAGCGAGAAGGCGCCGGTAATGACGGCCTGGCTGGCGATGATCGTCGCGAAGGTCGCCAGAATGACGATCGGCAACAGCGCCCAGGACGGGAACATTAGGAAGAACGGGTCGGAGGCCGCCGCCGGATCCCGCAACACCAGCGCGCCCTGACCCAGGTAGTTCAAGACCAGCGCCGGGACCACCAGCACGAACCAGGCCCACTGGATCGGCTTGCGGCCGAAATGCCCGAGGTCGGCGTAAAGCGCTTCCGCGCCGGTTACAGTCAGGAAGACGGCGCCGAGCACGACCACGCCGACAAAACCTTCCCGCAGCAGGAAGCTTCCGGCATACCAGGGATTGAAGGCGGCAAAAATGCCCGGATCGTCAAAGATATGGTAGATGCCGCCGGCCGCCATGACCAGGAACCAGACGGCAGTGATGGGGCCGAAAAAGCGGGCGACGGCGCCTGTGCCGCGCGACTGGACCGCAAAAAGACCCACGAGGATGGCAATGGAAATCGGCAGGATGAACTCGATCAGGTTCGGCGCCACGAATTTCAGCCCCTCGACGGCGGACAGGACCGAAAGCGCCGGGGTGATCATCGCGTCGCCGAGGAACAGGGCCGCGCCGATCAGGCCCAGAACCATCAGCGTCGGGCCGTGACCGTTTGCGGTCTTCGACAGAAGAGCGAGAAGGGACAGCGTGCCACCCTCGCCATCATTGTCCGCCCTCAGCAGGAACAGCACGTATTTCAAGGTGACGATAATGGTGAGCGTCCAGATCATCAGCGAAATCAGGCCAATGATCTCCACGCGCGTGATCCCGTCCGCCCCGATCGGCTTCAAGGCCTCGCGAAAGGCATAAAGCGGGCTCGTGCCGATGTCGCCATAGACGACGCCGACAGAGCCGAGCGCGAGCAGAAAGAGGCTGCGCGCATCCTTGGGGCCAGCCGTAGACTGGGTTTCGCTGTGCTGCATGAGACTACAGGCTCTTCAGAGCCAGCCTTTCCAACGGAAAAACAAAAAAGGTATCACTGCGGATAACAACATGCCGGCCAGCGCCATCGGATAGCCGTAACTCCATTCGAGCTCCGGCAGGATGCGGAAGTTCATTCCGTAGATCGACGCGACGAGCGTGGGCGGCAGGAAGACCACGGACGCGATCGAGAAGATCTTGATGATGGAGTTCTGCTCGACATTGATCAGGCCGAGCGCGGCATCGAGCATGAATGTAATGTTGTTGCCGACGAAAGCCGCATGTTCGCCCAGCGACTGGATGTCGCGGGCGACGACGGCGCAGAGTTCGGTGGCAAGCGAATCTGAGCGGATCGCCGGCTGTGCGCTCAAGAAGGTGACCAGACGAGAGAGGGACACGAGGCTGTCACGCACCTTGCTGACCAGCTGGTGGTGGGCGGCAATGTCGATCAGCTTGTCTTCGAGAAAGCGGGGTGGCCGCCGCTTGGCCGTCTTGCGATCGACGAAGACGGCCACAGAAAGCGCATCGAGGCGGGATGCCAGGGATTCCAGGATTTCTGCCGTCCGGTCGGCGACCGTCTCGAGCAAGCTGCTGAGCAGCGCTGCACCGGACTTGCAATGGTCGCTGCTGCGCAGCAGGCTGGCACTAAAAAGCGCGAAGGACTTCGGCTCGGCATACCGGATGGTGATCAGCCTGTTGTCATGCAGGATGAAGGCGATGTCGGTCAGCTGCGGCAGGGGCGTGTCGGCCTTATAGATCAACGATGCCGTCATGTAGACCGCGTCGTTTTCAACATAGAGCCGGCTCGAGGGTTCGATATCCTTCAACTCCTCGCGTGTCGGCAAGGGAATGCCGGTCACGCGTTCGACGGCATGCTCCTCCTCGACACTCGGGCTGACGAGGTCGATCCAGACGATGTCCGGGGAAATGCGGTCTTTGACGGAGTCTGGGCCGATGATTTCGGCGGTTCCATCTGTTCTGTAGGCCCTGATCAAGGACAGGTCGCTCTCATGGCACGCCTCGGATGACTTTGGGCGGACACAATCACAGTCCGCTGATAAAGCCAAGACGAATCATGCGTCCGGAAATGCGCCAAATGCACGGCTGATCCCCAAAAAAGACACGGGCCGCCATGTGTTGGCCGTCACTCGAAGACGATGGCGGGTGCCGCACGGCCGGAGCGTGCCTTTACCTCGGACCAGACCTTTTCGGCGATCGACAGATAGACCGCTGTCTGCGGGCTGTCCGGCTCGGCCACGACAACCGGGATGCCGGCATCGGAATGCTCGCGGATGGAGATGGTGAGCGGCACTTCGCCGAGGAAGGGCACGCCGATCGCCTCCGCTTCGGCACGCGCGCCGCCATGGCCGAAGATATCGTAGCGATTGCCCGTATCCGGCGCGATGAAATAGCTCATGTTCTCGACGATGCCGAGCACCGGCACCTCGACCTTGTTGAACATGTTGATGCCCTTGCGGGCGTCGATCAGGGCGAGATCCTGCGGCGTGGAGACGATCACGGCGCCGGCAAGCGGCACCTGCTGCGCCATGGTCAGCTGCGCGTCACCCGTGCCCGGCGGCATGTCGACGACCAACACGTCGAGATCGCCCCAGGCGACTTCGCGCAGCATCTGCATCAGGGCGGACTGGACCATGGGGCCGCGCCAGATCATGGCGGTGCCCTCGTCGACCAGGAAGCCCATCGACATCACCTTGATGCCGAAATTCTCCATGGGAACGATGATTCGGTTTTCGATCTGCTGTGGACGACCGGTGATGCCGAGCAGGCGCGGCATCGAGGGGCCGTAAACATCAGCATCGAGAATGCCGACGCGCAACCCGTTGGCCTTGAGCGCCAGCGCCAGATTGACGGCCGTGGTCGATTTGCCGACGCCGCCCTTGCCGGAGGCGACGGCGATGATCGCGCCGATGCCCGGCAACTCCGCCTTGGAGCGCTGCGTGCCCGATGGCGTTGGTGTCGGCGCGTGGCTGTGGCTGTGTGAATGGGACGGAGCGGCGGCCGACGGGCGTGGCGGCGGTGGGCCGGAGCCCTGCTTGCGCTCCGCCGTCAGGCTGACGACGGCACCTTTGACGCCCGGCAGGGCCTTGACGGTGCGTTCGGCCGCCTGGCGCAGCGGCTCCAGCTTCTCGGCCTGTTCGGCCGGCACATTGATCGAAAAATAGACCTTGCCGTCTGAAATGAAGATATCGGAGACCATCTTCAGTTCGACGATGCTGCGATCGAGGTCCGGTCCCCGGACGCGCCCGAGCGCTTCCAGAACCATGTCGCGCGTCAACTCGGTCATCATCTTCCTCTTTCCGCTGCACACTTGCTGCGGACTAGATAATGGAGTGCTGCGCCTTCGCCAACCGCAAATGCGCGCGACCGTCTGCGACAGAGTTTCTGGTAACGGGGTAGAACCCCCAGAAGCAGGAAAGCCGCCGGCAGGGTATGAGATCCCCGCGGCGGCTTGTCCTTGCAGCACCCTTTTATGGATGCCATGCAACGTCCCCTCTGGACTAACCTTCAATATGCACGATGCGTGCCAGTTGGCTTTCGGCTGGAAATGGCCGTGTTTGTTGGGTTGATACGGAACAAAATCCGTAAACCGCCCGCCGAATTGCCGGCAAACTAGGCGGCACACGGCAAGCCGCCCAAAAAAGCGACAGGAGGGCAGATCTACTTGATGAGGCCGAGCCTCAGCGCCTTGGCAACGGCCTGGGTGCGGTTCACCGCATCGAGCTTCTTCGTCGCGCGATTGAGATAGTGGTTGATGGTGTGCTCGGAGAGCGTGAGGATCTCGGCGATCTCGACGCTGGTCTTGCCCGCCGCCGTCCAGTTCAGGCAATCCAGTTCGCGCTCGGTCAGCATGTCGCTGTTGCGGCTGTCCATCTCGCGAATTTCAGCCAGGCGATTGAAGATGTGGACCGACAGATAGGTGAGTTCCATCATCTCGCTGGTGGTGAAGGGGTCACGGTCTCCACCGAAGGAGACCGCCCCCCGGGCGCCGCTCGCGTCATGCACGGGAAAATAAGCACCCCTGTTCATCCGGAAGCGGCTGAAAAGCGCTTTGGACACTTCTGCGGAATGTGGATCTCGGACGAGGACTCCGCCATCCACATCATACCGGAACGGGATCGAGGCTCGACGCAGATGGGCGAGAACCGGGCTGTCGGATAGAAGCGAGACCTGGTCGAATTCGGTGAGCAGATCGGAAGGCCAATTGGTGATAATCGAGCTGCTGCCGAGATCCCGGGCCGTCGGGCTCGGCATGTTCAAAACCATGAAAGCGCGCGCGCCGAAGAGTTCGGTCGTGCGCTTCATGAAACGGAAGACGTCGAACTGTGTCTTGAAGCCGTTGACCTCGGCCACCAGGCTCGCGACACGTTCGGTAGCGGACGGATCCAGATCGGTCATCAAAGCGTCTTCTTCACGGCAGAGCCTGCCGTCACGAGGAATCCAAACTTACACGAAGAATACGTCAACTGTCGTCCAAACCTGCGGTTGTTCAAGAGCCAATATGCTCATCATCGGCGATTTGATCCACATCACCTAATCCCATTCCTGGGGCGCGGCCTTCAGCATCGAAGAGAAACCGGGAGAACAAAGAGTCCACAAATGCGAATCTCACCTCCATAAGGTGCTAAAGCATAGACTTTTAAAGGCCAAAGGGTCCAGAGACCCCCTGTATTTTACCGTAAACCCCTGTCACAAAGCGGTTATTGCCGACAGGGTCCAACAGAGTGACGAGGAGACAATTGTGATCCAGACCGAAAATTTCAAGGGCACCGTGCTGGTGGACGAACGACTGGAGCTGGGTGAAGGCCCGACCTTCGATCCTCTGTCGGGTTCGCTGTTCTGGTTCGACATTCTCGGAAAGACGCTGTGCGAACTGACGGTAGAGACGGGCGCCTTTGCCCGGCACGACCTGCCCTTTCTCGCCAGCGTGCTTGCGGTGATCGATGCCGACCGACAGTTGATCGCCTCCGACCAGGGGCTGTTCCTGCGCGACCGCACATCCGGGGTTTTGTCTCCCTATGCGCGCATCGAAGCGGACAAGCCGCAGAATCGCTCGAATGACGGGCGCGTTCATCCGAGCGGCGCGCTGTGGATCGGGACGATGAGCAAGACTGCCGATACCGGTGCCGGCGCGATCTACCATGTGTCCGGGACTGCCGTCACCAAGCTGTTCGAGGCGGTCAGCATTCCGAACGGCATCTGCTTCTCCCCCGATGGGGCCGTCGGCTATTTCAATGATTCCAAAGTCAACCACATGATGCGGGTCGACCTCAATCCGGCAACGGGGATGCCGACGGGCGTTCCGACGGTTTTCATCGACCAGTCCGCGCGCGCCAGTGTGATCGACGGATCGGTTGTCGATCTCGAGGGGACGATTTGGAACGCCAACTGGGATGGCGGGGCCGTGGACCGCTATGCCCCGGACGGTCGCCAGATCGGCCGTTTCGAAATCCCGACACGGCGCCCGACCTGCCCGGCCTTTTTCGGCCCCGCCTTCGACCGGCTGGCTGTGACCTCCTGCTGGGAGGGACTGAGCGACAGCGAGCGGCAGAGCGACGAGCATGCCGGCGCTCTTTTTGAGCTCGGCCTTCCCGTGAAGGGCAAGCCGGAGCCGCTGTTCAAGCTTTAAAAAATCGACCCTCGCCGGCACGCCTTTCGCGTGCCGGCCGCTCTCGCTGACCGCTTGCCTAGATGCGCTGATGCCGCCAAACCTCCACGGCCGGAGGGGCCGCGAAACCGCCAAGCCACTGATTTGTTCCAGGTAAAGAGCAAAAATAAAGCCGGGAACGAAGGCGCCTGCCAGACATTTTCCTCTCGAACCGACGCGGCCCAGGCATTTCTCGCCGAGGCCATGTCAGTCAGAATTTATCTCAGAGGAAAGGTAGCCCATCATGAAAAAGACCCTTACCACGATCGCCGCAGCCATGCTGCTCGGCTCCACCGCCATGGCACCGGTCGCTTTCGCCCAGGATGCTACGGGCACGACCACGACGCCTCCGGCCGCAACCGAAACCGCACCTGTCACCCCTGATGCCAGCGGCGGCGCGACCGATGCAACCGGCGCTACCGGCACGATGGCCCCGAACACGACGGCCAATGCTGCCAGCTCCGCCACTTACCTGACGGAACAGGCTGAAAACCAGATCTCGGTCAGCGATTTCATGGGCCAGCCGATCTACACCGCAGACAATCAGTCGATCGGTGACATCAACGACCTGCTCGTCCAGGATGACGGTGGCGTGATCGCAGCTGTCGTCGGCGTGGGTGGCTTCCTCGGTATCGGCGAAAAGAATGTCGCCATTCCGTTCGACAAGATCACCATTTCGCGCGAAATGGACGATGCAGCCACGACGACCGGCACCGGTGACACCGCAACGACGACCACGGGTGATGCGGCAACGACAGCTGAGGCCGTGGCCGACGCCGAAGTTCGCCTGACGACCACTGAGACGGCCGAAAGCCTGACCAACGCGCCGGAATTCCGCACGCTGGATGACCAGGCTGCCGATGCCGGTTCCGCAACCACCGGCACCAGCACGACCGGTACGACGATGACCCCGACCGACGGCACCACGACCTCGTCGACGGACAACAACTAATCCTGAAACGAGCCATGTGCTCCAGGCTTTGATGGGCGGCGCTTCGGCGCCGCCTTTTCACGTTTGGTCTATAGCAGGCTGCAGATGCGCAGCGCTTCGTAGATCGCCGTATGGATATTGCGACGTCAGACAGCGTCGCCAATGCGGAGCAAATCGAATCTTGCTGCCTCGTCCTTCATCGGCAGCGGATCTCGACGGACGATGAGAGCGGTGGAACCGATGGTGCCGCGGTTTCGCGATACGGGTTTCAACGCGCGATAGAGATCGGCATTGGCCACCGTACTAGATTCGACGCCCACCCGAGCGACCCGACGCTCCACCTTCACAGTCGAGAAGTCCGAGGCAGATGGTGGAGGTGGGTGGACATGCGCTCCGCACAGAGCTCGCCTTCCATGCCGTGTGTTCACGGTCGCACGAGTTAAGCCGGTCAGCGACCTGCGTGCGGAACTGGTTGCTCGACCAAGCGTGAACGAGGCTGATGCGATCAGGCCGACGCGCGGTCGACCAGCGCGAATTCGTGGTGGTTCTCTGCAAGATAGCGCAGGGTGGCAGCCGCATCGGCGGGGCGGCCGAAGTGATAGCCCTGCCCCATGCCGCAGCCGAGTTCTCGCAGCTTCTGGGCTTCGGCTTCCGTCTCGATGCCTTCTGCCACCACTTCGAGGTCAAGGCCCTCGCACATGGTGATGATCGCCTTGATGATGTGCTCGGAGGTGCGGTCGGTGGTGATAGCGGAGACGAAGGCGCGGTCGATCTTGACCTTGTCGAAGGTGAAATCACGCAGGCGGCCAAGGCTCGACTGGCCGGTGCCGAAATCGTCGAGCGAAATGCGGATGCCGGCGTCCTTCAGGTCCTTGATGATGCGGCGCGCCGTATCGGCCGAGGTCATCACGGCAGTTTCGGTGATCTCCATCTCCAGCCGGCGCGGATCGAAGCCGACGCTGTTGAGGATCGACAGCGTGTTGTAGGAGGTACGCAGGTCCATCAGCTGGACCGAGGAGAGGTTGAAGGAGAGAAAGAGATCGCGCGGCCAGGCCAGAGTCGCTTCCGCCGCCTTGCGCAGGAGTGTCTCTGAGAGCGTGTCGATGAAGCCGCGCTCTTCGGCCAGCGGCACGAAGACAGCAGGCGAGACGAAACCGAGATCTGGATCGTTCCAGCGGGCGAGCGCTTCGAAACCGACGACGCGGTTGTCGCGCAGGCGCACAATCGGCTGGAAATGCACATCGACGGTGTCATTGATGATGGCGTTGCGAAGGGCCTGTTCGAGCTGCGTCGCTCGCTTCATCTCCTGGGCGATCTCGCGCGAATACACGGTAACCTGCCCGCGACCGCGCCGTTTGGACCGATAGAGCGCAGTTTCGGCGCTTTTCATCAGTTCATCGAAGTCTTCGCCCGCAAAGGGATAGACGGCAAAGCCGAGCGAGGCGGAGAGACGCACATTGCGGTCGCCGAGATCGTAAGGGGCCGACAACACATCCTTGATCAGCTGGCCTGCCCGTTCGGCGCCAAGACGTTCGAAGACGAGCGGCAGCACGATGGCAAATTCGTCTCCGTCATGGCGTGTAACAGTTGCACCGTCGGGCACACAGGCCTTGAGGCGGTGAGCGACCTGGCAGAGGATCTCGTCGCCGGAGGCCTGGCCGAAGAGATCGTTGATCGGCTTGAAGCCGTCGAGATTGACGATGCCGACGGTGAAGGGGGCAGGATCGTTGGCGCGATCGGCGGCCAGTTGCCGGATCTTGTCGCCCAGCCGATTGCGGTTACCCAACCCGGTCAGATGATCGGTGTAGGCCAGACGCTGCAGCTCATTCTGGTTGGTCTGCTCAAAGGCAGTGCCAGCGGGACCCATTCATTCTTCCTGCTACGGTTCCTTCACAGCCGGGATAATGGATCTAAAGCATTAAGATAATAATAGCGAAGGCCACAGGCAGTCACGCGTCGACACGACCCTCGCCGGCAGCGGCAAGGAGGGAGCCTAGGTTTTCACGCCATGGTGGCGCGTGCGACCTGGGGTACGAGGCGCATCACGGCCTGCTCGACGACGTCGGGGCTCAAAGGCTTCAGGATGACGTCGTCCATGCCCGAGGCATAACAGGCCTCCCGGTCGCGATCGAAGGCCTGGGTGAGAACGCCGATGATCGGTGTCGCCTTCGGCCCGCCTCCCTCGGCGGCCCGGATCCGCCGCGCCGCTTCAAAGCCGTTGATCACCGGCAATGTCACGTCCATCAGGATGATGGCGGGGTCGAGTTCCGCCCACAACCGCACCACTTCCTCGCCGTCTTCGCAGATGCGGTAGGAAAAACCGAGACCTTCGAGGATCTGCGAGAAGACGATCTGGTTGATCTCGTTGTCCTCGGCCACCAGGACCAGAGACGATTTGACGGGCAGGCTCGGCGATGGTGGCGGCACATCCGGAGCGGGTTCGTTGTCGGTGCTGATCTCCCAATCGTCGGCCGGCGCCGGCCTTGCCCTCAAGGCGGCCAAACG